>JAIFNN010000160.1 GCA_020047715.1 Bacteroidota bacterium | reverse complement strand
TTTCGGATCGATTTTCGGTTGAAAGGATTGGATACTTTGGTTCGTATTCTCGTGATGAGCAGACCGAAAAATCGGATATTGATATTTTGGTTGAATTCCGTAAACCCGTTGGCTGGGAATTTTTTGATTTACAGGAATTTCTTGAAAATGAATTGAAAATTAAAGTTGACCTTGTTTCTAGTCGCGCTCTTAAAGAACAATTAAGAGAATCTATCCTAAAACAAGTACAATACGTATGACTCCAATCGAACGGAATTTCGACTTCTACTTGGATGACATGCTCAAATCCATGTTGAGAATTGCTGAGTATATCAACGGTAAAAAATTTGCTGATTTCAAGAAAGACTACATGCTAGTTGATGCAGTTGTGAGAAATTTTGAAATTATAGGCGAAGCATCAAAAAATATTCCTTTAGCAATTCGAAAAAAATACCCTGATATTCCTTGGAAGAAAATGTATGGACTTAGAAATTTAATATCACATGAATATTTTGGTATAGACTATGAGATGCTCTGGGAAATTGCCTCGGTCAATCTTCCTCAGAATATTCAAGATTTGGAAAAAATAATAGAGGAACAAAGAAATACGCGCGGTAACAAACAGTAAGCCCAATGCCTTGCTCTTTCTTAGTTTCAGAGCTTTTTGTATAAATGAAATATATCCAAGGCCGAACAAAAACCGCAAAAATGTCGGCACTGGGCCTACTGTCAAACGTTACCGGCAAGCAAAGCTTGACCCTGCCAATTTGATTTAGCCTTGAAAACTTGAAAAGAATTTTTAGTTATCTTTGATGAAAATTCTGATTAATATGTCAACATTAAATACCATAATAAAAGAAATGAAAGATGTTCCAGTTAATAGACTGGAAGAACTATATCAGTTCATTCATGCGATGACACCGAGAACCAAACATTCTGATAGTTTAAGAAAGAAAATTCTGTCGTTTGGTGGGGCATTTAGCGACATGAGTAGTTCTGATTATGCTGAATTTCTTAATCAAACTAAGAAAACCCGAACCGAACTGTTAGACCGAAAATTTGACATATGAAACAATCGCTGCTTGACACCGATATTCTTTCGGAATTTTTGCGAGGAAATCCTAAGGTTATTGAAAAAGTAGCTGATCATTTGAAAGAATTTGGCTTTGTAAGTTTAAGCATCATAACGTATTACGAAATTCTCAACGGACTTTTATATAAAGACGCGAAAAAACAATTACAAAAATTTGAAGATTTTATCCAGTTAAATAAAGTCATCCCTTTGACTTTGCCAATGGCAAAAACTTCTGCTATTATTCAAGCAGATCTTCGAAAAAAAGGAACCGAAATTGGTCATGCCGATACTTTGATTGCTGGGATTGCAATTACTAGTGAACTTCAACTGATAACTAATAACACAAATCATTTTAAGCGAATTAAAGGACTTAAGATTGATAATTGGACTTTGTAATTTCTACATATTGCCTGCCGGTAACAGCAGCTAAACCCAATGCGGTCAGTGCAATACTCCTCCCTAGCAAAGGTGATCAGAAACCATAAAAACTAACAACCTTCCCAAAACAATTGGAATAACATATTCAGTACAACATTTTTTTTACTCACTTCTTATATAAGAATAATTTTTATTATATTGCACCCTTTCTGGAGTATTGTTTCTTGTCTTGAATAAGAATTGATTTATAAATGGTTAAAACGGTTTTTGTTAAACAATTTAAGGAACTTTGGCCGGAAGTTTGTAGTTGGATTGATAATAAAATAAATTACGATGAGAAAATTTGCTTACATTCTAGTGCTGGTATTTGCCCTAGGTATACTGATGACCTCTTGCAATAAAAAAGCAAATTGCCCTGCTTACCGCGGTCAGATTGACCAGGAGCAAGTCGAGATTCCACGGGCTTAAATAGCATAACAGGGCCTACCCTGTTATGTGAACTGATATTGCAGAGTATTATCGGGGAAAAGTTTCCGGATTGTAGTTTGCAATATTTTTATTTTATGACATTGTTCATAAACCGTTTCCCCTTATCTTTGTTTAAAGGTAGTTACCTATTTACCTATAATCGATGCTGAAATTTCAGAACTTATACGCTATTTTGCTATTTTCTTTTTTTTCAGGATCCGTTTTTTCCCAAGGGGAGATCGATGACCAGCCCAGGATTATGCTGAAAAACGAGAGATCAGCTGCGCTTTTCCTGACTTCAAACGGTATTGGCGCTGGTTTTCGCTACGGTCAGAGAATTAACGCAAGGAACCAGACCATCTATGATTTGGATTTCATGAGTGTTAAGCACCCGAAAGAAATCAAGCTTACAAGCAACAACAATTACTATTCGAGCCGAAGCTTTGTTTTTGGCAAACAAAATAGCTTTTTCGAACTAAAGGGCAGCATCGGCAAACAATATGAGATGTTCAGAAAAAACGACAAAGGTGGGATATCCATTCGATATTATTACTCCGCAGGACCCACCTTTGGAGTCTTAAAACCAATTTATTACGAAATACGCTATTACGCTCCCCCTACTTATCCTCCAGATCCAAATTACAAACCCTACGAAATTGAGAAGTTCAACACGTCTATCCATTTATCCAATATTAACGGACGGGCTTCGTTTTTCAAGGGGTTTAATGAATTATCCATCGTGCCTGGAGCCTCGGTCAAAGCTGGTTTTAGTTTTGAATATAGCCGTGAAGACGCTATAATTCATGCAATCGATGTTGGGATGGGCGTGGATGTTTTTCCTAAACCCATTCCCATTATGGCTACTGAAAACAACAGTTTTTTCTTCTTAAACCTGAGTGCCGGCTACCGTTTCGGGAAAGTGATCGATATAAGCGATGCTGCCAGAGCAAAAAGTTGGAAGCAACTACGCCAGGAGCAGAGGTTAAATCGCCGGATTTCAAAAGATCAAAAAAGCAAAGAAGAAAGGCTTGAAAATTATTAGATTTGTTTTCAATCCGACTTGTAACTTCGTCTTTCTAAGGATACTTTTCAAAGAACCCAACAGGTCTTTTTGAACGAATTCGATTTGTTTTCATTTGCCCGTCAAATTTCACTTTGAGTTTTTATTTATTTTTTCTAAATTTGCGTCCGGATAAGAAAAAGCAATAAAAAGAATTCTATTTACATAAATCATTAATTATTAATATTATGGCAAAAATTAAAGTGGGTATTAACGGTTTTGGAAGGATAGGCAGACTCGCCTTCAGAGCCGCAATGAAAAGAAGTGATATCGAAATTGTTGGAATCAACGATTTGATCGATGTTGATTATATGGCTTACATGCTTGAATACGACACAATGCATGGAAAATTTGATGGCACCGTTGAAACCAAAGAAGGACAACTGATCGTTAACGGCAAAGCAATACGCGTTACTGCTGAGCCTAAATCCGAAAACCTGAAATGGAACGAGGTAGGTGCTGAGTACGTTATTGAATCAACTGGTTTGTTTCTGACAAAAGAATCTGCCGCTGGTCATATTGCTGCAGGCGCAAAAAGAGTTGTAATGTCGGCTCCTTCAAAAGACGACACTCCTATGTTCGTTATGGGTGTAAACCACAAAACATACAAAGCAGATATGCAGTATGTTTCCAATGCATCATGCACAACAAACTGTCTGGCCCCAGTAGCTAAAGTATTGCACGACAATTTCGGAATTGCTGAAGGTCTTATGACAACAGTACATTCAACAACCTCAACCCAGAAAACCGTTGATAGTCCTTCGAAGAAAGACTGGAGAGGTGGCCGCGCAGCTGCCGGTAACATCATCCCTTCCTCAACAGGTGCAGCAAAAGCTGTGGGTAAAGTAATACCCGAACTTAATGGAAAACTTACCGGTATGGCTTTCCGCGTTCCTACTCTGAATGTATCCGTTGTTGATTTAACAGTTAAGCTTGTCAAACCAGCCTCTTATGACGCCATTAAAAAAGTTATGAAAGCTGCATCAGAAGGTGAGTTGAAAGGAATTCTCGGATATACCGAAGATGATGTTGTTTCAAGCGATTTCATGACCGATCCCCGCACATCGATATTCGATGCAGGCGCTGGAATATCCCTGAATGATAATTTCGTGAAAGTTGTTTCCTGGTACGACAATGAGTGGGGTTATTCAAACAAACTCCTCGATCTGATTGCACATATGGACACAGTGAAATAATCTGAATTTGTTCTTGAGCTTAAGGCTGTCTGCTATGCAGTCAGCCTTTTTTTTTCCATCATCCGAATACTCCAAGGATTCGCCAATCTCGGTTCAATTCGAGATAAAGCAAATGTCTCCTATTACAAAAATAATGCATGAAAAGATGAAAATCCACTTCTATGCCTTTTCCTGAACGAGCATGAAGCAAAAGAAATGCAAAAAACTTTTAACGTAAAGAATGCGGACTCAAAGCCAAGTTTGAAAAAAACGATTAACTAATAAAAATCGACCATCTTAAATGGTATCTTAATAGTGTTTTTGTAGTGCTGTCCCAACTCAAGTATTGATTCATCATCTTCCTCATAGAACCAATTAACGGTGCATTCACAGCCTTGTTCATAATGAGATTTCGCAACACGAAGCAGTTCAAGCATATATTTTGATGAACCGCTGTTAATGTACTCCAGCTTTATATCAATTCGGGTTACTTTTTGAGGGTTCTTGTAATATTCCTGAAGTTTTTGTATAATAATTTCAAAATACTCTCCCGGATCTTCAGGGATAGATCGGCCTTCAATCCTCAGGATTCCTTCGGAAGGAATAAGTTCTACTTCCGGAGTGTTGAAAGTTCTTTTGATGTAAAAATCGTCCATACAATTACTCTTTAATTTTAAACGACAATGCTATTCATACCTCAGAGCTTCAATGGGATCTTGTTTTGCCGCCTTTTCTGCCGGGAAATAACCTGATACTATTCCAACAACAAAACAAAGTACTACACCCAGGCCTATCCACTCCCACGGTATAACAAATGATGTTTTCAACAACAAAGAAACAACATTTCCTATTAAAATCCCAAGGATTATTCCAAATGCCCCTCCAAGCTGTCCAATTACAATTGCTTCAAAAAGGAATTGCTGTTTGATAATGCGTGATTTGGCTCCCATGGCCTTTCGTATCCCGATTTCCCGGGTTCGTTCGGTAACTGAAACCAACATAATATTCATGAGTCCGATGACCGCCCCAAACAGCGTAATCACTCCAATAACAATAGCCGCAAATCGGATATTTTTAAGGCTGGATAACAGAATCTCAACCAGGGTGTCACTCCTGTTCAGGTTAAAATCACTTTCGTCTTTAGGATCCAGGTTTCTAACTATCCTGAAAACACCTTCGGCCTCTCCCATTGCGGCATCCATTAAAGTGGCAGAGTTCGGCTTTATGTTTATGGAATAATTCATATTTGGCCGCGAAAAATACTGCCTCATATTGCTATAGGGAATAATGCAAAGATTATCGGTGCTCATACCCATGCTCGACCCTTTGGTTTTAAGGGTTCCAATGACTTTGTATCGACCTGAACCAATGGTTACGATCTTATCAATGGGATCAGTCTTGTTTGGAAACAACTTACCTGCAATTTCACTTCCGATTACAACATAATTTCTATTATTTGCAACATCATCAGCAGAAAAGTTTCTTCCCTGTTCTATTTCCAAACCTGCTGTATTCACATATCCGTCATCGGCACCCACTACCGGAATATTTGGGTTGGTTTTGTTGGATTCATACTTAACTGTTGCCATACCTGTTGCCCATGCCCAAATTGAAACATCTGCAGGAAACACAAATTTTTCTTTAAAAGCTTCAGCCTGACGGTAATTGATGAAGGTGTAATTCTTTTTGCGCCTTTTTTGGTTTCCAATCTGAATGTTCATGCCACGGCTTTCAATAACAAAGGTATTGGCACCCATCCGGGTCAGCTGGTTTGTGAAGGATTTTTCAATGGAGTCGATTGCTGTAAGTATTCCAACCAGGGCCATAATCCCAAAAGCGATAATAAAAATAGTAAGTATCGTTCGCAGCCGGTTGGTGCGTATTGCCTGAAGCGACACCTTCAGATTTTCGCGAAACATTGCCCCTTTTATCATCTGCTTAATATACTGTTATAGGTTTTTGTTAATCCTCAATTTCACTTATTCACTGCTATTCATCAGTTTTCTATTTCGGGGGATTCATAATCGCTTCCCTCGGAAACTCCCTTTTTAAGAATTTAAAATTAAGAAATTCTGAACAATATATGCATTAAAACGTCTTGTAATAAAAACTAGTATTAAACTTTCTAATTGTTTGTGTAATTTCGCAACATAAAAATTAAACTACATCTCATGGCCTTTGACCTTAACATGATTCAATCCGTTTATGCCGGAATGGCAAAAAAAATTGCTGCTGCACGCAAAATCACCAACCGTCCGCTTACGCTTACTGAAAAAATATTGTATTCACATCTTGATGAAGGAAGTGTTGTAAAAGCCTTCACGCGCGGCGAAGATTACGTGAACTTCATGCCCGACCGTGTGGCCATGCAGGATGCCACCGCTCAGATGGCCCTCCTCCAATTCATGATGGCAGGCAAAGAAACCGCTGCTGTGCCTTCCACCGTGCATTGCGACCATCTTATTCAAGCAAAATCCGGAGCCGTGCAGGATCTGGCGCAGGCCCAGTCGAACAACAAGGAAGTATTCGACTTTCTTGCGGATGTTTCCAACAAATATGGCATAGGTTTTTGGAAACCCGGCGCAGGTATTATCCATCAGGTAATTCTCGAGAATTACGCCTTCCCTGGAGGAATGATGATCGGTACCGATTCCCACACTGTCAATGCTGGCGGGTTGGGAATGGTTGCCATTGGCGTTGGTGGTGCCGACGCTGTGGATGTTATGGTTGGAATGCCCTGGGAACTGAAATTTCCAAAACTTATTGGAGTTAAACTTACAGGGAAACTAAGTGGCTGGGCTTCAGCGAAAGATGTGATTTTGAAGCTTGCCGGGATCCTTACAGTCAAAGGAGGAACAGGCTATATTCTCGAATATTTCGGCGATGGTGCCAAAACCATTTCATGCACTGGAAAAGGGACTATTTGCAACATGGGTGCCGAAATAGGTGCAACCACCTCATTGTTTGGCTATGATGAGAAAATGAAAATATACCTTGAGGGTACAGACAGGAAAGATGTTGCTTTGCTTGCCGACTCCGTAGCTATAAACCTGACAGGGGATCAGGAGGTTTATGAGCAGCCCGGAAAATACTTTGATCAAGTAATCGAAATCAACCTTTCAGAGCTTGAGCCTCATATCAACGGACCCTTTACTCCCGATAAAGCATGGCCTCTCTCACAGTTCGCAAAGGCGGTTAAAGACAATGGTTACCCCTCCCGTCTCGAAGTGGGGCTTATCGGCTCATGCACCAATTCATCCTACGAAGATATTACCCGTGCCGCATCAATTGCAAAGCAGGCAAAAGAGAAAAATCTGACGGCCAAATCCGAATTTACCGTAACTCCAGGCTCGGAATTGGTTCGCTTTACAATCCAACGCGATGGCCTTCTGGATATTTTCGAAAATATCGGAGGCGTGGTACTTGCTAATGCCTGTGGACCCTGCATCGGACAATGGGCCCGACATAATGCCGACAAACAGGAGAAGAATTCGATCATCACTTCATTTAATCGGAATTTCGCCAAACGAAATGATGGAAACCCAAATACTTTCGCTTTTGTTGCGAGTCCTGAAATCGTAACTGCGCTTGCCATAGCCGGCGACCTGACCTTTAATCCTGTTACCGATTATCTTGTGAATGAAAAGGGAGAGAATGTCAAACTCGAAGAACCCCAGGGTATAGAAATGCCTCTGAAAGGTTTTGCCGTTGAGGATAACGGATATCAGGCTCCCGCAGAAGACAGCAGCAAAGTCAACATCAAGGTTGCACCCGATTCCCAGAGGCTCCAACTCCTTGCCCCTTTTAAAGAATGGGAAGGTTCAGACATCGGAGGACTCAGACTTCTGATCAAGGCAAAGGGAAAATGCACCACCGACCACATATCCATGGCCGGCCCCTGGCTTAAATTCCGTGGACATCTCGAAAACATTTCAAACAATATGCTTATTGGTGCCACAAACTATTTTAACGAAAAAACAAACCTGGTTCTGAATCCTTTTGATGGCAATTACATCCCCGTTCCCGAGATTGGTAAAGTTTATAAATCCAAGGGAATGGGCTCCATTATTGTTGGAGACGAGAACTATGGCGAAGGCTCCTCCCGCGAGCATGCTGCAATGGAACCCCGCTTTTTAAATGCCCGGGCTGTTCTGGTGAAATCTTTTGCGCGAATACATGAAACCAACCTCAAAAAGCAAGGAATGCTGGCGCTCACTTTCGTTAACAAGGATGATTACAACCGTATCCTCGAGGACGATGCTTTTGAAATAAAGGGATTAACAAGTTTTGCTCCCGGGAAAGACCTGGAACTTAAAATCACACATGCCGACGGCAGTGCCGAGAGTATTGCTGTTGCCCACACCTACAATGAAAACCAAATAGAATGGTTTAAGGCTGGCTCGGCCCTAAATTTAATTCGAAAAAAGCAGGGCAAATTGTAAGGAAAAGGGGTGTCGTCCATTTGGAATGAAATCGGGAAAAAGTTTTGTCTGCAAACCTTTTGATTTCGGGGATTTGTCCTAATGTAAATCAAGAGATAGGTACCCGAGCATTTCTATGCCTGTTCCGATCTTGCAGTTTAAGCCTTCATTTTAATAGCCACAAGTCTAAAACCTTTTTTACCTTGTCCCTGGAAAACAAAATAGCAGCATTCTCAACACTTGGGAAATTTATCAAGCAGTTCGATTCCTTGAGCTTCATGGAACATCCCGACCTGAAAGAGATTAACGACGAATTTGCCAAGTCCTTCCTTCATGCCATCAAGGAAGCTGAGATTCATAACCCATGGTTTTCGAGGGAGTTTATCCTTTATTCCTTTTCATCCCTCGCTGAAATGCTTAAGGAAGAAAATATAAGGGTCTGGCTGGCAAATTACCCTGAATTGAATCATACGAAAGGGGAAAAGCTAAGGGTGGGTATCGTGATGGCTGGAAATATTCCATTGGTGGGATTTCATGATCTGCTTTCTGTTTGCTTTTCGGGGCATCAGGCTGTTGTTAAAATGTCATCGAAAGACCAGAAACTTTTCCCTGTACTTCATGAAATACTTTGTGAGCTGGATCCCGATTTTTCCGAATCAGTGATTCTTGAAACCCTGGCACTAAAAAATATCGATGCTGTTATTGCAACAGGAAGTGACAATTCTGCCAGGTATTTCGATTACTATTTTGGGAAATACCCGCATATTATCAGACGAAACCGGAATTCTGTGGCCATTCTCGAGGGAGATGAAAGCCCCCAGGAGTTCAAAAGCCTGGCCGATGATATCTTCTTGTATTTTGGAATGGGTTGCAGAAGTGTTTCAAAAATTTTTATTCCTGAAGGATTCAATATTCCCCGCATGCTGGATAATTTTGAATCCTATTCGTATCTTTACAACCACAATAAATACGCTAACAATTACGATTACCACAAAGCAATATACCTGGTAAACCTTGTTAAGCACCTGGACACTGGATATTTATTGATGAAGGAAGACGCAAACTATTCAAGCCCGGTGGGAGTCGTGTTTTATGAGTATTACAATTCAACTGCAGCCCTCAGATCCAGACTTGAAACTGATCGTCAACAAATCCAATGCGTGGTAGGACGTCCCGGCATCTTTCCTCAAAGCATTGGCTTTGGCAAAAGCCAGAGTCCGGAGTTAACCGATTATGCAGACAATGCAGATACTTTAATTTTTTTACTAAACCTGTATAAAAAATAGTTATGGTTTTTAAGTTCAGATTATTATCAAATGAAATAAAAGATTTCGTCAGGGATGTTGAAATCCAGGGGAATCAAACATTTTTTGATTTTCACAAGGCCATCCAGGATGACCTGAATTTTGACAGTTCCCAGATCGCCTCCTTTTTTCAAACCAACCAGTTATGGGAAAAAGAAAAGGAATTCATACTTTTCGACCTTTCCGATGTTCCGAACAATTCGATGATTGCAATGGATCAAGCCAGGATTAAGGATTATGTCAAAGAACCCAAGCAGAGACTCATTTACATTTTTGATATTTTTAACGAACGTGCTCTTTTTATTGAACTGGTTGATGCACAGGAAGAGGATCGGTACTCAGACTATCCGGCAGTAGTCTTCTCCAAGGGCCTTGCCCCTCAGCAAATTCTTTTTGGAAATCGGGATATCGGAACTATTATCGATGACGACAACTCATCTTTCAACTTCTCCAATCAGTACGACGAAAACGCCAAAGAAGGACTTCCCGGTGAACTTGACACCAATGATGATGAAGATGAAGACAATTCCGACGATGACCCTTCTGAATTCAGCGACGACGACGACGACAGTCCCCGGAATGAATAAAGAACTGATTGTAATTGCAGGACCTACAGCTGTTGGAAAAACAGGTCTGAGCATAGCAATTGCAAAAAGTCTCAATACCGAGATTATTTCTGCTGATTCCCGACAAATATATAAAGAGCTAACAATCGGTACTGCCGTCCCTTCAGTCGAGGAACTATCAACGGTTAAGCATCATTTTATTCAATCAATATCGATTCATGAATATTATAATGCCAGCAAATACGAAGATGAAGTAAACCTCTTGCTTGAAAAGCTGTTTCATAATCATGATAGGGTTATCCTTTGCGGTGGATCGGGCTTGTATATTGATGCGGTGTGCAAAGGGATAGACATGCTGCCGGAAATTGACCCATTGGTGCGGGAAAAAATACAACAACAGTTTAATAAGGAGGGAATTGAAAGCCTGTTGGAAGATCTATTGAAACTTGACCCCAGCAGTTTCAACAGAATAGATCTCAATAATCCCAAACGAGTTCAAAAAGCTTTGGAAATTAGCATCATAACGGGAAAACCGTATTCCTCCTTTCTTACCTCCCCCGAGAAAAAACGTTGCTACAAAATAAAAAGGATTGCGCTTGATATGAATCGGGAGGAACTCTACGATCGAATCAATTCAAGAGTTCTTAAGATGGTTGATGAAGGATTGGTTGATGAAGCCCGGGCGCTCTATCCAATGCGGCAAATAAATGCATTGAATACTGTTGGTTATAAAGAATTGTTTCAATACTTTGCGGGCGAACTGAATCTCGGGGAAGCAATCACCAAAATACAATCGAATTCCCGGAATTACGCACGAAAACAACTTACGTGGTTCAGAAAAGACAAAAACACCAGGTGGTTCCACCCTCTTGATTATGATTTAATTAAAGATTATATAAACAGCTAAATAAAAGAAATCGAATTGTTGGGAAAAACTAATAAAACCGCTATTCGCGATTACATGTCGATGGTGAAATTCGGCCATACCTTGTTTGCAATGCCCTTTGCACTTACCGGTTTTTTTCTGGGAGTAATGAATACTCAAGGATCCCTGAGCTGGAAACTGCTTTTTCTGGTTGTTCTTTGTATGGTCTTCGCCCGGAACGCAGCCATGGGGTTCAACAGATATATCGATCGGGATATTGACAGCAAAAACCCGCGCACTTCCAAACGCGAAATTCCTGCCGGAATCGTAAAAGCGCGATCTGCTCTTGTATTCGTAATTCTCAACTCCCTGCTTTTTATTGCATGCACATGGTTTATCAACCCCATAAGCTTTTATTTATCACCGATAGCCTTGCTAGTGGTCTTGGGATACAGCCTCACAAAGAAATTCACGAGCCTTTGTCATTTCGTTCTTGGGATAGGTTTAGCTCTTGCCCCAATTGGAGCTTACCTCGCTGTAACAGGAACTTTTGATTGGTTACCCTTGTTCTACTCACTGCTGGTATTGTTTTGGGTTAGCGGGTTCGACATGCTCTATGCACTTCAGGATGAAGATTTCGATAAAAGCATGAACCTTCGATCCATTGTGGTTTTGCTAGGAAAAAAAGGCGCGCTAAGGCTTTCAGGCGTGGTGCATCTCCTTTCCGCCGGATTTGTTTTGGTTATTGGTATTCTGGCTGGGTTTGGGGTTTATTACTGGATAGGTTCGATTATTTTCGCGGGATTACTGGCATATCAACATTTCATTGTGAAACCCGATGACCTGAGTCGCGTGAACCTGGCCTTTTTTACCACCAACGGAATTGCCAGCGTTGTTTTTGCGGTTTTTAATATCACAGATATCTTGATGCGATAGCGTTGCATTTGAAAATCTCAACAAACATGATAGTCTCAAATCCGCTTCACCCTCATAGTTCACCATAATCATTAATGGCAATCAGTTTTTAGCGTAAAGCAAAAATGCCTATATTTGAATTCAAAATCCACTTTCTATGAAAAGTTACCTCCTACTTGTCTCTTTCATAATCAGCAGTTCCTTGGTTTTCGCACAACCGGATCCATATTTGCTTAGCGATTTTAAAAAAGTAAACAGCCCTGCTGTGTGCGTGTCATTTTCTCCCGACGGTCAATGCCTTATTGCCGGTTATAACGACGGTAACGCCCGAATAATTGAAATCGCCAACAGGAGTTACAGCGAGGCATTCGGAGGACACTGGAAAGGCGTTAAAGCTGCTGAGATGTCATCCAACGGCAAGTTCGTATTCACTGCAGGTGACAATACTCTTAAATGCTGGACCCCCTCAGGTGAGCAGCTATGGGTAAACAAGGAAATGACCACCACAATTATGTCTGCCGACCTCGACACTTCGGGAAGGTATATCGTCACCGGTGAATTCAACAAAACATTTAAACTCTTCGACGCTTTAAATGGAAAGAAAAAAGCCGATTTCAGGGGGCACACAGATGTTGCGATAACCGTTTGCTTTAATTACGGCGGAACCAAAATAGCAAGCGCCTCAGGAAACGGGAACATTAGGATCTGGGACAGGGATTCTCAACAGGTCCTTGCTGAACTAAACGGGCAATCACAAGACATTTATTCACTGGCTTTCAGCGACGACGATCGTTATCTGGCCAGCGGATCAAAAGACAAGACCATAAATATTTACGATCTCAAAGACAACAATCTGGTAAGAGTTTTAAAGGGGCATACAAATCAGATTATGGATGTAGAGTTTTCCAAAGACGGGAATTATCTGCTGAGCGCTTCCTTCGATCATTCAATACGACTGTGGGAGGTCCAAACAGGAAAATGCCTCTACTCATTTATTGACAACAAAGATGCAATGTTGGATGTGGAATTCAGTCCAGACGGAAAAACTTTTGCCACCGCTTCCTACGACCAGTCGGTTAAAATCTGGGAATTCTCCCATGAAATAATGGTCGACTATTACTATTCTCCACAGGTTATTGAAGAGATGCAAGACCGGGTATTTTTACCTAAGCAGAAAGGAGAAACCAAAGAAGGTTTTGAGTCTCGCCAAATTAAAGCATCAGCGCTGAAAAAAGAGATTTACGATCGATATTATGAAAAATATCTGGGCGATTTGAAAAATGAGACCCTGCCAACTCTCTAGAAAAAGATTTAGATTATTTCCACTTGAAAAGTTGTACGGAGTACTTTAATAAATCTGTTCCTAAACACCCATTCGAAAAACCCCCGGATTTAAAACTTCGGTAACTTTGCCACGTGAAAAATTCTGAATACATATACCCTATTCACAAGCCGGGCAACTGCAAGTTCCTTTTCAGGAACCTGAAGAATCGTGATTCCTATTAGCGAGATCAAATTTCCATTGGCCTTTCCCCTTTTCAAGCCTTGTCTCCACAACACATCGTGTAAATCACATTCTCAATCAAATCCAATGAACCTTCCTTTTTGCGAAAACTATAAGATTAAAACAGTCGAATCGCTTTACAAAAGCACAACCGCACAACGGCTTCAATGGCTGAAAGATGCCCGCTACAACCTTTTCAATCTGCGAAGCGAACAGGTGTTTATAGATCTCCTTACCGACTCCGGTACCGGTTCAATGAGCCAGGAGCAGTGGGCCGCAATTATGACCGGTGACGAAAGTTATGCCGGTTCAAGATCTTACTTTAAGCTCAAAGAAAGCATTGAGGACATTTTTGGCTTTCGTTATTTCCTCCCAACGCACCAGGGACGGGCTGCCGAAAACGTTTTATTCTCCGCACTTGTGAAAGCAGGGGACATCGTTCCCGGAAATGCCCATTTCGACACCACCAAGGGTCATATCGAGTTTCGCAAGGCAACAGCAATCGACTGCACCATAACCGAAGCTTCCGATACGGCATTGAACCATCCCTTTAAAGGCAATGTGGATATAGAAAAACTTGAGGAAGTGCTAAAGTCTGTCTCCCCCGAAAAAATACCTTTGATAATTCTCACTATTACATGCAACAGCACGGGCGGGCAGCCGGTTTCAATGGGAAACATCAAGGAGGTATACCGCTTGTCGCGCAAGTATAACATTCCTCTGTTTTTCGATTCAGCCAGGTTTGCTGAAAATGCTTGGTTTATTAAAGAGAGGGAAGCGGATTATGCGGAAAAAAATATTCCTGAAATTGTCAGGGAAATGTTTTCCTATGCCGATGGAATGACAATGAGCAGCAAGAAAGACGGAATTGTAAACATTGGAGGGTTTATAGGGTTCAGGAATCAGGAATTATTCAGGAAATCCAGCACTTATAACATTATGTTTGAAGGTTATATAACCTATGGGGGAATGGCGGGTCGCGATATGGCGGCATTAGCACAGGGCCTCAGAGAGGTTATCGAACCCGACTACCTGGAGACACGTATTCGTCAGGTTGAGTTTCTGGGCAATAGCCTTAGTGTTGCAGGAGTTCCGGTTCAGCAGCCTATTGGCGGGCATGCCGTATTCATTGACGCCTTGAGGTTCCTTCCTTTTGTAAAAAGAGAGGAATTTGTAGCCCAGACCCTTGCGCTTGAATTATACCTCGAAGGAGGCGTTCGAGGGGTAGAGATCGGAACCCTTATGGCCGACCGCGATCCCATCTCCCGCGAAAACAGGTTCCCTAAAACCGAGATGGTTAGACTTGCTATTCCACGGAGAGTATATACCAACAGTCATATGGAATATGTGGCAGCAACCGTTCGGAATGTTTTTGAACGCAGGGAAAATATAAAAAACGGGTACAGGATTACCTGGGAAGCCGAAATATTGAGGCACTTCACAATTGAGCTTGAGAAAGCCCAATAAAGGTATAGCGCACATAGCCCGATATATCACGAACAAATCATAAAACGCGAAAACGAACCCGGAAAAGTCAATGATTTTTATTCAGATCTATGTACATTTACATAAATATTTCTCGCATGAAAAATAGATATGCAATACTTATTTTGACCGCATTGATTTTAATTACCATCCTCCCTATGACCCATTCTTCTGCTCAGGAGGTTGATTTGAAACCCATGCAGACCAAGAAAGAGCAGAAAGCCGAACAGCAGCGACTTGCTTTCTCGAAACTTGACAGTCTTGTCAACAGTCGTCAGTTTGTATTCCAGGCAGCCTTCGATCAGGGTTCGGATATGGTTTTTGTAATTGTGGATTCATCCTATGCAGAGATACAGAACGGGAACCGCAATAATCTCGAAGGGCGCGTTACCCAATGCGACATAAAAAAGAATGAGAAGAACAATTCTTTTTCGGTAATTATTAAGATGCGCGGAGTAATGACTTCAGCCGATGTCTTTCTCTTTATCGGACCATGGGGAAATGGCAGAGCCACCATCAAGGCTGATTTCCCGGGAGACTTCGCTTTTGATGGTGATATTGTCTCTTTTGAAGATTCAAGGATTAGTGAGGGAAAATCGCATTTTATTCACTAACCAGAAACGATTCAAACATATTAAATCCAAAGTTCTTGCTGTTGATAAAAATTGTCTGTTGTAATTTCTATGAGTATATTTTATCCTATAGTTGAGTTTTAAGTATCATAAAGCAATTTTCAACTCATTCTTAGGTTATATTTAGGAAATGAAAATAATCAAATTAAGGTGTTCGAAATCGTTTAAGTTTAATAGACAATCCCATGAAACTTTTTAAACAGTTGGTTCAATTCTTTAAGTTCTCGGAGATTGAAAAGGACATTGTCGACAAAGAAATCGGTGCGGAAAATATCCGACGGGTATTTTACCTGTCGGCAGTTATAATTCCTGCAAGCATTATACATATCCTTATTTTTGGTTTGAAGTTAAACAGCACAAGCGGCATAGAGCATCAGTGGCGTTTGGGAATTATTACTGCTCATCTGCTAATTGTCATAGTTCTTTCATCGATTAGTGCCGTTGCCTATATCAAAACCAACAAATCCGACAGAAAGAATAACACGGTTAAAGTATTGATACATTTTCTTTTCTTTCTCCTGCCCATTATTGGTGGTGCAATAGCCTCTATTGACCAAATGGTTACCAACGCAATAACACCCTTTTTGGTTGCTTGTCTGCTGGCTGGCTTGATTTTTCTCATAAAACCATTCTACGCTATTCTAAGCTTCACACTTGGCTATTTGGTTTTTCTCAACTTGATATCCCTGAACCAATTGGATCCTGATGTATTGGATTCAAATCGGGTGAACGGAATTACTGCTGCAGCAATCGGTCTTTGTCTCTCCATTGTATTCTGGCAAGGCAATCTCACCAGGCTTAAGCAAAGCAGGATAATTGAAGATCAAAATCTGAAACTGAAAGCAGGAAATGCTGAAAAAGACAAGTTCTTCTCCATCATTGGTCATGACCTGAAAAACTCATTTAACAGCATCCTTGGATTCTCGAACCTGATTACCGAAGATCTAAAAATAAAGGACCTGGACCGACTCGAAAAGCATGCAGATATATTGAATGCCTCAACAATAAGCACCTACAAACTTCTTGAAAATCTGTTGGAATGGGCTAAATCCCAAACCGGGAATATGACATTTAATCCTGAAAGATTCGATTTGAACTCTCTAATCAACGAGAAAATTGAGGAATATCGAATCCCAGCTAAAGCAAAAGAAATTGAATTGAATTTCAGAAAAGGCGAAGATATTTTTATTGTGGCAGATATCAATATGCTTAAAACAATTATCAGAAACCTAATTAGCAATGCCATCAAGTACACTCGGCCGGGAGGATTTATTGAAGTGCAGACCTTTACAAATTCTTCCGTCCTTGAAATCAGTGTAACCGATAACGGTATTGGATTAACCGATTCGATTAAGGATCAACTATTTAAGCTTAGCGCAAACGCAACCCGGGAAGGAACCGCCAATGAAAAGGGAACCGGGCTTGGCCTCCTCCTTTGCAAGGAGCTTGTGGAAAAACATGGTGGGAAAATATGGGCTGAGAGTTCTGATGAAAAAGGTAGCCGCTTCATATTTACCATCCCGCTTGATGAATAGCAAGTTTCACGAACAATTTCAAATTCCATTTTGTTTAATCCTTTACATTGCTTTGACGTGAGAATTAAAATCCTCACTTTTGCATTTCTTTAAAAATTCCAATGAAGGATCTTACGGTTGGTCGGGAGGGAAAACTCATCTTTTTATTTGCTTTACCAATGCTGCTTGGCCACCTTTTCCAGCAGTTTTACAGTATGGTGGACAGTGCCATTGTGGGGAAATTTCTGGGTAAAGAGGCACTTGCTGCGGTTGGGGCGTCCTTCCCGATCATCTTTACAATGATTGCTTTAATGATCGGGATTGCTTCAGGGGGAATGGTTGTTATTTCTCAGTATTTCGGAGCGAAAGACATGGTTAGGGTTAAGAAAGCCACTGAGACAATCTATATCTTCATGTTTGTTGCCTCAATTCTCCTTACTGTTGTGGGCTTGCTATTGGTCGACCCGATCTTCAGAATCACAAAGCTTCCGGTAGAGCTGCTTCCCATGGCAAAAACATACATCAACATTTACATTGCAGGTATTGTTTTGTTTTTCGGATATAATGGCACAGCGGCTATCCTACGGGGTATGGGGGATTCCAAAACCCCTTTGTATTTTCTGGTTTTCTCAACTATCAGCAACATTGTTCTCGACCTGCTTTTCGTTCTTGTTTTTAAATGGGGAATCGCAGGTGCGGCCTTTGCAACAATTATTTCACAAGGGGGCGCACTTGTTACTTCTATGATATACCTGCACCGGACTCACGAAATCATCAACTTCAATTTCAGAAAATGGTCTTTCGATTGGGAGATATTCCGGGCCTGCTTCCGGATCGGATTGCCAACCGGACTGCAGCAAACTTTTGTGGCGCTTGGCATGATGGCACTTTTCAGTATCGTTAACACATTTGGCACCAATGTCGTAGCTGCCTTCTCTGCCGCGGGCCGCATCGATTCGGTTGCAACAGTTCCTGCCATGGTTTTTGCTCAGGCACTATCCTCATTCGTGGGCCAAAATATCGGTGCAGGTAAAGTTGAGCGGGTGCGAAGGGGTTTAATTATGACCATGCTGATGTCCTGGGCTGCATCTATATTGATCAGTATTGTACTTATAGGATTCCGATCGCATATCATGAATATCTTTACCGATAAAGACGAAACCGAAGTTATTCGCATCGGAGGAGAATATCTTACCATCGTAACCTCATTCTATCTGGTGTTTGCCACCATGTTCACCCTGGGCGGAGTTATGCGCGGAGCCGGCGACACCCTGATTCCCATGTTTATTACGCTTTTCGCACTCTGGCTGATACGAATTCCCTTGGCCTACTACCTCTCAGGACAACTTGGCGAAAGGGGGATTTGGTGGGCCGTGCCGATTGGCTGGACTGCCGGCATGATCTTGTCATTTTTGTATTACCGTACAGGAAGATGGAAACGAAAGGCCGTGGTGCAGCCGATTTTGGAGGATGAGATTTGATCCCTGGATAACCATTTTAGTATTAACTTAATAGTATACGCCCAAAGAGTTTCATTCCTTATCCCCAGCATTTATGGAGAAATCCAGGCCCTTTGAAGTCTTTATTATTAAAAAGCTTGATTAACTTATAAACATCAAGCCTTAACGTATTTCCTCGGGAAGTATTACCTTTGCATCAAATTCACGAACCCCTCCTTCATTATGATCAAATCCATGACCGGCTATGGTAAAGCTGAAATTGTCCTCCAGGACAAAAAAGTTAGTGTCGAGGTAAAAAGCCTTAACTCGAAAAACAACGACACTAACATTAAACTACCCTATGCCTACCGGGGAAAAGAACTCGAAATCCGACAAATCATAAATGAAAGGCTTCAAAGAGGGAAAATCGATGTGAATATTTTCTACGAGCTAAACGCCGGTATTACCCCGGCATCCATAAATAAGGAGCTTGTAAAATCGTACTTTCTGCAACTTAAACAAATCAACGAAGAACTTGGAGTCGAATCGCACGATCACCTTATGGATATTGTTATGCGTTTGCCCGACACCATTAAGGTTGAAAAAAACGAATTCGAGGAAACCGAATGGCTCAAGATCAAAGACACCCTAATGCTTGCTATGGTTCAGGTTGACTCGTTTCGCATGCAGGAAGGCAAAGCCCTCGAGAAAGACATGCTGTCAAATGTCGACACAATTATGAAAGGACTCTCTGAAATCGACAAATTTGAAGATGGCCGTATTGCAAAAATCCGAGAAAAAATCAATCTCCAGCTTCAGGAACTAAAAATTAAGGATCTCGACAAAAACCGCTTTGAACAGGAATTGATTTATTACCTGGAGAAGA
>JAIFNN010000007.1 GCA_020047715.1 Bacteroidota bacterium | reverse complement strand
GCTTTTTAAAGCGGCAGAGCCGCGTAAATATTTGTAGAAATAATAACAAACACCAAAAAGAAGCCCTGTAGGGGCGAAATATTTACAAGTGTTAATGAAATCAATATATTTAAATGATTTGAATAAATTTTACCGGACAACAATGATTAAGATATTTTCCCCCTTGAGCTATTAAACATGTTTTATTCCTAAAGATTCTCTTAAACTTTTTTAAATTTAGGCCGCCTTTAAAAACCTATATTCCAAATGAAAAATATAAGATCCATTTTCGCATCCGCAATCATTTTCGCACTTTCCATCTTTCCCCTTTCGAGCATTGGTCTGGCAAAGGAAAAACCACTACCCCCCTCCGATACCCTGAAAAGCAGTACTTTCAGCGGCTTGAAATTCCGAAGTATTGGTCCGGCATTTACCTCAGGGCGCATTGCTTGTCTGGCGGTAAATCCCGCTAAACCTTCCGAGTATTTCGTGGGAGTAGCCTCCGGTAATGTTTGGAAAACCACAAATTCCGGTACAACCTTCGAACCGGTTTTCGATACCTACGGTGCATATGCCATTGGCGCCATAGCCATGGATCCCACGAACCACAATGTTATCTGGCTCGGAACGGGCGAGAACAACCATCAGCGTGCACTCGGTTATGGCGATGGGGTGTACAAGTCTGTTGATGGAGGAAAATCCTGGGAAAACATGGGTCTTAAAGAATCCCGGCAAATTGGGGGCATCGTAATCGATCCCGAAAATTCCGATATCGTTTTTGTTGCAGCCGAAGGCTCAGCCTGGGGTCCGGGAGGCGACCGGGGGCTCTACAAAACTTTGGATGGAGGCAAAACCTGGAAAAAAGTTCTTGCCATTTCCGACGAAACCGGTGTGAACAATATTGTTATGCATCCCGCCGACAACGATGTTCTTTTTGCCACAAGCGAACAAAGAAGGCGTCATATATACACAAAAATCGGGGGCGGTCCTGAAACGGCTCTTTACAAATCAACCGACAAAGGTGAAACCTGGAGGAAAATCACCAAAGGTCTGCCTGGTGCTGATATGGGAGGAACCGGCCTGGCAATCTCCCCCGTTGATAACAATTTCATGTACATCATTATTGAGGCGGCTGATAACGAAGGGGGATTTTTTCGCTCCACAGACCGGGGTGAATCCTGGGAAAAAATGAGCAGTTACAGCACAAGCGGACAATATTATGCCAGCATTGTATGTGATCCCCAGGACCGCGACAAGATTTACTCCCTCGAGACCTTTAGTAAGTTTACCGATAACGGGGGAAAAACATGGACGAACATTGGCAACGACAACCGCCATGTTGACGACCACGCCTTCTGGATCGACCCCGCTGATACCCGGCATTTCATGATTGGCGGCGATGGTGGACTTTATGAGACTTTCGATGCCGGAAATAAGTTCCTCTTCAAAAGTAATTTGCCTGTAACACAGTTTTACCGTGTTGGGCTCGACAACGATTACCCCTTTTACAATATTTACGGGGGAACTCAGGACAACAATACCTTTGGAGGTCCGTCGGGAAACACTAGTTCAGAAGGTGTTTCGAGCGAAGAATGGTTTTCGGTTCTCGGGGGAGATGGGTTCTTTGTGCAGATTGACCCTATGGATCCGAACCTTGTGTATTGCGAATATCAGTATGGCAATGTATACCGTTATGACAAGAAATCGGGTGAACTGCTCTACATCAAGCCGCAGCCGGCCGAAAATGAGCTCACCTTCAAATGGAACTGGAATACCCCGATGGTTCTCAGTTCCCATTCCAACAAGCGTTTGTATATTGCTGCCGATAAGGTTTTCCGATCGGATGATCAGGGTCAGAGTTGGAAAACGATCAGCGGCGACATCACCACACAAACCGACAGGAATACATGGCCGGTGATGGGATATTACTGGAGTTCAGATGCTGTTGCGAAAGATATGTCGACCTCGCCCTGGGGCACAGCCGTATCGCTGGAGGAATCGCCCGTGAACGAAAATCTCATTTTTGCCGGAACCGATGATGGTGTTTTGTCGATCACTGAAGATGCAGGAAAAACATGGACATCGGTAAAGAGTTTCCCCGGGATCCCACCCTTCACATACATAAGTTGCATTCTCGCTTCCCGTTTTGATGAGAATGTAGTATATGTTTCTTTTGACAATCATCAGCGGGACGATTTCAAACCCTATGTTTTGGTAAGCAGAGACAAAGGAAAGACCTGGAAGCCGGCCACTTCAAACCTTCCCGCACGCGGAACGGTTCACAGTCTTGAGCAGGATTTTATCAGCCCCGACCTCCTATTTGCAGGGACTGAGTTTGGCATCTTTTTTTCTATTACCGGGGGATTGGAATGGGTGCAGCTTTCCGCAGGTATTCCAACCATTGCTGTTAGGGACATTGCCCTTCAGGAGAGGGAGAACGATCTTGTTCTTGCCACATTTGGAAGAGGTTTTTACATCCTTGATGATTATACTCCGCTTCGTAAACTCGCCGAAGAAAAGAACATTCTAAAATCCGAATCTCATTTATTTCCTGTTTCGGATGCGCTTATGTATCAGCAGACCGGAGGGAAATACGGTCAAGGTGCTACTTTATTTACAGTTCCCAATGAACCTTACGGAGCATCCATCACCTATTTTCTGAAGGATACTCCAAAAACCCTTCGTGAGACGCGTAAAGAAACCGAAAAGGAGTTATTCAAGAATAAGAAACCTATTCCTCAGCTCAGTCCTGAAGCGCAGCTCGCCGAATCTTCCGAAGAAGCCCCCTATCTCCTTTTCAGCATATATGATTCACAGGGTAGTCTGGTACGGAAAATCAGCAGCAGTCCGAAGAAAGGGATAAACCGTATAACGTGGGATCTTCGTTACAGCAGCTCCTCCCCTGTGAGGTTAAAAGACAATAAATTTGACCCTTTGGATAAAGGCAGAAGCGGTATTTCGGCAATGCCCGGAGTTTATAAGGTAACTGCTGAAATGATTGTTCGCGGTGAGTCGACTCCTGTAGGAAACCCAGTGACATTCAATACCCTTGCCTTAAACAACAGTTCAATTCCACCTGCCAACAAATCCGAGCTCCTCAGTTTCCAGCAGAAAGTATCGGCTATTGAAGGAGTATTAACTGGATTGACCCGGGAGATTGAGTCAAGTCTCACTGAAATAGCCCAGATCAGGCAAACACTAAGCAATTCGCATGTTGCAGACCCGGAATTGAAAAATTCGGCTCAAAAACTTGAAACCAGTTTAAAAGACCTCCAATACAAGATCAAAGGGCCTGAGGCGAAGGCAAGTCAGGAGGAGCTTCCACCGATGTTGATGTCGGCAGAGCAGAGATTGGGTTTCCTGTCTGAATCATCGTTGTCATCGACTTCAGCAATAACCCAAACCCAGCAAGAAGCTCTGAGGATTCTTCAAAAGCAAGTACCCGGTTTCAGAGATGCGCTATCGGAGTTAAAAACAGGCATGGAGCAACTCAGAGACGAGATGAATGCAAAAGGGATGCCTTGGACACCGGGAAGGGTATTGTAAGCTAAATCATTCCGGAAGATATCCCATATAAAATACGCGGAGCCTAATATGCAATTATTCATAGTAGGTTTCGCGAATTTTCTTTAAAAAAAGCCAGACTGAATTGCTTTAATTCAGATTTTTTGTAAATTGTGCCTGCTTTCCCCTAAATAAAAGAATACCCCACCTATTTACATTTAATGCTTACAATTAGTAGTTTCTATTTCTATAGGAAATAAAAGTACGAATTGATTGAGTATTGTATAATACGTATATAAATTACTGTTTACATGCATGTTAAAGACATATTAACTTATCAAATGGATTGTGCATTTATGCGTCTATCGCAACAGTTATAAATATATATATACAAAACAATTATGATTAGAGCGTCTAAAATATTTCATCGGGAAGAGCACAGGATTCTGCTCGAATTTCCTTATAATCAGGAAATTGCTAATAAAATAAAGACAATAAGTAATGCGAAATGGAGTAAGACACATAATGCATGGCATGTTCCTTATTCAAAGGAAGTATTTAGGAAATTAATAGAATTGTTTCCTGATTTGAACTATCCGAAAAAAGATATCCAAAAAACCATTAAAGAAAAAAGCATTGAGAAAGATGTTGATCAGAATAGACAACCCATAATCCAGAAAAGTTTCAATACCATACTGATTGAGGTTATTGGCAGAAAGATACTAGTTCAGGTAGCTAAAGATGAGACTGATATTGCATTTTTAAGAAGCCTCAAGTACAGTCGTTGGAACAACAAGAATTTTTGTTGGGAAGTTCCCAATTACCCTGGTAATCTAGATATTATAACAAAATATTTCGAAAACCGGATATCGGAAATTATTGTTCATGAACAACAAGAAGTACAAATAGAAGGGAAAACCCAAACATTTAAGAACAATGAATTATTAATTATTAAGGCGAAGAATAACCGTTTGAAGGTACTATTTGGATTCAATTTTGATATCACAAATAAGTTGAGAAAAATTCCATATCATAGTTGGGATAAAAAAAACAAATGGTGGACTATTCCTTATACAGAGAGATATTTGAAAGAGATTTCGGAATATGCAACAAGCATAGGATTTACCATTGTTTATGAAGTGGAGCCTGCCGGTGATAAAGGTGTTAGGCGGATTAATTCCAACGATGTTCCCAATTATAGAGGATGTCCGGAAGAATATAAACTTAAGCTTCATGAACTGCGCTACAGTGAAAAAACGTTTATTAGCTATACCAGATTATTCGAAGAATTCATAAATTATTTTTTTAGACTGGATATAAAAACTATTGATGAGACTCAAATAATAAAATTCCTCCGATATTTGGTTATGGAGCGAAAAGTGTCTTCATCCTATCAAAATCAATCAATAAATGCAATAAAATTTTACTATGAGAAAGTATTAGGAGGTCAGCGCAAGTTTTATTTTATTGATAGACCTCGCACAGAAAAGACCTTGCCTATAGTTTTAAACATTGAAGAAATAGTGACACTTATAAAAAGTACAAATAACATAAAGCATAAAGTAGCAATAATGCTTGCCTACTCAAGTGGATTAAGACTAGGTGAACTTGTACGTTTAAAGCTAAATGATATTGACCGGGAGCGAATGCAAATAAGAGTAGAGCAATCGAAAGGCAAGAAAGACAGGTATACTAAACTATCCCAAAAATTTCTTGAAGTATTCGATGAATATTTAAAAAAATATAGACCCAAGAAATGGGTATTAGAAGGGGCAGGTTCAAGTATGTATTCAGTGCGCAGCATACAAAACATCGTGAAAGCAGCAGCCATAAAAGCAGGGATTACTAAAAACATTTCAGTTCATACATTAAGACATACTTTTGCCACCCATTCGCTTGAGGATGGAGCTGATCTTCGTTATATTCAGGAAATGTTAGGTCACGAGAGCAGTAAAACAACCGAAATCTATACACATATAACAACCAAAGGATTTGACCAATTTAAGAGTCCGATGGATAATTTAGATTTTTAAAGTTTGATTATATTAAAACTTGTAATATCTTTAAAAATGAATTGGTTTAAACAAAATTTCATGCATACCTCCAAGGCACATGTATACGCAATACGTCGTCTACAAATACGTTAGCAGCAAATAGAGCAAGAACGAAAAACCAAAATCAAACGGACTAGAATTTTCTAAAAAAACAAAAAAAAAGTTTCGGATTGCGGGTTGATAGATTAAAGCTCGATGAAACATTTCTACCAGTGCCGGCTGACTATAGGCAATGCGTGCGAATCAGCAGAACGATTGGTATTTGATGCGGTAGAAGCACGATTATTGTTTAGTGCCGGTGGACAGAGATCGTTGGGCGAAACGTCCGAGAAAAATTGGCGTGTTAAAATTTCAGATCGATTGGTTCAATTGATTGAAAAAAACATTATTCGTCTGATTGCGGAATCCGGCCTGAATTTTTTACGAGAATTGGTTAATAATCTTGAAGTGATTCGCAAACTCTATCTGCTGCTAACAAGCGGTAAGCCCAATGCCTGCTCTTTT
>JAIFNN010000177.1 GCA_020047715.1 Bacteroidota bacterium | reverse complement strand
CATGATGCAATCGCAGGAATGGAATCCCCCTAAACAATCATTTACTTTTTTGTTTATGAGCTCATAGTATACCTTGGAGGACTCCCAGCTCATTCCTCCGATTAATCCGATTGTTTTCACCTGAAAGCTTTGTTAATTAAGAAATCTGATTTTTTCTTTGGCCCAAAGATACTTTTTTTATGTTTGTTTTTGGAGATTGGAATTGCTGCGGATATCACGAACTTGAAATAAATCCCAATTCCCGTCAAATATTTTGCGAGGGATTTAATAATCGTAACTTTAATCGGATTTTACTGATGAAACCATGAAGACCGCCACCGTTAAAGAGCTTACCAGGGAGTTACAATTACGAAGCCCGGGGGAATTGCTCGAACTCTGCCTTCGCCTGTCGAAGTTCAAAAAAGAAAATAAGGAGCTTCTCACCTACCTGCTGTTCGAAGCATTCGATGAGGCATCCTACGTGGAGGGGGTGAAGAAGGAAATAGGCGCGCAGTTCGGCCTGGTGAACCGAAAAAGCCCGTTTCTGGTGAAAAAAGGGGTTCGCAAAATCTTGCTCAATACCCGGAAGTTTATCAGGTATTCACAAAATAAGCAAACGGAGATCGACCTGCTGATGTATTTCTGCAGCCAACTGAAAAAATTCTCTCCCGGCATTCGAAGATATTCTGCACTGCTTAATCTTTACAACCGGGAACTCGATCATATCATCAAAAAAGTTGCACTTCTGCATGAAGATCTCCAGTACGATTATGGAGTCGAACTGAATGAATTAAAAATCGCTTATTAATTCGCTCATTTCTGTTGTTTTTTGGTTAAAGTAATTTTGTTGCCTGATCAGGCCGGGGAGCCTTTATGACAAGTATCCTTGCATTCTTTTCGCTTTTGTTGCTCAGGTAATGAACCACCGAGGCCGGACTCTCAACCAGGGTATCCTTTTCAAACTCTGACGACTCGTCCCCCACATGGATGACGGGGGTTCCCTCGAGAATGTAGAACACAACATCAACTGGTGTTTTGTGCGGTTTCAGACTTTCGCCAGGTTTCAGGGTGATGTGCATTATCTGTGCGGAAGGATCGTTGTACAGTGCCCTTACATCCACATTGTGCGGAGTTTCCTTAATCGCTTCGGTTTTGTAACTTCTGGTAATCATAATTTATTGTTTTTATGGATATATACTGTTCTCTTTTGTGATTTGAATTCTCTTTGTCCTGTACTTCTTCCACCATAGCAGGTAACCGCTAATTACCACAGTTATTCCCGCCAATCCGATAAGTGGTACCAGGAGAAGATAAAAACTACCGAGCAATCCCTCGAAAATCCTGCCGGTATGTATTTCCAGGCTGAAATTCCAAAGCGACATCTTCGAATCGTTTAGAATATTTACCGGCATTTCGGGGAAGGGAATTTCATTATTTAGGGGGATTGCACCCTTTTCGTAATCCACGAGAAATTTGTTTCCCCCGAAACCCGTAACCGTACCAGTAACTTTAAAATCGCCAATAGGCCGTCCGGATGTGCTTTCCCTGTAAACAGTTCCCCGGGCATAGTCGAAAACCTCAGGGTAAGAAGGATGCCAGAGAAACAAGCCGCTGAAGGAACCTATCAGAAAAGCCCCATCCCTATAGGGTTCCAATGTGTTTATACCCATCACGCTAATTGGTGGCTGATGCTCAAACCACTTTGGCT
Source organism: Bacteroidota bacterium (assembly GCA_020047715.1). Lineage (GTDB taxonomy): Bacteria > Bacteroidota > Bacteroidia > Bacteroidales > JACJXF01. The sequence goes on along the minus strand of JAIFNN010000177.1, from coordinate 18,029 downwards.
TCAGGTCTGATTCATTGAAATAAAACATACCATCCGATGTCGAAAGGAGAATTAGGTTTCTTTCCGAATCATAAAGTATGGCCCTTAACTTATCGTACCAGGGATTGGGTTGGTCGAGATGGGAGTATTTCAAGGGAGACACATTGGCTTTGGCGATTGCAATGAGCAAAGGCGGACGAAGAAATATCCCCGCGAAAAACAAAATAATGAGGAAGACGAATGTCCATGCTCCAACCTTATTGTGCCATTTTAGCGACCACTTGTTAAGTTTGACAATCGGTTTGGAAGATTTCTTTTTACCAAAACGGCGTTTGATCCACGTAGGGAAAAAGAAATAAATGATTCCTGTTACCGATAAGAAGGCTGTAATCAGGCCGAGGATATCAACAAAGAGTTTGCCCGGGAGACCGAAAATTTCTCCTGAATGGATTTGCCACATTGTTTCAAATAAAGTTACTTTCTTCGAATATCCATCAGGTGCGGGCAGTTCGTACCGGGTGAATGTTGTTTTCACTCCTTCGGATTTCCCTTTGAATAGGTGCGAGCGATTGATTGCATATATCGAATCTTCTATACTTTCAATGCCTGTGAATCGGGGAATATCCTCATCGATATTGAACTTATTCCAGGCATTTAGCTCAGGGTTAAAAGAATAAAGTCCAAAAAGCGATGCGGCATAGAGTTCGCCGTCAGAGCTGCGATGAACATCGAATATTTTTCGGTTATCGCTTCCCCCGGGAAAACCCATATTGAACGATGAATACTGCATAAAGCTCGAATCGGTTAACCACACTCCAATGTTGCCAAAAACCAAAATACTGTCGCTACTTATTATCAGGTTTCCCTTGACAGCTGCATTGTTCCAGTTCCGGTAGCTGTAGGCTTCGGGCAAAAGATTCCGGTCAACATCAATTCCCGAGAACAATTCCCGGTGGTTCATGAAAATACCCGTTACGGCATAATACAATAAGATAAACGAAATGATAAGTCCCGGCCATCTGTGCAAGGTTTTATAAACGCCCCTATCTTTCACCATAAAACGATTTCAATAGTTGCTGCAAAGTTATAAAAATTATTCAAACTCACATAAAGACCTTTTTGTCTTTTTATAAATTATATATGATTTTTTCATCCAAGGCTAATTTCTTGCTGCAGGATTAAGACTCTCATGTCTTAATTTGTTCGGAATCGCACACAGATTGTTCCAATTCGTTCGATTTTAACATTTGCATCCAATACAAGGAACGCGTGTTTATAATATTAAGCACTGATTGTCATGTAGTTAATATTAATGGCACAATTAATGAAAGTTATACACAAGAAACACACTAACACAAAACGCCATGAAAAACGCAATTGTAATTCTCGCATTATCCCTTTTTTGTTTTGGTTTAAGTGCTGCGGTAATAGTTGAGCCCGCTACTTATGTTAAAACAGGGGATCAGGTTTATTTTGGACAGGATCTTAAAATGGGCTTGTTCAATTACAAGGTAATTGACGCTGATGGGGTGGTCACAAAAATCCGTAATCGTGACGTGGTTGCATACACCCATAATTCGCGGCATTACGAGTCGCTGCCGGTTATTTGCAAAACAAGTGATACTCTTTGTTTCGCAATGATGGAATACGTTACGCAAAAATCAGGTTTGAATCTTTACCGTTACGCCAATTACGAGGATGGAGAGGCAAGGTTCGAATTCTTTGTTTTTAAAAATGGGGAGTTCTACTTAAGAATCGACCAGGAGAATGCAAAAACAACCCTACCGTTTTTTGGCATAAAGGTGGTTTAAGGATTGGACGTTCTGAAATTCTAAAGCACATTCCCTGTTGTGATCAAGATTCCGCGAATTCCCTTCGTGGAATCTTTTTTTATACATGGATTATCGCGCTATAATCCAATCTTCAGAATCACGCAATTTGGGAAGACCGATCATAAGGCTGCCTCCTTAATCGGGCAAGTCCGGATCAATACTTTCAAGCATGCGTGTTTAAATATCTTTAGGGGTTTCCAATTCCATCCTGCATTTGTGGCAAAGCTCTCTTGATTTCTGATCCACATCTTCAACATAAGTGCTGGAGGCCATAACGCATCCGGGAACATGGCAATGCTTAAGACCAAAGGTATGCCCCAGTTCATGGATTACTTCCTTTATGAAACGATCAAGCAGGAGTTTATCATCGGCAGTCATACCATAGCGTTCATTATTCAACCGGAACAGAGAGGCAATGGCCGTGCGCCCGTTAAGAAAGGCCTGTCCGTATATATAGGTGAGTATGGGGATAAAAAGGTCCACGCGAAACATCCCTACCGTTTTAAAGGATTCCGAGGCGTAAAGAGAGTCGATTTCTTTCAACAAATTGTTGCCATCGTATTGTTTTCGGGCAGGATCGTAAAACAGGCTCAGGTCAAGTCGTTTTTCGTCGATAACAACCTCATGGCCGTATTCATGCTTTACGCTTTCAGCAATCCTTTCAAGAAATTCCCTTTCGAAATGCCCGAATGATATGAGAGTTATTTGTTGAGGGGTCATTTATCGGCTTTTTGGATGGGATGGGTGAGGGTTAGTGCGTGATAGTGAGTGCGCTCTCACTTCCTTCACTTTTTCCCCGGTTGTTTAAGCCCATACTTCTTAATCTTACTATAAAGCGTTACCCTGTCTACTTTTAAGGCCTGTGCTGCGCGGGATATATTCCAGCCGTACTTATTCAGGATCTGGAGTACGTGCTTGTTTTCGAGATCATCAAGGCTTTCAACGGCGCTGTTGACGATATCTTTTCCCAGGGGCAGGTCTTTCAGGTGGATTTCCTTGCCGTTGCCCGTGACAATAGCCCTTTCGATCATGTTTTCGAGTTCACGCACATTTCCCGGAAACTCAAATTCCTCGAGCCTTCTTAAAGCGGCCGCATCAATCTTTACCAAATCGCGGCTCATGGATGTACAGTACTTAGTAATAAAATAGTCGACCAGCAAAGCTATGTCCTCTGTTCGCTCGCGCAGCGGCGGGACTTCGATATTAACAACATTCAGCCTGTAGAAAAGGTCTTCCCGGAAAGTGCCGTTTTCCACCAGCTTTTTCAGATCCCTGTTTGTGGCGCAGATAACCCTGAAGTCGGATGAAATTTCCTTGTTCCCTCCTACCCTGACAAAAGTTTTTGATTCGAGGACGCGCAGCAGTTCTACCTGCATTTTTGGGGAAATGGTTGCGATCTCGTCCAGGAAAATCGTTCCTCCATCTGCCATTTCGAATCTTCCCTTTCGGTTGTACATGGCACCCGTGAAGGCTCCTTTTTCGTGGCCAAAAAGCTCGCTCTCCAGCAGACTCTCGGTAAGGGCGCCGCAATGTACACTTACCAGAGGGAAAAATTTTCGGGGGGAGTTTGAATGTATCGCCCGGGCTATAAGCTCTTTGCCCGTTCCGCTTTCCCCCGTGATAATAACCGAGGAATTCGATTGAGCAACACTCTCGACCTGTTTTAGAACCTTCTTCAAAGCATCACTGTTACCAATGAGGTCCTCAACGTTTTCGAGACTGGATACTTTTTCCTTTAAAACCTCATTTTCCGTTTGGAGATTGATCTGCTTGGTGGCATTACGGATGAGATGGGACAGGTCGTCGGGATCAAAAGGCTTGGTGATATAGTCGAACGCACCGTCCTTTAGGGCCCTAACGGCAGTTTCGACGGAGGCGAACGCCGTCATGATAATAACAATGGAGTCCTTATTCAAAGCCTTGATCCTTCGCTGCATCTCCAGCCCATCCATCCCGGGCATCTTGATGTCTGCCAGAATAATGTCAAAACTCCCGGTTTCGAGCAGGGCCAATGCCTTTTTCGCGTTTTCAGCGACATCGACGACATATCCGTCTTCGATAAACCAACTGTAAAGCGATTCCCTAACGGAAGGCTCGTCGTCAACAATCAATATTGAAATTTTCCGGCTCATAGTAGTTTTCTTAATTCGATTTATTCTGCGCTCCCGGAATCTCTTACTAGGGGGATTTTTAAAGACATTATGGTACCTTTTCCCAATTCCGAGCTAACATCAATTGTGGCTTTGTGACTTTGGATTATTCCATGTACTATAGCCAGACCCAAACCAATGCCGCTTGCTTTTTGTTTTGCCGAGAAAAAGGGCTCGAAAATATGGGAAATGTCTTCGGGTGAGATACCCGAGCCGTTATCCCTGATTTCCAAAACAATGGAGTTCTCGTCGGGGTTTTTTGTTCGAATCACAATCTCACCGCTGTCGGCCACTGCTTCGGAAGCGTTAACCAGTATGGCAACGCAAGCCTGCTTAATCTGGTTCTGACTGCAATGGATCAGATCGCTGTGTGCCGTCAGTTCTATAAGAAAGTTTATATTTTCGATTCTCATCTGATGAGACATCAGGTCGTAGGTTTCTTTTAGAATTGCATGAAGGTGGAGGTTCTCGAAATTCTGCTGGTCTTTCCTTGAAAAATTAAGCAATCCCTTTACAATATCGCCGCATCGCTTGGTTTCCGACTCAATAACCTTGAGGTTTTGCAGCATGGTTTCTTTTTTCAGGGGATCGGCCTCGAGTTTGCTAAGCTGTTTGTGAACCAGCTTGGTGTAGGTCAAGACACCCGACAAAGGGTTATTGATCTCATGTGCCACTGAAGAGGACAATTTTCCCAGGGAGGCAATCCTCTCGATATGGATCAGCTCATTCTGTGCTTCGAGCAACTCCTCGGATTTTTTCTGGACTTTGTATTCAAGCTGCTGCGACCAGTTCTGCAATTCAAGATTTGCGGCGCTGAGGTTGTCGAGCATATTATTAAAGGCCAGAGACACCATCCGCATATCATCCAACTGCCGGTGTCGAATTTCGAGCCTTTTGCTCATATCTCCGTCCGACACATCTTTACTAGCCTGAATGATTGCATTTAGGGGCGCTTTAATTTTTTTGCGGGTGAAGAGAATCAAAAACAGCACCAACAAAAAGGTTGTAATAATAGCCAGCACAAAAAATTCTGTTGAGGATTTTTCAATTGCGGCATCCAGGTCGCTCAAAGGAATTTTTATTATGAGGGATCCAAGAACCACATCTGTCTCTTTGTGCGCATGGCAATCACTGGTATAGCATGATTTCTCGTTGAAAATTGGTGATCTGATAATCAGTGACCGTTGCGTCTGATCGTTCATGTTCATATTGCAGTCGCTATTGACATCGATTATCCGATACGACTTTTCCAAAGGGGGAAACATGGTATGAATATCCGTATGGCAGCTTTTGCAGTTTGGGTTGCTGTGAGAAGTGTTGTCGGAAGAGAACGAGGAATAGACAAGGCTGTCGCGGCTATCGTACATATTTACATCATCGATGCCCGACATGGTGTTAATTACATCAAGTGTGCGCTGCAAGGCACTTTTATCGTTCTCGAGCATGGAATAGTAAAGTGCTCCTTCAACCATCGACCCGATATTATTCCCATTCTGACGGATAACTGTGTTTAGGTACTGCTCGTTGACTGAACGGAAGATGATCCCAAAAGAAACAAAAAGGAAAATCGATAATAAGGTGATAGTATATACAACCCGACTGTAAATAGAAGAACGGAATTTAACATAGCCTTTGAGCAAGGGACTTCCAAGAATTTTCTTAGGGCATATTAAATCAAAAAAGGCCATGGCAATTATCCCGATTTATTTTCAGTACGTCTTTACCCAAGCGCTTGGGGTGCTATTATTGCCGCAAAGATACGATGGCTCAAAGATTCACAAAGCATGGTATATCAATTCGTTATGCATTGCCGGGCCTGGAGTCATTGTATCTTTGCGGCATATTCGCAAGTTAGAAAAAACCCGCAATTTTTTTACCTGATTTAAGTTCTATTTTTCGGTCGGGGATTTAAGGAATGTTTCCTGAAAGTCTCTCCATATTTCATTGGGCATTTCAGAAAGGGATCCGTCGCGCAATTCGCCCCCATCCTGCAAAATTACCATGGAGGGCTCGGGAGAATGATTTTTCATCGAAACGGCCAGGAAGTCCTTGAAACGCTCCAGCTCTTGGATCGACCAGCTAGTGGCATCTTCCGCCATGTAGTATGAGTTTGTCTCCGCCATCCACTTTGAAGGCTTGATTTTATAAATCCATCCCAGGCCATAGGGATCATTGATGAGCATATCGGGGTTTTCGTTAATCTCCTCATTGGTATTGATTATCTTGCCCGAAATGGGTGAGAAGATCTGTAAAAGTTTTCCGTTCTGGTCAATTTCTGTAAGCAATTCGCCCTTTTTGATTATCTCGCCCGGTTGTTTCAGGTTGGTGAATTTCACCTCACCGGTGATATGCAGGAGAAGGTCGTCCAAACCTACTTTTGCCGATCCTGATTTGTCAAGATGGGTCCAGGTGTGGTTTTTACTGTAAAACAATCCCTGAGGAATTCTCAGCATGTTTGCCGACAATATGCCCAATGCTTTTCTGATGTTTTTTGCTTTCGCCTGTTTGTTCAGCAGCATCCAGAAAGGAATCAGCAGGGTCAGAAAAGCGATAATAGCCAGATATTCGACTCCTTTGGTTGCGAAAATGTTGTGATAACTAAATTCTTCCATGGTTTTAATTATTTGTGCCATCGGGTGTTAATTCACCCTTAGCCGGTTAATTTATTTTTCTTTTTTTACCCAGGATGGGGACTCGCGCAAAACCGGAAGTCGGTTCACTACCCATCTGAAAATCCATATTTCCGTAAATATCACCGCCAGGGTAACCACGATTTCCATCCAGGTGGGCACATAGCGAATGGCCGCATCCCATTTGAAGCCTATTACGGAGACATTCAGGCGGTTCAATATAATTCCGAGCATCGTAACGATAGCGGCGATACGTATGAGCAAAACGCTGTTTTTCCGGTAAGCGATGAAAAACAGGACCATCGGCAAAAGAACAAAGCCTATCATCTCCAGAAGATACCAGTATCCCATCGGAGTATTGAGAAGGTCCCAATGCTGACCGTGGATGAAAACCAGCATCTGCAGGAAGAAATAAGCAAACATGGTTCCTGCGCATATTTTCGATAAGCCGATGAGAATCCCGTTTTGCGCATGATGGTTCTTCTCGCTGATCTGGTCGGAAAAGACCTTGTGGCTTATGGATCCCTCGAAAATAACCATTGAAAGACCTGCGAAAATGCTGGAGACAAAGAACATGACGGGGATAAATTCGGAATACCAGAGCGGATGGATCTTGTCTTTGGCCATCAGGTAAAGAGCACCGAGGCCCGATTGGTGAAGGGTGGACAGGGTGATCCCGAAAATTACCGCTGCGATGGTCATCCCCGAGAGAATTTTCCGTGCACGTCTGGCACCCAACCACTCTGCAATCGTTGGAGAAAACTCGATGAGCTGAGCAATCATGTAAAGCAGGAAGTGCCAGGCTACCAGGAACAACACCGAACTGGTTCCAAAGTTGTTTCCGATGATGGGGTTGATAACATTCCAGGGACGTCCCAGATCAAGGAGCAATGCCCCGGCATAGAAAACATAGGCCAAAAAGCCGTTCAAAACCGTAATCCTTACAATGGAATGATATTTCTGCATATTCAGGATATACACCATAAATGTAAGAACATAGGCGCCTCCGGCGAACGCCACACCGGTAACAACATCGAATCCAATCCAAATGCCCCAGGGAACATCCTGTGTCAGATTCGTAACAGCGCCAAGACCTTTCCAAAACCTAAGCACAATTAGTCCCAACCCAAGCAACATAATTGGAATTGAGATGATATTAAAGGGGGTAAGCCATTTCCCTTTGGGTTTGAGCTCGGAGAGCAGAAACTGCCAAGTGGTTTGACCATCAGATTTGCTCTGCAGGGTATATTCTGTATTACTCATTTTCTTCTTCTTTAGCTTTGTTATTTTTAGTTGCCTCATGTATTCCCAACAATACGGCCGGCCACAACACAAAAATGGTTGGAACGCTGTAGAGGAATCCCTTTGATAATTCCGGGTAGGACGATTTCTGTATCTTGACATTCAATCCCAGTTCTTCAAAAGGAACCGGCGAAAGCTGCAGGAATCCGGTTCCCCCGGCTTCGTGCTCGCCATAGATATGGTCGTAATACATCTCGGGATTCTCATGAATTCTTTTTCTGGCCTCTTTAATCAACTCTCTTCGCGTGCCAAAAACCAAGGCTTCGGCTGGGCAACTTTCCACGCAAACCGGCATTTTCCCCTCAAGTTGTCTTTCGTAGCACATATCGCACTTTTCAATCTTGGGATTGGCGCTGTGATACTCGAATTTAGGGATATCGAAAGGACAAGAGACCATGCAATATCGGCATCCCATGCATTTATCCCCCCTCCAAATAACAGCCCCCTCGTGGGTTTTGTGCATTGCCTGAGTGAGACATGCTGCAGCGCAGGCGGGCTCGTTGCAATGGAAACACTGTGTCTTGCGGTACACCTCACCTTTTGAAGTGCTGTAGGCATTAATTACCGTGCGACGCTTGTCGTGCGTCTCCCGATTAGTCCCTGCCAACAGTTCATCCGTTGAAAGCGGCAACTCATGCGCTTCGGCGCAGGCTACTTCGCATGACTGGCATCCCACACAACGTGCTGAGTCGTATAGCATCCCGTAGAATTCGACTTCTTTTTCTTCCTTCGGCTTTGCATGAAGTTTTTTTCCAACAGCTAGCGTAACTCCCGCGATGCCTAGTGTTTTCATGAAGCCCCTACGATCTAAACCCATAGTATTTAAGTTTTGGCTGTTTATGTATAAAATATCCTATTTTGAATTGTCGATGAAATTTGTCTGGAATTCAGCCCATACTTCAGGTCCCAGATCCGACAGAACCTGGTCTGACAGTTCGCCGCCATCCTGGAGTACAACGTAAGCATAATTTGCTTTTGCGGGCAAAACAATGTTCGAAAGAAAGTCCTTCAGACGGGCAAACTCATTGTTCAACCAGTTTTTGTATTTGTCGGCCATGGAAAGGAACTGGATTTCCTTTACCCAGTTTGAAGGTTCAATTACATAAATCCAACCTTCGGAATAGGGCGAAGAATTAAGTAATGCTGCGTTTGTTGACAAAGCCTGGTTTTGCTCTCTGATAACTCCCGAAACCGGAGCATTAAGGCTTAACTGCTTGCCCTTCTGAATAATGGTAAGGATGGGCTCACCCTTAAAAATTTTATCTCCGGGGCTTTTCATTTTCACCTGTGTTATTCTGCCGGTGACATGCTGCATGAAATCGTCGATTCCGATCTTCACAAACCCGTCTTTTTCCATGAAGGCCCATGTGTGGGATTTATCGAAATAAAGCCCATTGAGCAGAGAAACTGAATTGATGTTAAAAACTGAATGTGCCGCGGATTCAGAAACTGGCTCAACAGCCTTTTTATTCCGTAAGCTTCTCAGCATCCCATCGACAAGAAATCCGCCTAAGACAATTGCCGCTGCTATAAGCAACGCCCATTTTAAATTCGCATTATCCTTAATGGGAGTTGCAATGTCAACCTTGGACACGATCAGCTCATCAACTTTCGACTGGCGCTCGTTAAGTGCCAGATCGCAATAACCGTTCGGGGTAATAAATTGCTGACCCTCTGTCAATACCCACTTCACAAAAGCAACTTCAGATTCTTTGGAAGGTTTGGACGAAGCAACCGTGTAGATGCTGCTGTATAAGGCCTTTGGGTACTTACCGATCCATACGCCACGTGAAAAAGCATTCAGGCTTTCATAAATATTTTCGTTGTAATCGATCTTCCCGTTTCCGTTCCGGTCGATTGGCAGAAGGCTGATATTATCTGTTATCTGCTGATTTTCAAGGTCAAGGATATCGGTTAGTTTGCAAAACCCAATTCCGTAAATATCTTTTTGGATGGCCGCAACAATCTCTTTACCGCTTTCAACGAGAGTTCCGGTTTTCAAGGACGACTCCGGGGCAAGGAATTCCGAAAGCTCTGCTTTTGAAGTCTTATTATTCAAAAGGTAAAATGTTACCGGGATGTCGCGGGCGTTATCCACCAAGGATCCCCAATTCATGGCATCAGGAATCGCAAAAATCCGAGACAACTCATCCGCCGAAATCCCCTGAAGTCTTATCTCCTCCATAAAGGGGTTCCCGGAATTGAGGATGGGCACGTAAACATCGCGACCCACTACTTCTTTCCAGATTGATTCATTGTTGAGAGTTGAGAAATACTCACGGGAAACAAATCCCAGATCCGAGCCAGCATTGAGTTTGAAGTCCTCAGTCCCGGAAGCCTTCAATACACTGATTTTTATTTCGGGTGCAACTGCGCTGAATTCACTTACCCATTTCAATGCAAGGGGATATAAGTCAGGGGAACTAATTACCGTTAAAGAATCCCCGCTTGAAGAATTGCTTCTGCCTGCTTTTTCGCTACTGAACAGACTAATGGAAAAAAGCAGTAACACGCTTGTGATAAAAAGAATTTTGTTTTTCATGGCCGTCGGATATTTTATTTGACAATCTGCCTTAAACAACTATAGTGCCAAACAATTTTTGTCGTCACTAATCATTGTATTTCAATGCCTTACAAGAGCATGTGTTTAATTTTACCACAGACGATGTGTTTAGTTTCTCAACACTATATTTGAAACTGCAATCTATTACCTTGTTGTTTAGTTCTTTACGCTACTTGTATATTTTCTATACAGGTGTTGCCGTTTTCAACACTACGCGCCACACGTCTTTACTGGCAATAGTTTTGAGAAGTGCCGAAATCCAAATGAGGGGCAATTTTTCTTTGTTGGCTGAACCTGCTGAACCTTCAAATGTTTAAGAAAAAAGCTAACTTTGCCGACAATTCCCAGTCATGAAATTCCAGGTACACCAGTTTGATAACGGCATTCGTCTTGTACACCAGCCTTCAGCCTCGTTGGTAGCACATTTCGGTTTTATTGTTCTTACCGGATCGCGCGATGAGGAGGAGGATGAGCATGGTATGGCTCACTTTATTGAACACGTGATTTTCAAAGGGACGAAAAAGCGCAAGAACTATCATATTATCTCCCGTCTTGAAGATGTGGGCGGGGAAATCAACGCCTATACTACCAAGGAAGAAACATGTGTGCACGCCTCTTTCCTAAAAGAGGATTATAAAAGAGCCATTGAGCTTATTTATGACATCTGTTTCAACTCGGTTTTTCCGGAAAAAGAAATCATCAAGGAAAAAAGCGTCATTCTCGATGAAATCCTTTCCTACAAGGACAATCCCTCGGAATTAATATTTGACGATTTCGAAGAACAGGTTTTCCACGGACTGCCTATTGGAAGGAATATTCTCGGCACCCCTGAGTACCTTGAGAAATTCGATCGCAACAGCATCCGAAAGTTTATCGGGAATAACTATTCTACCTCGGAAATGGTAATTAGCTGCGTGGGAGATGTGAATTTCGGCAAGCTTGTTTCGTTCTGCAAACGCTATTTCGGGACGGTTGAGTCCAAAAACCGGATTAAGCTGAGGATTGCTCCGAATGGCTACAAGCCTGAATTCAAATCCCTCGAGAAAAACACCTTTCAAAACCATTGCATGATAGGGAACATTGCTTACAGGGTCGACGACAAAAGGAGGATTGGTTTGTTGCTGCTATCCAACATTTTGGGAGGGCCCGGGATGAATAGCCGCCTCAACATGAGTCTGCGTGAGCGAAATGGATACTCTTATGATGTGGAATCGCATTATGCCCCATACTCCGACACCGGTATATTTATGGTTTATTTTGGTTGCGACAAAGGCAAATTCAACAAGAGCCTTGCGCTTGTTTACAAGGAATTTGAAAAACTCAGAAAGGACCCGCTGGGATCCCTCCAATTAAGCAAAGCAAAAAAGCAAATTCTCGGTCAGGTTGCCATAATGTCGGAAAACAACGAGGCCTTAATGCTTTCCATGGGCAAAACGCTTCTGGTTCATAACCAGATCGACACCTTGGAGGAAATCCGCAAGAAAATCGATGCGGTGACTTCCCTTCAGATCATGGAGGCCGCTAATGACATTCTCGACCCCGGAAAACTTTCCGTTTTAAGATACAGCTAATGGATTTTCTCGATTTTAACAAAGAAGTTTGGGAGTATATCGAATCCCACACCAGTGCAGAAGACCCAGTGCTTGCAGCCCTTAACCGCTACACCCATCTTAAGGTTGTTCATCCCAGGATGCTCAGCGGACAGGTTCAAGGCAAGTTCCTTGAATTCATCAGCAGGATGATTCAGCCGTCGTATATCCTGGAAATTGGCACGTATACCGGGTATTCGGCTATTTGTCTGGCCAGGGGACTTAAAAACGACGGAAAACTTATCACATTAGAAATCAATGACGAACTCGCACCGGTATCGGAAAAGTTTTTCGCTGAGGCCGGCTTGTCAGGCAAAATCGAACTTGTTAATGGAAATGCGCTGGAAATAATCCCCCGGCTAAAGTCAGGAATAGATTTGGTTTTTATGGATGCCGAGAAAGAACAATATTCAAAATATTTCGAACTGGTATTCCCAAAATTAAAAACAGGAGGTTTTTTGCTGGCTGACAACACACTTTGGGATGGCAAAGTAGTTTACGACAAGGAATTCAAAGATACGGCCAGCATTGCTCTGCGGGATTTCAACAAAATGATAAGCGAAAACCCGAAAACGGAGAACCTGATACTTCCCCTTCGCGACGGACTTAGCCTTATTCGTAAAATAAGCGATTGAGAATTGCAGTGATTCAGCCATCTAAACAATTCCGGTGCAGTATTGTTATTAGTCTGTGATTAGCGAAAAAATAAATGTAAGTTGCGTAAATTCCATTATGGCCCATTATTCAATTAAAGATCTTGAGAAGTTAACAGGGATTAAAGCCCATACTCTGCGCATTTGGGAAAAGAGGTATAACCTGCTTGAACCGAAGCGAACCACTACTAATATAAGGTTTTACGACGATGAGGACCTGAAGAGGATACTCAATGTTGCGCTTCTTAATCGCAATGGCATCAAAATATCCAGGATAGCCGAGTTTAACGAGGGTGAAATTTCAGATCGGATTTCGGATCTGGCAAAACATCACCCGGAAACAGAAAACCAGGTTGACAACCTGGTAATGTCGATGATAGAGCTCGACGAAAAGAGATTCGGTAAAGTACTGTCTTCATCCACGCACCAAAGAGGGTTTGAAGATACGGTATTGCATCTTATCTACCCGTTTTTTGAGAAGATCGGTTTGCTCTGGCAGACCGGGGTGGTGAATCCCGCACAGGAGCATTTCGTTTCCAACCTCATCCGACAGAAGCTTATTGCAGCCATCGACAAGCTTGTTGAAAATGACAGGCCGGATTCACACAGATTTATTATGTTTCTTCCTGAAGGAGAGCTGCATGAAATCACCTTGCTGTTTTATTATTACATCGCAAAAAAAAGAGGCCTTAAAGTAGTGTACCTCGGCCAGTCAGTGCCTTTTAAAGATCTGGCTTCCGTGGCGCAAATAAAACCCTGCGATTACATTCTTACAGCTTTCAGCTCAACATTCAGCGGGATTGACATTAACGAGTATTTGAATCAATTATCGGCATCATTTCCCAATCAAAGAGTCTTCTTCTCCACCTTCGATTACGAAAACATGAGTCGCCGCTTTCCGGAAAACACAACCAGAATCAAAAACGCCTTTCATTTTACCGAAATAATCGAAAATCTTTAATCGAACGCATTAACAATTTTGCAATGCTATGTTCATTGCATCGCTTGTTTAAAAAAAACCTTAGGAACACCAGGATAAAAATAAAATCCAACTTGAATTTACATAATCCTTTTTGTATATTTGGATCGAATAATTCCTTACCACCGCATTTATCGGATAGTATTGTTCAACGAAACTGCGCTGAAGCGCACTATACGGGAGGGGATTTGATCGACTTCCATAGCACTCTGAACTTGTTGCGCTTGAAATCAAGCGATTACGCCTTTTCCTAATTTTGTTTAACAGTTGTTTAACAATTCCCTGCAATTATTTTTTGTTTGCTTACTATTTAGAAAGGCATAAAAAAATCATTTGTATTCTAATGTCTTCTTGATAGTTAAAGTCAAATGTCTATTTAGATCAAGTGTCGTTTTTATAAGGTTTTTCAAAACCACTTTTGGATTTTTGTTTAACAAGGTCGTATATTTGTTAAACAATTTGAATTAAGAATTATTAAAAATAACAGCAATGACAGCAATAGAATTCAATAACAAATTAATCAGCATGGAGGACAGCCTCGAAAGATTTGCCCTAAGTCTGACGTCTAACCGTGAAGAGGCAAAAGACCTGCTGCAGGAAACCTATCTTAAGGCTCTTACCTACAAAGACAAATTTGTAGAGTTCACCAATCTAAAGGCCTGGGCTTACACCATAATGAAGAACACCTTCATTAACAACTATCGCAAAGCGGTTCGCGAAAACACAACGGTTGACAACACCAAAGACCTTTTTTACCTGAATAACGCGAAAGAATCGTCGATGGTCAGGCCCGATTCGGAATATGCTTTTAAAGAAATCAACAAAGCTATCGAGGCTCTGGAAGACGAATTTAAAGTCCCTTTCCGGATGCACACCGAAGGTTACAAATACAAGGAGATTGCCGAGACGCTTGATTTAAAAATCGGAACCGTTAAAAGCAGAATATTCTTCACCCGTAAGAAGCTTATGGAATCTTTGAAAGATTACAAATAAAAATTTTTATCTTATTTAAGATTATAAGGTCCGCTATTCTTAGTTAAAGAAGGGACGGACCTATTTTTTTTCTGAAAATTTTTCATCGAGTACTTTTTGCCGAAAAGAAAATATTCCTTCAACTTTTTGGCGGACCAAGAAATGGTTTATGATACGGCCAAATGCCCCAAAAGGGAGCTTGTAGAAAAGCAAGTCGGTCATTTCAACTCCTCCATTCACCTGTTTGAAGTGATGCTCGTGGTGCCATATGCTATAAGGTCCCGAAAGCTGACTGTCGACAAAGTATTCTTTTTCTTTGATATGCGAAATCTCTGTAACCCAGTTGACTCTGTAGCCGGGAAAAGGTGACACATTGTAGGAAATAATCATACCCGGGTACATCTTTGAAGGAATCTCGCTAAGTATTTCAAAGTTCATTGATGCAGGGGTGATATCTTTAAGGTTTTCAGGGGATGAAAAGAAATCCCAGGCTTTATCAAGGCTTATCGGAACGAATTGAACTGTTTTAAGAGAATGAATCATTTTTTATAATTTTAAAAAAAGAGGCCCTTTACAGGATGTTTCCATAACATATATTCTGAATGAATTAAACAGTTTTTTCAGGTATTGGTTCAAAAGATGGGTTTCCAATATCAAGGCTTACTACAAACTTTAAAAAACAATACAACAAATGAAATATTTCAAGCAAAGGACGTTCTCAGGAAAATTCCTATTTAGGGCTTTCGCGATTTTGGCTCATCTTATTTCTCCCTTGTTTGCCCAGGGACTTCAGGCTCAAACAGATGGATCGGTAAGCTTCAGGGTTGAAACAATAGCCAAATCGAGCTCACAATACTCCCCAAAACACGTTCTGGCTATTTGGGTAGAGGATGAGAACGGCAATCATGTTAAAAATCTTGAGCTGAGTGCCGATAAACGGAAACAATATCTATATACATGGAATAAAAAATCCGGAGGGATTTCCCCCGACATATCCTCAGGCGCCACATTAAGCAACCATACTACCCATCAGAAAACCTGGGATTGCAGAAACAAATCAGGAGCGTTGGTTGCTGACGGTAGCTACAAAATAATCACTGAATTTACCAGCGAACATGCTCAGGGCCCAATAAGCACAGTGGCATTCACCAAGGCTTCGGGCAGTATTACATTAAATCCCGCTCAAACATCGAATTTCACCAACATAAGCCTGATTTATACTCCGGAGACTCCCAATGGCATTGGAGCATTGGTTGC
The DNA here is from genome assembly GCA_020047715.1 of Bacteroidota bacterium. Classification (GTDB taxonomy): domain Bacteria; phylum Bacteroidota; class Bacteroidia; order Bacteroidales; genus JACJXF01. The sequence goes on along the minus strand of JAIFNN010000177.1, from coordinate 2,123 downwards.
GAACAACTTTAGTCTGGACATTTATCCCAATCCCGTAAAAGAAGCCATGAATATTGTTTACACACTTGAAGCGCCCACTAACGTTAATTTGAGCATTTACAATATGAATATGCAACTCATTACAGTTATCGACAACAAAGTTTCTGTTTCAGGGAAAAACGAGTTTCTTTGGAATCCTTCTCCCGACTTGTCAGATGGCAGTTACATTCTTGTTTTTCAAAGTGAAAGGATAATTGCAGGGAGAAAGTTTATCCTTACCGAATAGAACTCCCGAAATTCAACAATCATGGGCCGTTACCTGATAATCAGGCAAAGCATAATGCTTAGAAAAAAGTCTGCCATTCAGTTAACAATAATCCTTTTGATAACATTTTCAGAGCCGGATTTTGCTTGTACGAGATAAAACCCCTTTTGTCGAACCGAAAAATCTACCTCCCGGTTTGTCGCTACGTTTTTGCAATACACCAACTCGCCCCGGATTGAATAAATGGAAAGCATTGCATTTTTGTCACTTCCGGATTTGATTTCACACGATATTGAAACTTCACGGGTCTGCCAGACCCTTAAATCGACAGTCCCGGAATTTGAAGGTTTATCCGGAACCGGATTGAATTCTATTTTCTCAATCGCATCCAGATTTACAAAATCCCATGAAATCTCTCTGTCGTATTTAGAATATTCCAAAACCAAAACACAATTGATACTGTCAGGAAACTCAGGTGCCATGGTTGATGTAAGAAATGTAATATTTGCCTCGGGAGAATACTCTATGTTTATTTTGGATTTGTCTCCCCCTAAACAAATTACACCTATCCCTTTGTCTTTGACTTTTTTAAGCAAAGGATAAACCTCCTGGTAAAAATTGGTTGTATCGAGCTGATGGGTGCTTTGGCCTACCAAAGGGATCAGGGATGAAAAGTCGCTATTCCCGATCATCCAGAGAAGCCGGTGGTGCAAAACAACCAGATAGTTTGAAATCTCAATAGTGTCAGCAACATTCCGGATCATTTCCAATTGGCTCCCGCTTATAAAAGTACTATGAGAGCCATTGAAATACATTTCAGTATCGAGCACTAAAAAGGTTATGCTATCACTGTAATAAGAGTAAAAACGCGGTCGACCTGTATATTCAGAAATAAGTCCGGGATTGCTGATATCGTGATTCCCAATAGTCCATAGAGTTTTCGGGCTTCCAAGGTTGAAAAGGCTATCGCAATAATCCATAGCTTTTCTGTTAATACTTGTATACCAGGAAAGATCTCCGCCGAGCAGGATCATTTGAAATTTTGAATAGTCGATTTTCTCTATAGAAGGAAGAACCGTAAGATTCTGGGCGTCCTCACTTCTGGGGTGAGGAACAAAAATAAACTTCATTACCGCATCGCTTTGAGGAGTAGCGTTCTGGCTAAAAAATACCATTGCCAGGAAAATCAGAATCGTTTTCATGATAGACCTGATTAGTTTAGCGAAAAGTCGTAAGCAAATCTAGTGAATTTTGCGGAGCCTGTTCCATAAATAAAGCAATACTCCATAACCTTATGAATTGCTACTTAACTGAAACGCAATTAAAAAAGAAGTTGGTTTTTTCAAGTGTCGCCCAAGTATGTAGCTGTATATAATTGGATTAATGATACTTAACAGGAGGTAAAGGTGTTAAATTGATTTGATATACCATTTATACCAGCGCCAAAAATTCAAATAACTAAACAATTTCCTCAAAAATTGATTTTAGTTTTTGAGAAATCAAAAAATCAGTTAAATTTGCAATCCCATTACGCGGGAATAGCTCAGTTGGTAGAGCACGACCTTGCCAAGGTCGGGGTCGCGAGTTCGAGTCTCGTTTCCCGCTCAAAACGTGATCAAAGTAATTGATCCGTCAGAAAAAAAAATCCCGGAAGGGATTTTTTTTTCAGTAGGCGTAAAGGATGTTCTCTAAGAATGCCCGGATGGTGGAATTGGTAGACACGTCCCGACGTACGTCGGGATGGCCATTGCGGCTATTGACATAATGAAATAAAATTGCACTTTCGAAGATTTTGCCCGGATGGTGGAATTGGTAGACACGCAGGACTTAAAATCCTGTGGCTTCACGGCTGTGCGGGTTCAAGTCCCGCTCCGGGTAC
>JAIFNN010000179.1 GCA_020047715.1 Bacteroidota bacterium | reverse complement strand
TATTGGGCGATGTGCCTTTATATAAACGACTCGGTTACCTATAGGATACCGTTGAACAGCAGCCAGGCATTTTCCGGTGGGCGTGGAACCGGTGATTTTCATAACATGCTCTCCGATTTTGGACAACCCCTTACCGACATTCTGCCAGGGTTTCATAACCTACGGTATCGCTATGAACAATGGGACTCAGTAATTGCAGGCATTACTTCTGCCACTAAATCGCGATATAGTGCCGAGATCGACTGGATAGAAAGCCGACGGGAAGAGATGCTTAAATTCCGCAGCCTTTTTGAAAACGGAGAAATCCCCCTGCGGGTGGCTCACAACGATGCGAAACTATTGAACATTCTTTTCGACAAAAATGATGATGTCCTTTGTCTTATTGATCTCGACACAGTTTTGTATGGAAGTGTTCTTTATGATTTTGGCGATGCCATACGCTCTTACACAAACACCGGTGAGGAGGATGATGTGAATCCGGGAAAGGTGAGCATGAGAATGGATTACTTTGAAGCCTTTACCCGCGGATATATTCAGGAAGCCTCAGCATTTCTGAACTCTACAGAGATAGACAGCCTGGCTTTCTCCGCACGCTATATTACTTTTGAACAACTCCTGCGGTTTTTGATGGATTACCTCGATGGTAACAAGTATTATCGTATTGCGCATCCCGAACACAACATGCAGCGCTCAAGGGCTCAATACGCCTTGTTGCTCGATATGGAAAAGCATTACGGGAAAATGGTTGATACCGTTTATGATATTTTTAAGCAGTGTGGGAACTAATCCCAAAAAGTCGTTTGTAACGCATTTATTGGATAACTTGCATTGCCCTTGTTTGATAAGAAGGAAATTTAAACTGAAAAATAATGCGAAATCTGTTCACTTCCAAAGTCGAGCAAGCTTTCCTTGAGCAATCGGATGTCAGGGAGATGACTACCAAAATACCCTATATAACGGTCAGTGATTTCCCGAAACTGGGACTCTTCACGGCTCTTCGCTTTCTCGAGTGGGCTGCCGCCAATCCGGAAGGAGTGATAAGCCTTCCAACAGGCAAGACCCCTGAATATTTCATTAAGTATACCCAAAAGCTCCTTTCGGGTTGGAACGGAAAAAACGTTAAGCCGGTCCTTGAAAAATATGGCCTTGACGGGCTGAGATGTCCTGACTTGCGAGGACTCCGCTTTGTTCAGATCGACGAGTTTTACCCTATAGATCCGGCTCAGCACAACAGTTTTTATAATTATGTCAGGAATTTTTATCTCGGGGGATTTGGCCTTGATCCGGCGAAAGCCCTGCTAATCAATTCCGAAAATATCCCACTCGCAGGAAGCCGTCATTTCCTTGAGGTTTTTCCCGACTACAAAATTGACTTGTCGCTCCGATTCCGCGAAGCCAAGTCGGCTATCGAGAAAATTCAGCAGGACTCGATCTTTCTCATCGATAACTGGTGCTCAAATTACGAGAAACAGGTCAGGGAAATTGGCGGAATTGGCTTTTTCCTCGGGGGAATCGGCCCTGATGGGCATATTGCTTTTAATACCCGCGGATCGGACTTGTACTCAACCACCCGCCTGACCGGAACAAATTTCGAGACTCAGGCCGTTGCTGCCGGTGATCTGGGTGGGATCGAAATCAGCCGGAACCGACTTGTAATTACAATTGGTTTGGAGACCATTACCTACAATCCGGAGGCGGTAGCTCTGATTTTCGCCGCCGGGGAAGCAAAGGCGGAAATTGTTAAGCAATCCCTCGAAAGAGAAATGGATTCGGTATATCCCGCAACGGTTCTGCAGCGTTTGCCCAACAGCCGATTTTATCTTACCGTGGGAGCGGCATCCCGTCTCAACGATAGCCTTACCCGATATTACAAATCCACTCCCTGGTGCCACGAAAAAACTGAGCGTGCTGTTATCGACTTGTGCCAGAAACTCGATAAATACGGACATCATCTGAGTCTGGAAGACTTGCATGCAGACCCCTTCTGTTCCATGATACCTGACCTTAATGCCGATACTGTCAATACGGTTATCGATTCCATCAAACTTAAGATGGCCCGGGGCATGAGGAAGGATGAAAATCAGATTGTTTATCATACCGGTCCTCATCACGACGATATTATGCTGGGCATAATGCCCTACACCAACCGCCAGGTGCGGTCGGCCAGCAACAAGATGCATTTTTCGGTTCTCACATCCGGATTTACGGCCGTCACCAACAGCTATGTGCATGCAATTCTGAGGGAGACTCTAAGGCTTATCGATATAGGCAGAATACAGATGATTAAATATCCCGATTTTTTTGAGAGGGGATTTCAATACAAGTTCGACAAGGATGTGTATCACTTTCTCGACAACGTGGCCGAACGCGACGAACACGAGAAAATGCGCGGAATTTGCCACCGGCTGGTGCGGGCAGTGGTTGGGATTTATCAGGTTAAAAGCAGAGAGGAGCTTGTTTCCCGCCTGAAAGCAATAATCCTTGAACTGGAGGGGTGCTATGATGGCGGTAAAAACTCCCCTGAAGTGCAAAAGCTCAAGGGAATGCTTAGGGAGTTGGAGGAAGAACTGGTTTGGGCGCATTTTGGGGTGTCGGTAAAAAATATCCACCACCTGAGACTCGGTTTCTACAAGGGTGATCTTTTTACTGAGAACCCTGAAATAGAGAGGGATGTGGTTCCGATTCTCGATGAATTCCGAAAATACAAGCCAACCTTGATTAGTCTTGCCCTCGATCCGGAGGGAAGCGGTCCGGATACGCATTACAAAGTTCTTCAGGCTATTGCCGGGGCTGTTAAAGAATGGCAAAAGGAAGAGGATTTGTCCCAACTTAGAATTCTGGGCTACAGGAACGTTTGGTATAAGTTCCATCCCAGCGAAGTGGAGATGATTGTGCCCGTTTCCCTAAATGCCTTGGATATTCTGGAGACATCCTTCGCCGAAAGCTACAAGAGTCAGGTAAACGCATCGTTCCCTAGTTATGAGTACGACGGTAAGTTCAGCGAACTCACCCGCCGAATTTGGGTAAAGCAACTTAAACAGATACAGCTGCTTTTAGGAAAAAACTTCTTCTATGAGAATGATCACCCGCTTATTCGTGCTACTCACGGACTTGTGTACATTAAAGAAATGAACGCCATGCAGTTTATCGACATGGCCCGCGAACTGGAAAAGCTTACCGAGGGCCTTGTTTTTAGAGAGGATGAATAAGAAAGAATATTCAGGTTTTAGACGGGTATTTCCTCCTCGTCATCCGTTTGTGTTTTGAGCGTGAGCTTCAAAAACACATAGCCAATGACTCCCGCGATAAGCGAGGCAAAAATAATGGCGATTTTCGAACTGTTAACCATGGCTTCACTGTCGAAGGCGAGGAGAGTTATAAATATCGACATAGTAAAACCTATTCCCCCTAAAAAGCCCACGGCTAGAATGTTTTTCCATTTCAAGTCGGAAGGCAGCACGCAAAGACCAAGGCCAACTCCTAAAAGCGAAAACAGCCAGATGCCTAATGGCTTTCCTATGGCCAGCCCTGCAATGATTCCCAGACTGTTCGATTGCCCCAATCCGCTTTGCCAGTCGGAACCAATCAAAATGCTGGTATTTGCAAGGGCGAATAGCGGCAGGATAAAAAACGCAACGGGCTTATGTAGAATGTGTTGCAGGATGAATGAAGGCGATTTCTCTCCCCCTTTACTGAAAGGAATCACAAAGGCCAGCAGAACCCCGGTAATGGTGGCGTGAACACCTGATTTCGACATGAAGTACCACATTAAAACACCTCCCACCAGATAAGGAATGAGGTTGCAGACTTTTAGCCGGTTAAGTATGAAAAGAAGTCCCCAGATACCTAGCGCAAGAAGTAAATTGGTAACAGACAGAGAACCGGAATAAAAAAGCGCAATAATGATGATGGCTCCAAGGTCGTCGATTACAGCAAAAGCAGTGAGAAAGATTTTGAGCGAAAGAGGAACGCGTTTGCCCAAAAGGGATAAAATTCCTATAGCAAAGGCGATATCGGTGGCCATGGGGATCGCAACTCCCGATTGTGTTTCGGTACCAAAGTTCAATAATGAAAAGATGAGAGCCGGGATTACCATTCCGCCTATGGCTCCGAATATGGGAAGTGAAGCGTTTTTAAAACTGGAGAGTTCACCATCGTAAATCTCCCTTTCCAGCTCTAAGCCAATCAGCAGAAAGAAAATGGCCATAAGACCATCATTGATCCAGTGAACCAAGCTGTGTCCACCAATATCATAATCCCAGATTTTGATGTAATTTTCTGAAAAGGCTGAGTTGGCAAGGAAAAGCGAAAAAATGGTAGCGAAGACCAAAATCAATCCTCCCGCTTTCTCACTGTTGAAAAATTCGTTAAAAAGCTTCGCTACTCTCATTGTTTTGTATACTCTTTATTCAATTGTTGTATCTGGAAAACCAGATTGCAAAAATACATTATCAGAAGGAGATTCCATAATTAAACCGACAACTTATGTCGGTTTAACTGGCTTTATGTTTTCGTTTTGATATTTTCCTCATAGATTTTAATCCATTCTCTTGTCGTCATTTTTGCAGACAATTCGCCTATCAGATTAAATGGGATATGCTCTTCCTTTTTGAAACGAATGCAACTCTTTCCTATATCCAGCTTTGAAAGGCTGTGTTTAGGGAATGCGCTCCTAAACCAGTCCATTAACTTTTTATCGGCATAAAGCCCCATATGATAAACCGAGATGTAATTCTTTTGTGAAGCAATGCTCATGAAGGGCAGAGGAAGGGATGCGTCGCAGTGGTAACCCTGCGGATATAATGAATGAGGTACAACATATCCAATCATACCATAACTCATGGTCTCGGTAAATCCTTTTGGAAGGTTCTCAAGAATACTTCTTCTCAGAGTGCAGAAAGCTTGCCTCCGGTTACCTGTTAATTGCTCAATGTATTGCTCCGGGCTATCAACTTTTATTTGCATATACTTAATATTATATATCAGGCTTATAACGCCTGAATATTTTAAAAGTTCACTAAGGCTTTTACATTGCGGATAAGGATTCCAACATGGCTGGCCTGAAATAGCAGAGCTTAGAATGCCTTTAATGAAATCTTCCCTGTGTATATTTTTTCGGGGGATTGGATCCTGTAAATGTAAACGCCATTATTCAGAGAATGGGTCAGAACTGTTTCCCCTGATAAAATCTCCCTGTCCAAAACTTTTTCCCCGATAACATTAAACAAGGAAAAATTATATCTGATACCTTCCTCGAGACCGGTAAACTTTATTTCTGCAGCAGCTGAATTTGAATATGCGAAAAGGGGCTTTCTGCTGAGGTCTGAATTTACGGAACTTTGGATTGGGTTAACAATTCCGGAAACATAATCCAACAAATCGGGGTTGGCTTTAGAAACAGAAATATTTTCAGGGAGTTTTCTCAGAAACCAGGTAACTGTAAGGGTGGTAGAATCATTAGCAGGAATGGTTTTGTATTCCGAATGCTTTTCAATTTCATTGTAATACATCTTATCGTTTGCCCAGAACTCGATTTCCTTTTCAGAATTGCTGGGGAAGTTGGACGGGCTGTCTACAAATTTTTTAATATGGATGATACGCTTGTTGTCAACATGAGCAAGCCAGCCATCTTTCCCGTCAGCAAAAGCTTTTTCGAAAATATTTTTGGTGCTGTCGTAATCCCACCAGGCAATCCCTTCCTGCACCACAAATGCCGGCTCCAGTTTTCCGCTTACTGTGCCGTTAATTGGGAAAAAAGAAAGTCCTCCCGTCGGGACCCTCATAATTTCCCAACTTGCAAACGAGCGGGAGTCCGAACTTTTGTTGATTATGGTATACTTTATTGAAACTGATGAATCCTGAAGATCGGCAGAAAAAGTTTTCCGTATCTGAAATTTCAAACTATTGTTTGCAGATGCCGTGCCGCTGGTTAAAATAACCGTGTTCCCACTGATTCCTCCAGAATAGGGTTCTGTGTCAATGATCGACTGCGGTGGCCATCCCCATAAAGTTTGCGGACTTATCCATGCTGTTGAGCCGTACATATCTTCAATACCGG
>JAIFNN010000171.1 GCA_020047715.1 Bacteroidota bacterium | reverse complement strand
GAAGGCTGTGTTCGATTTACGGACTACAAATATTTCGCTGCCGTTCGACCAGGCTCACCGAAATCTCTGCAGCTTCAATACTTAGTTAATATTTTATCGGACCCTATTGTTTTTAGTATTAACCAAAGAAAAAAAAGACGGGATGATGTAAAGTGTTTTTACCACCCCATCACCCCGTCAGGTATTTTCGGCCGTCACCTCGTCACCCCGTCACCTCATCACCTCATCACCTCGTCACGCCGTCACCTCGTCACCCCGTCACCTCATAATCATCACGCCTTCGGCCTGAGTTTTCTCACAGCTGCCCCGGCTTGCCACATTTCTGAATCGTGAATGGTCTTGAGTTCTTCCTCGAGTTTCACACGGTAGTCTTTCTGGCGGTTGGCTTCGATGGTGATTTTTGCCTCGTTGCCTGTTGCTACACTTTCGTACAAATCTTTGAAAACAGGAGCAACAGCATCCCTGAATTTGTTTTTCCAGTCGAGGGCACCGCGCTGCGCAGTGGTTGAGCAGTTGGCATACATCCAATCCATCCCGTTTTCGGCAACCAATGGCATAAGACTCTGGGTAAGTTCTTCAACGGTTTCGTTAAAAGCTTCCGAAGGGCTGTGTCCTTTTGAGCGGAGAAGGTTGTACTGTGCTTCCATAATCCCTGCAAGAGCACCCATTAATACGCCTCTTTCACCAGTAAGGTCGCTGTAAACTTCTTTCTGGAAATTGGTTTCGAAAAGATAGCCTGAACCCACACCGATGCCAAGGGCAACAACGCGGTCGAATGCTTTTCCTGTTGCATCCTGGAAAATTGCATAACTCGAATTCAATCCCTGTCCGGCTACGAACAACCTTCTGAGCGAAGTGCCTGAGCCTTTGGGAGCCACCAGAATCACATCAACATCTGCAGGAGGAACAATGCCGGTCTGCTCTTTGTAGGTTATCCCAAAGCCATGTGAAAAATAAAGGGCTTTGCCTTTGGTAAGATGTTTCTTTACATTTGGCCAAAGAGCAATCTGACCTGCGTCGGAAAGCAGGTACTGGATAATGGTTGCCTTTTCGCAAGCCTCTTCAATATCGAAAAGACTAACGCCTTCAACCCATCCGTCCTTTTTTGCCTTATCCCATGACTTGGAATCTTTTCTCTGGCCAATGATAACATTGAAACCATTGTCTCTTAAATTAAGAGATTGACCGGGGCCCTGAACACCGTAACCTACAATTGCGATTACCTCGTTTTTGAGAACTTCGCGTGCTTTGGAAAGGGGGAATTCTTCCCTGGTGATTACATTTTCTTCTACACCACCAAAGTTAATTTTTGCCATTTTAAAAATTATTTGTTTGTTAATAATATTTCTCTTTCTGAATATTCGTTAGCCTCGTCCAATTCGATAAGATAACTTGTAATTTCCTTGATCTGTTTTGTAACTGCAACGCGTCCGGATCTCACAAACTGGAGCATTCCAAATGGGCGGAGTTTATCGAAAAGTTCCTGTGTCTCATGCTTATGCCCGGTTTTTTCAATTACAATATACTCAGGTTCAACCGTAAGGATGTGAGCGTTATATTTTCTAATAAGCGTTTCAACATCATTTCCCTGGGCAAGCGCTTTGGTTGGAACCTTATATAAGGCTAATTCCTGATGCACTATCTCATGAGTTTCATGATAGAATGCTTTCAGAATTCCGATTTGCTTTTCGATCTGCTTAACGATTTTCCTGATTTGGTCTTCGGTAGTATGCACCACAATGGTAAAACGGTAAACCCCTTTTACTTCCGATTCAGAAGCGTTAAAACTGTCAAGATTAATATGCCTGCGGGTGAAAATGATTGAGAGCCTGTGCAGCAATCCGATTTTGTTTTCAGTAAAAATGGATAATGTGTATTCTGTTTCCATGGTTTCAAATATTAATTTATTCAAGTCTCATTTCTGATACAGTACCACCTGCAGGTACCATTGGGAATATATTTACTTCTTTTTCGCATTCAACCTCGAGAAGGAAAGGGCCTTTGGTGTTGATAAGATCTTCGATGGCCTGGTTAAGGTCTGCTCTTTCAGAGATTTTCTTTGCGGGAATTCCAAATCCTTCCGATATTTTTATGAAATCGGGATTTGTGAGTTCCGTCATAGAGTATCTTTTTTCGAAGAAAAGATCCTGCCATTGGCGCACCATACCAAGGAAATGGTTGTTGAGGATTACGATTTTTACTGCTAATCCAAGTTGGGAAATGGTTCCAAGCTCCTGGATGGTCATCTGGAAACCTCCATCGCCAATAACAACCACAACTTCTTTACTGTCACCTGCAGCGAGTTTTGCTCCCAGGGCAGCGGGCAGTCCGAATCCCATGGTGCCTAACCCACCTGAAGTAACCCAGGTGTTAGTGGCTCTGAACTGGTAGTAACGAGCTGCAGCCATTTGGTGCTGACCCACATCGCTTAACAGAATTGCTTCACCGTGGGTTGTTTTTGAAATGGCATGGATAACCTCACCCATCCGTAAACCACTGCTGGTTGGGTAGCAATCTCTTTCAATAACCTTCTCGTATTCATATTCGGTTAATTTGCTGAAACTCTCCAGCCACTCGGTGTGTGTTTTTGATTCAATCATTGGGATGATGGCCTGAAGCGCCTGTTTTGCATCGGCAATAACAGCAACGTCAGCTTTCACGTTTTTATCAATTTCAGCACGGTCGATTTCAATATGGATTACCTTTGCTTGTTTTGCATAGGTCTTAAGGTTTCCGGTTACCCGGTCGTCGAAACGCATACCCAGAGCGATAATCAGATCACATTTATTGGTGTTGATGTTTGGAGCGTAATTGCCATGCATCCCAAGCATCCCAGTAAACAAGGGGTGATCGGAAGGGAAGGCCGACAATCCAAGCAGAGTACTGGCAACAGGAATACCCGCTTTTTCAACAAATTGCTTGAATTCTTCCTGAGCTCCGGAGAGCAGAATACCTTGACCCATAAGAACCAGCGGTCTTTCCGACTTATTGATCAGTTCGGCAGCCTTTTTAAGGGATTCGTTATTCATAATAGGAATAGGGGTATAGCTTCTGATCTGAGTAACTTTAGTATACGTGAAATCTATTTCAGCATTCTGCGCATCCTTTGTGATATCAACCAAAACAGGACCAGGGCGTCCCGAGCGGGCAATAAAGAAAGCCCTTGCCATTGCGTCTGGTATATCTTCTGCGCGGGTTACCTGTATGTTCCATTTGGTAACGGGCATGGAAATACTTACCACGTCGGTTTCCTGAAAAGCATCGGTGCCAAGAAGGCTCGAAGTAACCTGGCCTGTAATACAAACCAGCGGGGTAGAATCGAGCATTGCATCGGCAAGTCCGGTGATGAGGTTTGTAGCCCCAGGTCCTGAGGTGGCAATAACCACACCGGGTTTCTTTGCGATGCGGGCATAACCTTGTGCGGCGTGAATCGCACCCTGCTCGTGACGAACCATGACATGATGCAACTTGTCCTGGTAGTCGTACAATGCATCATAAACGGGCATAATTGCGCCGCCCACATAACCGAACATCACTTCAACGCCTTCCTCAATCATTGATAGAATAACTGCTTCAGCTCCTCTCACCTTCTTTTTCTGAGATTCCGATTCCTTAATCTCGCTTTTCATTTGAGTTTCCATGACTATGCAAATTTAGTTATAAATAAAGATTTTTAGATCATTCTGATAGCGCCTTTGTCGGCCGATGTTACCATGCTGGCATATGCTTTAAGGGCTTTGGATATGGGTCTCACCCTGCCTTCGGCTGTCCATGCCGTGTCGGCCTTCGATTCCATTTCCAGTCTTCTGGCCTCAAGCTCTTCAACGGATAACATCACGTTAATGGAACGGTCGGGAATGGAGATTTCTATCATGTCGCCGTTCTTTATCAGCCCTATCTCGCCTTTCTCAGCGGCTTCAGGGGAGATATGACCGATGGATAATCCAGAGGTTCCTCCCGAAAACCGACCGTCAGTTATCAATGCGCACTTGTCGCCTAGTTTCTTTGATTTGATGTAGGAGGTGGGATAAAGCATTTCCTGCATTCCCGGGCCTCCCTTGGGCCCTTCATAAACAATTACAACCACCTCACCCGCCTTAACTTCATCTTTCAATATCCCTTCGCAAGCATCATCCTGGGAAGTAAAAACTCTTGCCGGTCCTTTGAATTTCAATGAGTCATCCTTTACACCTGCTGTTTTTACAATACATCCGTTTCGCGCAATGTTACCATATAATACAGCAAGACCGCCATCCTGACTGTAAGCTTTGTCCATGCTTCTTATACAGCCTTTTTCCCTGTCAAGGTCAAGTTCTTTGAACATTGCCTGCTGCGATCCCATTTTGATATTCCGGAATCCCCCGGGAGCTGCACTGAATAAGGTTTTCGCTTCTTCGGAAACATTTTTTCCCACAACTTTGTTCTTTTCAATTGCCTCGCCCAGACTCATTCCGTCTACTCTCTTAACCTCCGGTTTCAGTAAACCTCCCTTTTCAAGTTCGCCCATTATGCCAAGGATGCCTCCTGCACGGTGAACATCCTGAATGTGGTAGGAACTGCTGGGTGCTACTTTGCTGAGCACTGGAGTTGTTTTGGAGAGTTTGTCGATGTCACTAAGGGTGAAATCAACTTCTGCCTCGTGAGCAATGGCCAATATGTGTAAAACGGTATTCGTGGATCCACCCATAGCTACATCAAGTCTCATGGCGTTTTCAAAAGCATCTTTAGTGGCAATTGACCTTGGGAGCACGCTCTTATCTCCCCCGAAATAATATTTATTTACATTGTTAACAAGAACCTCAGCGGCTTGTTCAAACAAATCGAGTCTGAATTTGTGTGTTGCGAGTATGGTTCCGTTTCCGGGGAGCGCAAGACCCAGAGCCTCGTTAAGGCAGTTCATGGAGTTGGCGGTAAACATCCCGGAGCAGGACCCACAGGTGGGACATGCGATTTTCTCGATTATGGATAGTTCCTTTTCGCTTACAGCGTCATCGGCGGCCATTACCATGGCGTCAATCAGATCATAGGACTTGTTTCCGCTTGTGCCGGCTTCCATGGGGCCACCCGAAACAAAAATCGTAGGGATGTTCAGACGCATCGCAGCCATTAGCATTCCGGGGGTAATCTTGTCGCAGTTGCTGATGCAGAAAAGGGCATCTGCCTTATGGCCGTTAACCATGTACTCAATACTGTCGGCAATGAGATCGCGGGAGGGGAGAGAATAAAGCATCCCGTCGTGTCCCATTGCAATTCCGTCATCGATGGCTATGGTATTGAACTCGGCAGCAAAATAGCCTTTCTCCTCAAAGAACTTTTTCACCATCTGTCCCACTTCATGAAGATGAGTGTGTCCGGGAACAAACTGGGTGAATGAATTGGCAATGGCGATTACCGGTTTGCCAAAATGTTCTTCTTTCATTCCGTTTGCACGCCATAAACTTCTGGCCCCTGCCATTCTCCGGCCTTGTGTTGTTGTGTCGCTATTTAATTTGTTCCTCATTGCAAATTCTTTAAAATGAAAAAGCCACCCTCTTTATTTGAGAATGGCTAGCGGAAATCTATTAAGTTTATCCATACCATTCTCAGATCTTCACCACCACGAGGACGACGAGGACGAGAATGTTAATAATAATATGGGTAAATGATTTTTTCATAACTGTTTTATGAGGCAAAGATATCTATTCATTTTTAAACTCGAAATAAAATCGTGCTAAAAAACATAAAATCTTATCACAGGTATCGTTTTTTTTCATTTTGCTTTCAGATTGATACAATTCGTCCCAATTTGGGGCTAAAATGTGTTTAATTGTAAGTTGAATAAAGAAATCGGGGGATTTGAGAATTTTAGAAAGAGGTAATTTGAGAATTTGAAAATAGGGGAGTTTGATAATTTAGTATTGGGGGGATTTGGAATTGGGACAACTTGGGGAAGAACAGTTTGATATTTATTTGGTAATGACAAGATTCAAAAAAAGAGGGCAAGTTACTTATATCACACCGCTACGACCGCCTGCACTTGCTTCCTTCCGAACCTGGGTGATTAAGCGGGAGCTGGTTGTATAAGACTTGCCCGG
>JAIFNN010000116.1 GCA_020047715.1 Bacteroidota bacterium | reverse complement strand
ACGCTGATGCAGACATTAAACGAATTCTGAGTCAGGATAACTCCGGCTTGGAAGATTAATCGGAATACACCCCGGAATCGTGGTCGGGCTCGAGCGTTGTATCAAGGTACTCGATTACGTGCTCGATTTCCAGTGCAAATCCAACCCTAACTGTAGCGTTGAGGAAAAACTCACGGGCTATATGCTTTATTTGGCTTTGGTTTGCAAATAATACCTGAGCAAGGTCAACGTCAAAGAAATTCGATTTCCCTTCCTGTTCCTTGAATATCTTGAGGTTTGAATCGATGATATCTATCAAATCCTTGTATGTTTTGACAAATCCCATTTCCTTATTCATGACTATTCCCAAAACGCGACCGGTTTCCGCATCCATTAGCGGAGCGCCTGAATTACCCGGCTTCACGGTTCCATCGTACTGAATAAAACTTAATCCCTTCTTGTTGGTGTAGCTGGAAGAAATGATCCCGGTTTTCAGGGCCATATTCTTATGTTCCATCTGATAGCCTACAACAGCAACCGAACGTCCAATCTTAAGATCACAGGAGCGGCAAAGTGTCAGGGAGGGAACATTTTCGAACTCGGGAAAATCAGTAGGGATAATAGCAATCCCCAGATTGTCAAATTCGCTTCGATCAGGCAAGAAACTAATAAAGTCAGTGTAGGATATTTTAACCGAGGCATATTCAGATAATCCATCATCGAGAAAAAACCGGATTTTAACATTCTCTGCGTCTTTGACATTGTAAACCATGTCATCGGTAACTATCTGGTTTCCAATTTTAAAACCAGATATAGCCATCAAATTTACGTTTGAAGTGCTTAGGAAATCAATAGCGCAAACCGATCTGCAACTCTTCTGCCAAATTTTCGTGTACATATTTCATAGGTTAAGGTAAAAAAAAAGTGTCTACTGCTTAGTTCTGAAAACTTGGAAAACCTAACACCGAAAAAGGCACTTTTTTACAAAATAATTCGTTTTTTTTCTCAATTCCTAAATTTAACCCTTTTTAATGTCAACAAATTCAAAGGATTCGAGCCTAAACCGGAAAGATTTTCAGGAATAAAACGAATCACCTTGTCGTAAAACAAAGGTACGACAGCTGCATTTTCAATGAGTTTCTTATCCATTTCCTGATAAAGGGCATATCTCTCGACGGGGTTAAGAGTCTGTAGGGAAAGCCTGTACAGGCTGTCATAGCTATTGTTTGAGAAGTGGGTTGTGTTTGGTCCAGCCGGACTGAAATTGGGCGAATAAAACAAAGAAAGGTAGTTTTCGGCATCGGGGTAATCGGCGATCCATGATCCCCTGAAAAAAGTAAGGTTTGAGTTTGCCACTTTATTTCGAAAGCTTGCTCCGGTTGCTACTTCGATTTCAATCTTAATCCCGACGACAGAGAGTTCAAACTGAATGTATTCGCACAAATCAAGGTAATCGGAAGTGGTAGTAAGCAGAATAGGCGGCAGGCCTGCTCCTCCCGGGTACCCGGCCTTTGCGAGGAAAAATCTTGCTGTATCGGGGTTATAATAGTATCCCTTTACTGTTTCCGGGCTGTATGAGGGAAGACCTTCAGGCACGAATCCCGATAAAGCTGGAGTCCCCAGATTATTCCTGAGGTATTTCATCATTTTCACTCTGTCGAAACCATAGTTAATTGCCTTTCTGACAAACACAGACGAAACGGGGCTTTCCTTTGCCGTCAGTAGGGATGTGTCACAAAGAAACCCCAGATACTCGGTATTCAGATAGGCTTGGGTTATCAGCTTAAACCGTCCGTTAAACTCGGGCATCAGCTCACCGGATCGGGTTAGGAGCACATCTTTGTAGGATGGGTGGATGGCATTGAGAAAATCAAGGTTTCCCTTCATAAACTCCAGGAACTCGGACTGCTTGTCCTTGATAAAACTAATGCTCACCGCATCCAGATAAGGCAGGGCCTCTCCTGTTTCATCACGCTCAAAATACCTGGGGTTTTTCACCAGAATCAGTTTCTCATCCTCCCTCCAAAGTTTAAACATAAAAGGGCCTGTTCCAACCGGATTGCGTCCGAAGTCGTTTCCAAAGTGACTAGCAGCTTCCCGAGGAACGACGCAGCAATAAGGCATGGTGAGTATCCCCAGAAAAGGAATAAAAGGTTCTTTAAGCCAAATTACAAAGGTAGAGTCGTTCTCTGCTTTAAATCCCCTGGGATGATCGGCACCGAAATCAAGCTTCTCAAAAATCCAGGTTCCGGGCGAGGCTGTCTGAGGATCAAGAATCCGGGAGAAACTATATTCAAAATCATGAGCCGTTACGGTTCGCCCGACAGAATCGGGAAAAGCCTCGCTATCGTGAAAGACAACATCATTTCTCAAATGAAATGTATAGCTTAGTCCGTTATTTGCGACCGACCATGAATGTGCAATACATGGCTGAACGGCAAGACTGTCGTCCATCTGAACCAATCCATTGAACAACTGGTTAACCGGCCAAATCAGGGTTTGGTTCCGGGCATAGGCGGGATCGAGGCTTGCAATACCTTTCGACTCATTGTAGCGGAAAACAGTAAGGTCATCGGTCAAAACCCGTTTAGAGCCGCAATTTGTCAGCAAGGCAGAAATAAGAATCAGGTAGAACAGCAGTCGGGTCATTCAGACTTCAGATTAAGCAACAAATATAACACTTTGACAGATTTGGCATGATCAAAGTTGAATTTACACAATAAATGATACCTGAGGAATCTGGTTACTTGTTCAGATATTTGGAGAGCATTGCCATTAAGAGCTTGGACTTAATAGGCTTAGACAAATAATCATCGCATCCGGCACTGATACTTTTTTCTCTTTCACCCGACATGGCATATGCTGTTTGTGCAATAATAGGAACATTTTTTCTTATTTCCCTGATTTTTGCAGTTGCCTCATAGCCGTTGATAATGGGTAAACGGATATCCATTAGGATCAGATCAATTTCCGGATGATCCTTAAAGAGCCTAACAGCCTCGCCCCCGTTCTTGGCCCAGATAATATCCACATTCGTTTCACTGAGAATGTCTTGCAACAAGATAAAGTTTGATGCTTCATCTTCAGCAATCAGAATAGTTTTCCCTCTCCAATCGGGTGTTTCCTGCAGTACATAATATTGAGGCTGTGGAACATCGGCATCCGATTCCACATAATTAATTGAAAAAACAAATTCGGAGCCGATGCCAGGTTCTGAGTATACCGAAATTTCACCGCCCATCAGTTCAACCAGATTTTTCGATATGGCCAGACCAAGCCCGGTTCCCCCGTAAAACTTGGTTTTTGACTCATGGCCCTGACGAAATCGGTCAAAGATCAGATACTTTTTATCTTCTTTTATGCCAATTCCTGTATCTTTAACAAAGAAACTAATAAAATCCCCATTGACTTCCTTAATGCCAAAGCTCACTCCTCCATTTTCGGTAAATTTAATAGAGTTGTTAAGAAGGTTTATGAAGACCTGCTTAAGACGGAAAGAATCAGCAATAATATTGATATCCGAATTGAATCCGTTATTTTCAATCGACAGAAATAATTGCTCTCTATTCTGTCTTTTCAGGTTCTTTAGAAATAAGGTTTGAAGTTCGGAGAACAGCGACGACAGTTTAAACAGGGAATTATTGATGCGTATTTGCCCAGCCTCGATTTTTGATATATCAATGATGTCGTCAATAAGGTTCAACAAGGTATCTGAGCCAAAGTTGATATGAGAAATAAACTCCTTTTTATCGACATCTTCCAGATTATTCTGAGCAAGCAGTTCTGCAAAACCAACAATGGCATTCAGGGGAGTCCTTATTTCATGAGACATATTCGACAAGAACGAAGTTTTAAGTTTATCGGATTCTTCTGCTCTTTCTTTGGCGATTCGAAGATTTGACTCATAGTTGATTCTCGTGGTAATATCCTTAATGATGATTATAAATGTCTCTGATGACTTTTTGTAATTCTGTATTAATCCCAGAGATATTTCCGCAAAGAATTCACTGTTATCATCCCGAACCATTCTTATTTCATGATTTTTCTGATATCGGGTTTCAATTGTTTCGCGAAACAGCTCTTCAACCTTTACTGTATCTTCAGGATAAATGAAATCCAGGAAATTCCGCCTCATAAGGGTGTTGTTTCTACCCTGGAGTATTTCAACTATACTGGTATTCTGATCCATAATATGGCCATCACTGTCGGTAACCAGCAGCCCATCCGGAGAAGACTCGATAATTTCCCTGAGTTTCTGTTCGCTCAGCCGAATATAGTCCTCATCCTTTTTTCTTGAGATTGCCAAGGCAATCTGGTCGGACACAAACTCCAGGATTTTCACATCCTCTTCACTGAATTTTACTGCCTCGTCGTAGCTTTGCACAGTAAAAACACCAATGATATTATTGTCTATTTTAAGAGGAACGCCGAGCCAGCTCACAGAAGGAGTTCCAACGGCCTCAATCTCACCGGCCTTTGACAATTTATCAATAATTTCAAGGTTGAGAAGTTGCGCCTTGCCGGATCTGATTACGTAGGCTGTTATTGTTTTACCTGCCGGGAAACCTTTGAATTTATCTTTCTCATCCCTGTGAAAAGGAAGGGTAATCCTGTCTGTTTTTTTGTCGTAAAGAGCTATGTAGCAATTCTTAGTATCAATTATCCTACCCAAAATCTCTTGAATCTTTTCATATAGTTCATCAAGGTTTCGGGTAGCTACAACTGCATTTCCTATATCAAAAATGGTTTTTTGGATCTCGTCTTGTCGTTTTTGCTCTGTAATATCTACGTTGGTTCCGACAATTCTAATTGGTTCGTTATTGGAATCCTGAGAAAAAACTTTTCCCCGGGCATGGATCCATGCATAAGTTCCATCTTGTTTTCTTAGTCGGGTAACAAGCTCAACGGAATTTTGGTGATTTTTTCTGGATTCATTCATGTATTCCAACACCCTCTCTTTGTCATCAGGATGCATAAGTTCGTTGAATACACTTATGTCATTCTTGAATTCATCGGGGGAATAGCCCAGCATTATAGCATAGCGGGGCGAAAAATAAATCTCGTTGGTTCTCAGATCATAATCCCAAATTCCGTCGCTTGTTGCTTCCAGCGCCATATCTAGTCGTTCCTGACTTTTCAGCAATTCATCCTGGGCTTGTTTTTTAAAACTTATATCCCTGGCCACTGCCAAAACTGTTGTAACCTCTCCGTAAGGGTCAAATTCCGGGAAGAGCCTCCATTCGAAATAGAGAACCTTATTATCAAAGGGGATTGAAAACTCAACTTCGTGTGGCTTTTGAGATTCAAAAACCCTTGCAATACTTGCCTCCCAGAAATCGCACATCTCAGAATTGAAGATGCCCATCTCATGATGCGACTTGCCAATAAAAAGCTCAGGCTTAAGTTTTAATTGGGAATTAACAGCATCATTTACAAACAAATGGCGAAGGTTCCTGTCGAACCTCATAATTATATCAGGTGAATTTTGAGCGAGGGCCCGATAGTGCTCCTCGCTTTCTCTGAATGAAGCCTCTGTTAGTTCACGCTGCTGCCTTTCAACCCGGAGTTCCATGGCAAATTTAACAGCAGGATTGAGGCGTATCAGCCGTTCCTTTAACACATAATCCCATGCCCCCTGCTTTATGCAGTCAACAGCCGTTTCCTCATCCAAAGACCCAGTAACAATTATAAAAGGCGTGAGTGGCTTTTCGATTTTGGATATACGCAAGGCATCCATTCCATTAAACTGCGGAAGGTTATAGTCCGATAAAATTACGTCCGGATCAAAGTCGATAAGATACCCAGTGAAACTATCCTCGTCACTTGCAATTCTCGAATCGATAACCCACGACTCCTTATGCAGGGTTTTTAAATTCAACTCGGCATCGTAGGGATTATCCTCTAGAATCAGAACCTTTAGAACAGGAATCGACATAGGCCGTAAAAATCTCGTGTCATATTAATAATAAAGCTACCAAATATCCTGACAATTTCTAAGGATTTGTATTTTAAGAACCTTATTCAGAATCAATCTCAACAGGAATCCGGAAAAAAATCCGTGTCCCCTTACCTACCTCACTTTCAGCCCAAGTTGTACCTC
>JAIFNN010000053.1 GCA_020047715.1 Bacteroidota bacterium | reverse complement strand
AACTCAATAACTTTTTCAAGTAGTTTAGGATTTAAAAATGATAATATATTTTTATCAAACTCCATTGTTGTTTTTGTTAGTTTGCACACAACACTAATATATACGCACAATTAATTTACCGCATCTTGTCCATCCTTCAATCAATTATAATCCTATTCAGACATCTTTTGACAGCCACGTTTCCTTCAATAAAGTTTTGAAAGTCTCTGCCCTGAAAAGCGTCATAAATTAACTATAATCTTGTCCATCCTGTAATCCATTCATCCTGTTCAAGACTTTTTTACTGTTTATTTTTTTAACTGTTTTATGCCTTGATATTCAGGCTCCTTCAATCATAAAAGTAGAATAAATCCCGATTGATTCAACCGGATATTATTTAGAATCAAAATAAATTTCGCTGAAGAGTCAGTATTTCTATCTGCTTTTTACTCTATCGTTTAAAGGACTTTCTTTTTTCAAAAACGATAGGATTCTGAAAACAAATAAAATTGCTTATGAAGAAATCAACAGATGAAATAAGGCGTGTGGGTCAGTTTGTGTTCTGGAGGGATGAGAATAAATATTCCAATTATGTGAGTAGGTATAACCAAAAGCTTAATCAGGGGAGAAATTTAGTTGAATCACAGACCTCCTGAAAGCCACTGAAAAAGGGGGGGCAATTTCAGCAGGAGCGGGAGAATTTGAGCAGGAAGGGGTCAATTTCAGCAGGAACGGGAGAATTTGAGCAGGAAGGGGTCAATTTAAGCAGGAGCGGGAGAATGTTAACAGGAACAGCGAAAATGTTAACAGGAACGGCGAAAATGTAAACAGGAACGGCGAGAATGTTAACAGGAACGGGAGAATTTTAACATAATCCCCAGAATTGCTATAGAATTGACTTAACCTTAACTACGCAGGTGAACATTAATATAGTGTTTGAGTTACGGGCAACAGCCGATCTTAGTTAAACCAGTAGGAAAGTTTGACGGTTAACCCCCGGTTCTTGTTCACGAAATTTTCCGTGTAGGAATTCCCCGTATACACAATAAACAGATCCGACACGGGTGCAAAACGCCATTGGAGACGGAAATTCATATTGAGATTTTCGATCTGGTTGTTGTACTGGACGAAGGTGGTAAGGAATATTTTATCCGTGAAGGTAATATCCAGTGTAGGGCCCAAGAGGATCAGCTTTGCGCTGTTATAAGGCGCGGGTAAGGTGATGTTGTTATAACTCATCGTCATTCCAATGCCGCCATATGGCTGTACGCGGTAATTCATCAGTCCGCTTACATTCCATCGGTTTCCGTTAAAGTAACCACCGTATCCGGCATTCAGGGTATAGTTGAATAACCTGCGTGCATCCGAAGTAAAACCGGCACGGGCAATTTTCCAGTGAAACTGCTCACCTGCTGCAAGTTTTACTCCCGCTGTATTGGTTGGATCAAACGCAAAATTGAGCTTAACGAATTGTTCTTCCACGCTGGCTGTAAACTGGCTTTTATTCTGCCATCCTACAGTGTAGGAAAGCTCCGTTGCCCGATCGGTGAGATTGATGAAAGGATCGAAGGTCGCATTAATACTTGCACCGGGACCATGACTAATAATCCTTTCCGATCCTGATGGATAAAACAGGTAGCTTACAGACGGGGTGATCTCATAAATACCGGTCCTTCGGATATAACCCGCTTCGGCAATATAATCCGATCCTATCCACGACTGTTCGATGCCGGCTTTCAGGTACTGTGAGGAATAGCTGATATTCGCCGAAGCAGCGGCGGCATCCTTATCCGCTCCCGGATAAAATGACTGATGATAGAATGTTTTTCCCTGCCACCGGTTATCCGCTGTGGCGAAGTTGTATTCAATTCCTGCCACCCGGTTGTAAGGGTTCCCTGTATATGCTGAGTCGTTATAAGTTCCGGTGATCTCTTTGTTCACAAGAAATCCGACAAGGCTTGAGCGGCTGAAGATCTCACGTTGCAGAACAGCTACAGCATAGTTACCGGAAGGGATTTCATTTCTTGATCCTGTTTGCATATCCATCATCCCTATCCTCCATTTGTTGCCAACCCTTCCTGTAAGTCTTCCGCCAAAATGTACAGGAACATTAAGACCTATGCGTCTTGAAAAGAATGGCTGGGCCTGACTGTTCCCGAGATTGGTAAAAAGGTCGCTATTCTCCAGAAAAAACTGCCGTCTTTCAGGATAAAACAATTCAAAGCGGTCGAGATTGGTCTGCTGCCTGTCTTCCTCAACCTGGGAATAATCGGGATTTACTGTCAGGTCTAAGTTCAGTGAGGTTGACAATATCATTTTGGTATCAATTCCTGCATTCCATTTCAGTTTTGCAGATTCGCCCAATCCCGTATTTTTTATGACGGTTGAAGTAACATAGGGGATGAAGGACATACGCAATCCTGCTTTATCCAGAGGCTTATCCCACATCATCGTTCCTGCGTAGGGCAGCGAATTATGAGGAAATTGACGGGGAACAGGCGCCCATGCTGATTTTTCGTTGGTTTTAAGATCAAGCCGGCCAAAGTTGACACCCCATTCAGTCTCTCCCCCGAAATACCGCAGACTACGAAAAGGAATGGTCATTTCAGCAACCCAGCGGTCGTCGTAGCTCTTTACTGCAGATTTCCATTTCGTATCCCAGGTAAAGCTCGACTGGCTTCCGTTATTAATCACTCCATCGGACTGAGCCCCCGCTGCAGAGATACCAAAAGCATAACCGTTCGTCAGGTTATTATAGGTATCCAGGTGTATCCTGAAGTTATCGTTTTTGAGAAACTCAAAGTCCCTGCGCAGCGATTCTACAGGTCTTTTTCCGGGTAAGGGATCATAGCAGACAACCCCGACATATATATTTGATTTGTCATAGGTCATCATAACAGTGGTTTGCGCAATTGCAAAACCTGTGTCTACCGGCGTTACACGTATGAAATTCTCAGCCATTTCTGAGATCTGCCATGACTTCTCGTCAAGCACGCCGTCAGTTTTCATTACCTCGCTGGTACTTACAATATGGATACGGTATTTATCGCGGTTCACAGCCTTATCCTGTGAATGAAGTAAAGTTCCCCCGAAAAGAAAGAAGATTAGAGGGAGAAGCATTTGTTTAAGGCTGAACATCTTTTCGTTTGAGGTTTCTTGCTGCATTTCCTCATGCTTGAGTCTCAAACTCTTGCTGTAAAAGTGCCCGGAACAGGACTCGAACCTGCACATAATTGCTTATACTAGTCCCTGAAACTAGCGCGTCTACCAATTCCGCCATCCGGGCGAATTATAACAATAGAAGAAAGAACATCTTGGTGAAACCGAATTAATCATTTAACTCAAACGGGATGCAAATTTATACATTTTCGCGTAGTAAAAAAGTCTTGGGTTTGTTTTTTTAATGATTTTTCGAAATTAGTTTACATGACCCCGTGAATCCCAAGTATAAAATTCAGTCAAATTATTGATTATCCTTGTTTCCCTCTCTTCAAACTTTTCCTTACCCTAAAATATATGTACAAACCAAATAGAATAATAAATCCTAATATGATAAATTGAACTTTCAGCGGAATGCCGGAAGTACTGTGATATGGTTTGCCAAAAGTTTCTTTTCCAGGGTTTAATGATTGAAGAATTGTTAAAACCAAAACCATCTGTTATGAATATGAAGTTAAATAATCCTTAAAATACCCAACATCACCCCATCATCCCGTCACCCCATCACCCCGTCACCCCGTCACCCCGTCACCTAGACACACCTTCTTCTACTTCCCATGCAACCCACACTCCTTCTGCTCCGGCGTCTCCCACCACCACCTGCCGGCCCTTACATCCTCACCGGGCTTAATGGCTCGTGTACAAGGTTGGCACCCAATACTCGGGAAACCGTTGTCGTGCAATTCGTTGTAGGGAACATCGTGTTCCTTTATATATGCCCAGACTTGTTTTTCTGTCCAGCTTAAGATGGGATTTATTTTTATAAGTCCGTTGGATTCATCCCATTCTACTGTTTTAGTAAAGAAACGGGTTACCGACTGGTCTTTCCGTAATCCGCAAATCCAAACATCAAGTTCCTTGAAAGCGCGTTTCAGCGGCTCAACTTTTCGGATCCCGCAACAAAGTTTACGGTTTTCAATGGATTCGTAGAAAAGGTTAATCCCTTTTTCATTAACCATGTTTTCCACAGCTTTGGCATCCGGGAAATATACCTTTAATTTTATCCCGTACTTTTCGTTGGTTCGGGCCATTAAATCATACGTTTCAGGAAAAACCCTTCCGGTATCAAGGGTGAAAATCCGGGTCAGGGGATCAATATTCGCAATCATGCGGGTGAGAACCTGGTCTTCCGCGCCAAGACTCGATGCAAGCGCAATCTTGTTTTTAAACTTCCCCAGAAAAAATGACAGAATCTCTTCAGCCGGTTTTTTACCGAACTCTTCATTCCAAAGATCAATCTGCTTTACGATTTCTTCTTTTGCTACCATGTTTTTATTGTATGATGCGAAAATAGTTAATTTATGGAATTATCAGTATTCATGGGAAGACAAAGTTCCTTTTTAGTCGTGACGCCTGATGTGCACGAGAATTTCATCCCTTCGACACCGTCACCCCGTCACCCCGTCACCTCGTCACCTCGTCACCTCGTCACCCCGTTACCTCGTTACCCCATCACCCCATCACCCCGTCACCCCGTCACCTCGTCACCTCGTCACCCCATCACGCTTTCACCTCGTCACCCCGTCACTTCCCCCCTAATCCACCCAATCCGCAATAAAAACATTCGTGTCCCTTGTACCATTATTATTCCGGTTCGAAGAAAAAACCAGCTGCTTTCCATCGGGAGAGAACATCGGGAATGCGTTGAAAATGCTGTTGCTGCTGATTTGCTCTATCTCCTGAGTGTTCAGATCGATCATGTATAGCTGAAAGTCATATCCCCTCTGCGAATGGTGGTTGCTGGAGAAAATGATTTTGTTGCCCGAGGGATGGTAAAAGGGTGCCCAGTTTGCTTTTCCAAGGTTCGTAATCTGTTTTAGATCGCTGCCATCAACATTGCAGGTATAGATTTCCATGTTCGACGGGGCTACCAATCCCTTTGCAAGCAAGTCTTTGTATTCTTTCACTTCCTCATCTGTACTTGGACGTGAAGCTCTGAAAACCAATTTTTTTCCATCGGGGGAGAAAAAAGCCCCTCCATCATATCCCAAACCGAAAGTAATTTGTTTCTGATCGCTGCCATCAATGTTCATAGTCCAAAGATCAAGGTCGCCACCTCTGGTACTGGTGAATACAATTTTGTCACCCGATGGATTTACCGTAGCCTCAGCATCATATCCCGGTGCATCGGTGAGTTGTTTTACGATCTTTCCGCTCAGTTCTGAAACATAAATATCATATGTGTTATATATGGGCCATAAATATTTACCGGGGATCTCAGGCACCTCCGGACAATTTTCACCCCCGGAATGCGTGGAAGCGTAAAGAATATGCTTATTGTCTGAAAGATAATAACTGCAGGTGGTGCGGCCTTTTCCTGTGCTTATAAGCGCGGGTCTGTAGGTCGAATCGGCGGCAGCTTCTTCAATATCGATATTGAAAATCTGGTCGCATTCCAAGCCCCAGTTTTTGTTGTTGCTTTGCATACAAAGACTCTTGCCGTCGTAACTGAAATAGGCCTCAGCATTGTCTCCGCCCCAGGTGAGCTGGCGAATGTTCTTCAGATGAGTTTCCTGCGCGGATAGTGCGCCTCCCCCGAAAAAGAAAAATGCGAAAAGGAACAGTTTAAAAGTTTTGTTTTTATGTTTTGTTTTCATGTTTTGTGTGTTTAATTTGAAAATGGAAAAATAATTATGGAAAGATTCGAAGGTGTATTCGCTCTAAACAGTTTCTTTCACAAATTGTTGCCGGTTCACACCAATATTCGACGCAGTCGATAGGGTAATGTAGAAAATGTGTTCTTACCCACAGCCAATGCTGAAACTAATTCCAAAGACTTCCGGTAACAATAGAGTGTAATTTTGCCAACCCACTTATTGTAACTTGATAATTGTATCTTGTTCTTGCGATATATTTGTATTTTAGTGGAAAATAATAGGATAGAAATAAATCGAATTAAAGAAATGCTT
>JAIFNN010000137.1:768-7716 GCA_020047715.1 Bacteroidota bacterium | reverse complement strand
CTTGGAGTCTCCTCCCGGGTTATTCTGGATTTTATTGAAGCTGCAGAAAAAAACAGGCCCGATGATTTGCACAGTTTCATACTTATGCGTCACGGTAAAGTTGCTGCCCAGGGCTGGTGGAGCCCCTATAACCCTGATAGTCCGCATATGCTGTATTCCCTAAGCAAGAGCTACACTTCCACAGCTATTGGCATCGCTCAGGCGGAGGGTCTTCTGAGCATCGACGATCAGGTGATCTCCTTTTTCCCCGATGACACCCCCGAAAACCCTTCAGCGAACCTTCAGTCTATGCGCATACGCGACTTACTCAGGATGAACACCGGTCATAATGAGGATGCAACTGGTAGAATGGCGCAGGATAACACAAACTGGGTCAAAGCTTTCCTTTCCCTCGAGGTAGACCATAAACCCGGCACCCGTTTTGCTTACAATTCGGCAGCTACTTTTATGCTTTCGGCAATCATTCAAAAGGTTTCGGGGGAGACACTCCTCGAATATCTGAGGCCCAGACTTTTTGAACCTCTGGGTATAGAAAATCCCCAGTGGGAGACAGCTCCCGGCGGAATCAACATGGGAGGATGGGGATTGAAGGTGCGGACAAAAGACATTGCCAATTTCGGGCAGCTCTATCTGCAGAAAGGTATGTGGCAGGATAAGCAGCTGATACCCTCCCAATGGGTCGAAGAAGCTACCAAGCTACAAACCTCTAATGGCAGTAATCCCGACAGCGATTGGGATCAGGGTTATGGTTACCAGTTCTGGCGTTGCCGGCATAATCTTTATCGTGGCGACGGGGCCTTTGGGCAGTATTGTATTGTGTTTCCCGAACAGGACGCTGTGCTGGCTATTACCTCAGGAACCGGCGATATGGGTGCCATCATGAATCTGGTTTGGGAAATCATTCTCCCCGGACTCAAAGATAGTCCCCTGGACGAAAACCCTGAGGCATTTGATGCATTGCAAAGCAAACTAAGCAGTTTAAGCCTTTCGACGGTGGCTGGAGAAACAACCTCATCTCTGGCCGAAACTATTTCAAACCAGATATACAAAATCAAACCCAATGCCGAAGGTATTACCGAAATGCGTATTGACCTGTCGCCCGGACAGGAATCGGTAATCTTTGCAATGAATGACACCTCCGTTCTTATCCCCTTTGGATACAATAATTCCAAAGATGGCAGTACACTCAGGCCCTCGGGCGAATCATGGCCTTCGGCATCTTCAGCTGCATGGATTTCTTCAGATACTATGCTTCTCCGTTCCTATCTCTATGAAACACCTTATCGATATAGCTATACGTTTGCCTTCAAAGGTGATGGGGTAAGTGTAAAAAGAGAAATCAACCTGAGTATGGGGCCAACGGCGGGTCTGGAATTGATCGGTACCAAAAAAGGCACAATGCCTTGAAATTAGCTTCGATATTCACATAACAGCTTTTGAAAATTGATAAGCAATGAAAGTTCACATCTATTATATCTACATTCTCACCAACAAAAACAATAATGTACTTTATACTGGTGTTACAAATGATTTGGTAAGAAGAATTCATGAGCATAAAAAAAAACTGATAAAAGGGTTTACCCAGAGGTATAATACTGATAAATTGATTTATTATGAAGTATTTGATTTTATTGAATTAGCAATTAAAAGAGAAAAACAAATAAAAGGGTATTCGAGGGCAAAAAAAGACAGACTAATTGATACGGTAAATGCAAACTGGGATGAACTATACAACAATGGCGTAATTCAGAGTTTATTATCTGACAGCCCAAAAGATTGTCATTCCGAGCCACGCGAGGAATCTCTTGGTGTGGCTTGTTAAAAGATATCGTTTGCAAATCAAATAAGATCGCTATGACAAATAAGAATTATAAGGACTTATCTCCAGAGCAAAGCGAAAAACTCCTCAGCGTGCTAAAAGACCGATTTGACAAAAACATGAACCGCCATGCCGGTCTTGAATGGTCAAAAGTACTAGCAAGGCTTCAAGCGGATGCTCATAAGTTATGGTCGCTCAGCGAAATGGAAAGAACCGGAGGAGAACCCGATGTTGTTGGCTATGATGCGAAGACGGGCGAATACTTATTCTTCGACTGTTCACCGGAAAGCCCGAAAGGTCGCACAAACGTTTGTTACGACCGACTGGGTCAGGAGTCGAGGAAAGAGCACAAGCCGGAGAATAACGCATTGGATATGGCTGCCGAAATGGGTATTGAGATTTTAACGGAAGATCAATACCGCGACTTGCAAAAGCTGGGGAATGTTGACACAAAAACCTCGAGTTGGTTGAGCACACCCCCCGAAATCAGGAAACTCGGTGGTGCCATCTTTGCAGATTACCGCTATGGCAAGGTCTTCGTATATCACAACTCTGCCCCGTCATATTATTCAGTAAGGGCATTCCGCGGATCGCTGAAAGTCTGATGTTTTTGGTGTTTGTGTTTATCTGGGCGCGGAATTTTACAGTAAAACCGATAGGAGGAATTTGCTAGTCTTTGAATGGATTTTAGAAAAATTTGCATTATGATTGCGTGAATCGTATTATATTTGCTATTCGCGAATCGCGAATTATTGGTAAAAGTTATGAAGAAACATAATGGAATGCGTCCTCAGGATATTGTTGTGTTAGTGAAAATTTTAGCACTAAAAAACAATGATTGGCGCAATATCGATATTGCTAATGCTATTCATTTAAGCCCATCTGAGGTTTCAGAAGCATTGAATAGATGTAAAATTGCAGGACTTATTAATTCTAAAAAAAGGAATGTTAATATTGATTCCTTCGTTGAATTTCTTATTTTTGGATTAAAGTATGTATTTCCGGCTCAACCAGGAGCAATTGTTAAAGGAATTCCTACAGCGCATTCAGCCTCCCCCATAAAAGAACGCATTTCAACAGGTCGGGATTTTTATGTTTGGCCTTATGCAAAAGGGGGCCATCGCGGTCAAGCAATTGAACCTCTTTATAAAACTATACCGCAAATAGTACAAGATGATGTGATTTTCTATGAGCTTCTAACCATTATTGATACAATTCGAATTGGTCGGGTAAGAGAAAAAAATATTGCGATAGACGAATTGAATAAACGATTGAAACATGGCTAGTGCAAATATCTCCATGCTGCAAACCGTTGCAAACGGATTAGGCACATTAAAGAATGATATGGTTTTTATTGGTGGTGCAGTTGCAGAACTCTATGCTAGTAATCCAGCAGCATCAGATATTCGACCAACCCTTGATGTGGATTGTGTTATTGAATTAAGTTCGAAGTCAGAACATGCTAAAATGGAGAATGAATTGCGGGCAAAAAAATTTGCTAATGACACATCAAAAGGCGCCCCTATTTGTAGATGGGTATACAAAGATATAAGGGTTGATATAATGCCAGTAGATTCAAAAGTACTTGGATTTACAAACAGATGGTATGAAGAAGGAATTGAAAATAAAATTTTAAAAGTATTACCAGATGGAACAGAGGTTTATGTGTTTTCACCAGCGTATTATTTAGCAGCTAAATTCGAGGCCCATAAAAGCAGAGGAGGAAATGACCTTAGACAAAGTCACGATTTTGAAGACATTATTTACATTTTAGATAATTGTTCTGATTAATTCCCTAGCATTTCGAATTCAAATTCATATGTTAAAGAATATTTAAAAAATGAATTCCGGAATTTATTAGAAAACAAGAACCTTACAGAAGGTGTTGAAAGTGCTTTGCCATACGGCAGTGGAGCGGAAGACACGGATATTATTTTAGATATCATTCGGCGGGTTTCAGTGATTGAATAGTGTAAATTTTCCAAACTTTCTCCTAAATTTGTAAACTTGCGACAAATTCTTCAACAGATCCATATAAAAAATTGAACTAATATTAATTTATCTTCTATCCATTTACGTCATTCTTATTCCGTTACTCAAAAATTCAAATTATGAATAGCGTTTTTTTCAAGCTTTTAGCCCTGGCACTTTTCTTAAGCATCGCATTTAGCGCCTCTGCAACGGACAATGTGCGTCTGCTTCGTTTTCCCGACATAAACAACAAGCTTGTCGTTTTTGTGTATGCTGGCGATATCTGGTCGGTAAGTTCTGACGGGGGAGAGGCACGTCGACTCACCTCCCACGAAGGACTTGAGCTTTTTCCGAAAATATCTCCCGATGGCCGGTGGATCGCATTTTCAGGGGAGTATTCCGGTAGCCGCCAGATTTTTGTGATGCCTTCACAGGGAGGGGTGCCAAAACAGCTTACCTGGTATAATTCTGTTGACAATATGCCACCCAGAGGAGGCTATGATAATGTGGTTCTTGACTGGACTCCCGACAGCAAGCAGATTCTTATCCGCTCCAACCGCACTGCCTTTGGCGAAAGGAATGGCAAGTATTTTCTGGTAAGCCTTGAGGGCGGATTGGAGAAATCCCTGCCCATCGTAAATGGCGGCTTTGGGGTGCTCTCACCCGATGCTTCCAAAATTGTTTTCACTCCGGTAGACCGTGAATTCAGAAACTGGAAGCGATACAAAGGGGGTAGGGCAAGCGATCTTTGGATCTATGATTTGAAGGAGAACAGTTCCGAGCAAATCACCACTTTCGAAGGCACAGACCAGATACCCACCTGGTCGGGCACTAAAATAGTTTATGCTTCCGACCAGGATCAGAAATTGAATATATGGCAATACAACACCGAAACAAAAGAGAACAAGCAAATCACAAAACACAGTGAATTCGATGTTATGTGGCCTTCAGGTAACGGCGATCAGCTGGTTTATGAGAACGGGGGATATATTTATAAACTTGACCTGGTGTCCGGACTGTCGGATAAACTTAGTGTCAGCATAAATTTTGATAATCCCAATCTGATCCCATATTATAAAAGTGTAAAGGATAATATCCATTCCTATGCTATTTCTCCCACCGGAAAGCGTGTTTTGTTTGACGCCCGTGGTGATATATTCTCGGTTCCTGCCGAAAACGGGATCACAGAAAACCTTACCCAAACACAAGGAGTTCGCGAGATCTTTCCGGCATGGTCGCCCGACGGGAAATACATTGCGTATTATTCCGACCTCACAGGGGAGTATGAACTATACCTCCTCGAGAACAAAAAAGGAGCAAAGGCAAAGCAGGTAAGCTTTAATTCTTCAGCATGGAAAAACGAACCGCTTTGGTCACCCGACAGCAAATTTATTGTTTATTCAGATAGGACCTTGAAAATGAAATTGTTTGAGCCCGCCACCGGGAAAACTACCGAAATCGACCACGGCGGCTCTTCCGAATTGGGCGATTACAGCTTTTCACCCGATTCGCGCTGGATTGTATATTCAAAAGAGGGCGGAAATGAAAAATCCGCATTATGGGTTTATGATATTTCCGGTGGAAAGAAGAGTCAGTTAACCGATGGGACGTATTCCGATTTCAACCCCTCGTTCAGCTTGTGCGGCAACTATGTTTTCTTTGTGTCAAGCAGGGATTTCAATCTTACATTCTCCAGTTTTGAATTCGATTATCTGTATGCTAACAGCTCCCGGATGTATGCTCTGGCACTTTCAACCAAAAGTCCGAAAATCTTTAAAGATAAAAACGATTTGGAGCCTGTAAAGGAAGCTGCTGCCGAAAAACCAAATACGGATTCGAAAGACAAAAAGAATAAGTCTGATAAAGTTGAAGACAGCGCAGCTAAGAAAGATGTGAAGGTTGAAATCGATTTTAACGGGATCAACAGCCGCATAACAGCACTTCCAGGCGAGTCGGGCGACTACCGCATTGTTGGAGCAGCCGAAGGGGGTCTTGTTTATATCAGCAAGAACAAGCTTATGAAATACAGTCTCGCAGATGAAAAATCCGATGAGATTCTTGCGAAACTTGGAAATGCTTATTTGTCGGCCGATGGGAAAATGGTCATCTACAGTGCCAATGGCGATTTCGGAATCATAAAATTATCACCGGGACAAAGTGCAGGCGCAGGAAAACTTAATCTTAGCGGGCTGGAGATGAAACTCGACCCGCAGAAAGAATGGAATCAAATATACACAGACAACTGGCGCATTTTCAGGGATTATTTTTATGTGGATAACATGCATGGCGTTAACTGGCTTGAATTAAAGGAAAGATATAGTGGTGAGTCACCGGGCTGACCTTGATTATATTCTCAATGAGATAGTTGCGGAAATCAATGTTGGACATGCCTATATTAACTGGGGCGAGATGGAGAGGGTTAAGAGAATTGACAATGGTCTTTTGGGCGCAGAGCTAAGCCCTGATGATGCCGCAGGACGCTATCGAATATCCAAACTGTACCCGGGTGAAAACTGGAATCAGGGTCTTCGTTCTCCTCTTACAGAACAGGGAGTGGATGTGAAGTTGAACGACTATCTGATCCGAATTAACGGAAAAGAAATAACAACCGCCGATAACCCCTATTTTTTCCTTGAAAACACTGCAGGGAAACCTGTTGAAATAGAAGTGAACAGCAAAGCTTCCGGCGAATCGTCGCACACAGTACTTATTAAGCCCATCTCAAGCGAACTGAATCTGATGCTGTTGGAGTGGGTAAATGAACGCAGGGCAATGGTTGATAAACTCTCCGGCGGAAAAATCGGGTATATTTATGTGCCCAATACTTCTTTTGAAGGAAACAGGGAGCTCTTTAACGGGATGTACACCTACCATGACAAGGAAGCGCTGATTATCGACGATCGCAACAACGGTGGCGGATTCATTCCCGAAAACATGATCGATCTTCTCGACCGAAAAACCCTTGTGTACTGGCATCGCAACGGCCTGAAGCCTAACAAATCGCCCGGTATTTCCCACGATGGACCCAAGGTGATGCTTATAAACGGGTATTCCTCATCGGGAGGTGACGCGCTGCCCTATTTCTTTAAAAAAATGGGATTGGGCAAGCTAATCGGAACACGCACCTGGGGCGGACTGGTTGGTATTTCCGGCAATGC
>JAIFNN010000137.1:0-747 GCA_020047715.1 Bacteroidota bacterium | reverse complement strand
AAGTGGATTATCGAAGGGGTAGGGGTTTATCCCGATATCGAAGTGGTTGAGCGTCCGGAAGAACTGGCGAAGGGAATTGATTCCTGCATTGAAAAGGCTGTTGAAGTGCTTTTGCAAGAGCTGATCGACAAGCCGGCTAAAAAGGTGAGCGTTCCGGCCCCACCCGACAGATCCCAGTGGAGGGAAGAATAATCATAGAAGTAGAATTAAATAGCTTTTGCAATTTATTGCTTTAAACCCAAAGAACATAGCTTATGAAAACAATTACGTTCGCCTTATTTTGTCTGGCCTTGACAGGCTGCTTTACTTCAGTTTCCTATTCACAGGAGAATAATTACATTACATCGAAATTTGATTTTATTCCAGGGGAGAAAGTCATATTTTTTGATGATTTCAGCGTTGAAAACATTGGTGATTTTCCGATTCAATGGTTGACAAACGGAAGCGGTGAAGTTGTTAGTTCATCCAGTTTTCCTGGTCGATGGTTTCAAATGACAAAAGGTGGGTACTTCATGCCTGAAGCCCGCGAAGATTTTACCGATAACTTCACAATTGATTTTGATTTCGTGCCAATGTACGCCGCAGATGAAGAATATATTTCAGGGATTGAATTCTTCCTTTTGTCAGGCACTCTGGATCCTCCCGGATATGGTGGACAACCGGGTCAGGCTGGCATGAGGATTCATCCCGATGTTGATCATGTATCGTGGAGCAATTGGTCGGAAGCCCGCGAATGGCAAGGCGAGA
>JAIFNN010000244.1 GCA_020047715.1 Bacteroidota bacterium | reverse complement strand
GGGATGAGACATTACCGTTCACAATAAATTTCGCCGAAGGAGTTCCATACTCATCCATTGATTCGCACGACATAGCATAGCCCAACATTGCGATGAGGCCGGCAATAAGTTTACTGTAGGCTTTCAAGAAACTGATCCGTAGGTTTTTCATTCTTGGATTCTTTGGATAACAGGATTCAATTAGGCAAGGTCAAAGCTATAAAAATAAATTACTCCTTTGAATATAGACTGCCGTTAATCCAGTATTCCTTATAAATTTTTTTGCCATTTTCCTGGTGGACTTTATAGTTGTACACAATCCGGTTGCCGTTGTTAAGACTTACATAGGTGAAACCATCATCTCCAGAGCAAACCCCGGCTCCCGATCCCCCGATAATCTGCCCCTCCATAGTAAAAGAAGCCCCTGTGGTTGAGACAAGACTTCCCGACAGGTGGGTGTCCGACTGGTCGAAGGTTAGTGTTAAGGTGGTCTCCCCGGAATTTTGAGTGTAGGTTCCCGTCAAACTTTGCTGTGCAATCGAAGAAGAGAAAATCGCTGCACAAACAGCTCCGAAAAGAGCTAGCCTGATAAGTTTTTTCCTATTCATCTTTAACTGGTTAAGTAAATCCAACAAGGAGAAAAGTTACAACATAAAAGAGCTAAAAGAAAGAACCAACCGAAAAATTTTAAAGATAAAATCCAAACTGCACATCTAAACAAGTGAAAATCCCAC
Source organism: Bacteroidota bacterium (assembly GCA_020047715.1). Classification (GTDB taxonomy): domain Bacteria; phylum Bacteroidota; class Bacteroidia; order Bacteroidales; genus JACJXF01. Next base: position 19,361 of record JAIFNN010000244.1, on the reverse strand, counting down.
TCTGCGGTGGGGCAAGAATCCAAATAACCCATCGGGGGCCACTTTGGGAACCCGATGGGCATTTCGCTTTTTCAGAATTTTTTGCTAATCCCTATCCGGGCCGACAAATACTGATAGTCGAGCTGTTTGGACAAACCCTCATAGCTTGTTTCTCTCGAGAGGGAGTTGAACTTGAGGCCTGGGGTAAGACTCCAGTTTGAACCCAGATTGATATCAATACCGCCAGCCAGCTGAAAGCCATAACCATGTTTGCTGTCGTGAATAATATCTCCTCCGGCATTTTCAGTCTCAATATGGTTGTAGAGCCCGCCTCCCCTTACATAATAGGACAAATTGGAACCGGCAATCGGGTGCTGGAAGTTCAGTCCAAAAACATATCCGGTTTCCTCAAAGCATACATCATTGCCGGCAAAGGAATTGTCGGCTGCGAACCTGTTCCAGCCCCAACCCCCATAAACCCCCAGATGGGGCATAAAACGATAGCTAAAGCTGCCCTCGAAGCCAAAACCCGGCTTCAGGTCTGCACCATCAATTTTCTTTGTAGCCACAGAGAGTCCGCTGTTCAGTTCAAAACCAAATCGCTTTGCGTTTTCCTGTGCATAACTGTTTGCAGAAAGCAATACTGAGATTACTATTGCTGCGAATACTTTTGTTTTCATTTTTTTAGAATTAATTGATTCATAATTTATCCAATCGAAACAAAGGTAAAGGGGTGCAAAGCGCTATAAAAACAAAACAAGGCAAGAGCGCGTTTCATGCGGTTCAAAGTGCTTTTTCGGGGATTTAAGGAGAAATGACAGTGTTAAAAAAAAGTCTCCAACAGGTTTGGAAGGCAAAATGCAGCCTGAAATGAAAAAAAATTGTACTTTTAACAAAACCAAACTAAAAACCCCATTGGTATGAGAACATTATTTCTACTTATTGCTTTCTTCCTGGTGTCGTGCGTTGCAAAAAAAGCAGAAGTTACACCCAAGAGTTTGTTCAACGGAACCGACCTGAGCGGCTGGCATATTGATATTCCTGCCATGGACAGCAATCCTGACACCCTAAACCCATTTATCGTAAGGAATGGCATGCTGGTGAGTCTTGGCACCCCCGGCGGACATTTGATTACCGATTCTGTTTATCAGAATTACCAACTTACGGTTGAGTACCGTTTTGCAGGTGATCCCGGAAACTGCGGGGTACTGGTTCATGCCAGCACTCCACGTGCACTGTACGGGATGTTTCCCCAATCGCTCGAAGTGCAGATGCAGAGCGGCGAGGCAGGAGATTTCTGGTGTATTGCAGAAGATATAAGCGTTCCGGATATGGAAGCACGTAGGGGCCCTAAAGAAACCTGGGGTGGAACCGAAGACAAAAATCGAAACATAAAAAACCTTACTGACGATTCCGAAAACCCTGTAGGCGACTGGAATACAATGGTTATAGAATGCCTGGATTCTGAAATCAAAGTGTGGGTAAATGGTAATGTGGTTAACCATGGCACAGGATGCACAACCACCAAGGGACATATTGCCTTGCAGGCAGAAGGGTCGGAAGTGGAGTTCAGACGTCTCGAGATTGTTGGTATTGAATAGGGGGTGAAAAGGTGATGATGATGTGACGGGGTGACGACCTGTGCTTTTGTACTTTATGATTTTACTTTCTTTCTTCTTTTTTGGCTTGTGTGTCACTGCTTATATAAACTTTTCAGGCCATCAATCGAAAGAGTTTCTTTTGGTGCAAAGGAATTACTTCGTATATATTCCATCAAACTATGCTTCAACTGATCGGCCTCTGGTCTGTTTGATCCTTTTGAAAAATCAATTCCGCAAACAACAATTTTTCCTTTTCCTACATTGGCTTCGAAAATTAAGGCGAGTGACCTGTTTGTAAACCAATCATCGATAATCCGTACCAGTGGATTTAACTTTGGATTTAAAACCGTTAAGTTAATTGCACTGGCATTACTCATTGCAAACTGCCACTGATAATCGGAATGATAATTTGTTGGAAATAAATCAAATGCAGGATGATTTGGGTTGCATAAAATACCCAAAGTATGAGGTGGTTGTTTTGATGTCCATGCAGTATTCCAAAAGATGCTGGAAAATCCGGGAACAATATTGCCACCAAACACATCAGACAATTTCCCTTTAGGAATATATAAAAATACATTTCCTCCTTCATTTAGAATTTTCTGAGCTTCTGCATCCACCTTATCGGTAATATAAACATCATCTCTATTTGAAATTTCAGACTCTGGATACACCCATATATTCCAATCGTTTTGATAATCACCTACTGTAATAATTATTTTAAGCGCAGAAGGCTTTGTGATCAGGTCCAATTTGGTTTTTATAACACCCAATTCAATACAATTCCCGATTGCAATGGACTCCTTATTAAAACTCTCCTTAAGGATAGTTTTATTTCCTTCTTTAATCTCCCATGTTATGCTTACATTTCTTAAAATATTCTTTCCAAAGTTTGCAATTTCAATTGTAGCATTCAGTGTATCTTTTGATGAAAAAATTAATTTGTTACTTTTTAGCAAGGGCACAACCGAATTGCAGAATTTTGAATATTCATTAGCAGTAATATAACCTTTCTCTTCCCAAAAAGCATTGAGAACCCCAACCAATGCTGTTCCCTGCCCGGGGAAATCGTGCAAATCGAGTAATTGAAACCCTCCGAATCCGGGTGTTCTTAATGCAGCCTCGATATCGGCCTTGTAGCATAAGGCTTGCAATTTCCCTGAGGAAAGAAGAAAGCTATCGGCTAAATGACCCAACCCATTCGCATTCAAAGTTTCCTGAAATATCTCAAAATTCTTAGCTTTTAATACGCCGGTGTATTTTCTAATTTCTTTAAAATCGGGATACGCACACCATTGTCCGATTTCATGGCTGAGGGTTGGAAATGAAAAATCTTTAATTCTATCTGCCCAATTATAATCACTGGAAGGATTTTTCGAATTGATAATGCTCTTCATGCCCTCGCCCCAATTTTGAACACGGGGATAGGGATTAACACAAAAATCAATATCGGGAGTAATTGGCCAGCCCGACGCGGTAGAAGTAAGGAAGCGGGAATCTTTTTGTTTCCAGTAAAGAACCCAATCATTCAACCATTGATTCATACTTTTTCCTGAAGGCTCATTACCGGTAAGAAATAAACAGAATGAAGGATGATTTCCATATTCTTTAACAATGCGTTCACTTTCATCATAAATATACCTGTCCACCGGTAAACCATCACCAACAGTTACATCAAAGTTAGCCCATGAAGGGCATTCAACCTGCAAGTAGAAACCCATGATATCGGCAGCAATAAAAGCTGCTTTGGGCGGACAGTAAGAGTGAAATCGCATATGATTTAAGCCAAACGATTTGGCAGTTCTGAAAATCCGCATCCATGAAGTTGTATCGGTGGGTACGTAGCCTGTTAATGGAAATATGGCACAGTCCAATGTGCCTCTTAAAAAAGTTATCCGGTTGTTAACCGCAAATTGCGTTCCTTGTGCTTTAAACTCTCGCAAACCAAATTGAATTTCTTTCGTGTCAACCATATCATCAGCAATCAATTCGATTTTAAAATTATACAGGGCCGGGTTAAACTCGTCCCACAACTCAGCTTTATCACCCAGTGTATAATCAATGCTGACCATCGCAACAGAATCTACTTTAATTTCTTTCTCTATTTTTTTAAAAGATTGACTATTATGTGTTGCATTAGCAGAAACACGAACGATTGCAGAAGAAGCTGTGCTTACATGATTCATAATCTGAATCTGAGCATTTATTTTTTTACTCATAATATCTGAAGTGATTTTCACATCACCAATCTGAATATTTGCTACCTCTTGAATCTTAATTTTACCAACAATTCCATTCCAATTGGTTTGAGTGTGGTCAGTTATGCTGTGAGAGTTTGAGCCAACATTAAAATCTGTTAAGCGATTATCCAGCAATAGGGAAATACGATTTTTACCTGCTTTAAGTGCATTGGTAACATCATAAATATGAGGGGTACTCAGGGAGTTTTGTTTCGAAAAAGAAATGCCATTTACCCAAACCTGAGTAGAAATATGGCAACGTTCGAGATACAATTCAAATTTTTTGTCTTCCCAATCTGTAGGCAAATCAAATTCTTTCTGGTACCAAGCTGCACCAACAAAGTGTTTAGTGGGTTGAAGCCAAAAAGCAACTTTAATATTATCCGGTTGACGATACTTTTTATATTCATCCGAATTATACCATGAGCTATCCATAACTGTACCTGTCCATCGGGTATTAACGGTAATGTCATCACCTTTCAGGTTTTCCGCCATTGAACCTGGAAGTTCAACAGAATCGGGCAATTGCATCTCAAACCATCTTTCTGCAATACCTTGATCTAAGGAATCTATTGAAAAACCCCATGTTCCCGATAAATCAATACTATTTTCGCTTTTCTTTTTAGCACAAGAAATTGTCAAAAAGCAAAAGAAAATAATAAGTAAATTCCTCATATTATTAATTTTAAAGCAATTAGTAATCGTTAAAAAAATCTCTTTTCAGCATTTATTGGTTCATAGGACGATACTCAAGTTCCTTTTCAAAAATACAAAAAAAGTAATTGATTTTCTTCGCTCAGAATATTGAGTAGGTTTTCGTTGTAAAAGAGTTCTATGATTTGGATTTTTTCAAAAATAGTTAGACCTTATCTGAAGCTCCAATGGTTCAAGAATATCAAAATCCTAACGCATAAAGGTTTAGCAAACGGGTGGAAGCTCCATCATCACCCTGTCATATCACGCCATCACTTTTTCTATACACATTAAAAAATCTTACATAAATAAAAAAAAGGAATTTCCTTATTTAATCCGCATCAAATAGTTATAATTTACTAATTTTACATCCCCCGGATATACCGCTCTAACAGCATGACAACTTAATATATGAGCTCACCTTTAAACCTGAAAAGGTTTATATTTTGGATACTAATCTCCTGCATTTTCACAAATGCCTACCCTCAGGGCACAGATGTCTTAATGTCAAAGAGTTACATTCCTATCGACAGTGTTTCAGGGTTCCTTAAACTAAACAGGAACACCCGCCTTTTTTACCAGCAGGAATGGTTTAAGGATAAAAAATTCCATTCCTCCTACCTCGACCTTTCCACAACAGAAATTATGGAACGAATCACAAGGGTTGTCAGTTGCGACTATTTCCTGATCGATTCACTTACAATCGTAATCGTTCCCAAGCAGGCCGGGTCCTATACTTCCGACCCCTCTTCCTCCGGTCTTGTTTCCATTGGAGATCCCATGAAATACGGGCAATCGTCCAAAGCAGTTTTACAGGGAAAGGTTCTTAATGGGAAAACTGGGGAGCCTCTTGCCGGAGCCATCGTTTTTGTTGAAAAGCACAATTTGGGGACTACTTCGGGTGCCAAAGGCGTCTATTCGATTGAGCTGCCGGTTGGCGAAAACAGGCTGACCCTTAAATACATTGGCTTCGAGAACAAATATGTGAATATAAAACTATTAAGCGACGGATCCTTTGACCTTGAATTGTTTGAAAGCTCGGTGAAACTCGACGAGGTGCAGATCTCCGCCCAGCAATCCGATGCAAATGTGTACCGCACCCAGATGAGCGTGATGAAGTTCGATACCAAAGCGCTGAAAGAATTGCCTTTGACACTTGGGGAAAAAGATATTATTAAAAGCATATCGCTTCTTCCGGGCATCCAGTCGGTAGGCGAATTCGGAACGGGTTTCAATGTTCGCGGGGGAGGAAACGATCAAAACCTGATACTTATTGAGGGTGCCCCTGTGATAAATTCATCCCACCTGTTTGGGCTAATCTCCATTCTCAATGCCAACACGGTTTCAAATGTAACATTGATGAAAGCAGGTATTCCTGCCTCCTTTGGCGAAAGGTCTTCGTCAATTCTTTCCATCGATATGGGACCGGAAAATCCTGAACGCTTAAAAGTCAAGGCAGGGATCGGATTGATCAACTCCAGTCTGAATCTTGAGACTCCCCTGATAAATAAAAAAGCCAGCCTGATTCTTGGCGGGAGAAGTTCCTATTCCAACTGGCTTTTGCACAAAATACCCGATATTGACCTGATAAACAGTTCCGCAAATTTTTACGACATTAATGGTCTGCTCACAGTTAAACTGAACCCGAAAAATAAGATCAAACTCTTCGGATATCTCAGCCAGGACGATTTTAGCCTCAGCAATTCCTACATCTACGACTATTCAAACCTTCTGGGATCGGCACGATGGACTCACAATTTCTCCGACCGGCTCTCCTCCGACCTATTGGCAAGCTACAGTCAATACGATTACAGCGTGGCAGGGGTTGACACCCTAAAAAAATACGACGCTTACCAGATCAAATCCCAGATTAAGTATCGGTCTCTTAAATGGAATCTTTCTTATTCTCTTAACAACAAGCACGATTTTGACTTGGGTTGGAATGCAATTTTATACAATGTTCTCCCTGGAACGGAAACTCCATACGGTCCTGAATCCTTTGTGAAATATCTCACTATTGCTCCTGAAAAGGCGCTTGAACTTGCTCTGTATCTTTCTGACAATATCACTATTAGCGACAAATTAAATATGGAGGTCGGCATCCGGTACTCCCACTATTCCCTTCTTGGACCGGGTAATGTAAATGTTTATAACAATGCTCCTTCTCTCTCGATTGCCTCAATTGCAGATACCCTTAGCTTCAGCAGTAACCAGAGAATAAAGAATTATTCGGGGCCAGAACCCCGAATTTCCTTCAGGTACGTACTGAACAGCAACAGTTCGCTAAAACTAAGTTACAATCGCATAAACCAATACATCAACCTTGTTTCCAACACATCGGTGGCAACTCCCTCTGATGTCATGAAACTCAGCGACACTTACTTGAAGCCTCTTACCATGGATCAGCTGGCCCTCGGTTATTACAAAAACTTCTTCCAAAACAAAATTGAAGCCTCTGTGGAGATTTACTACAAAAACCTGAACAATGTCCTTGAATACCGCGATGGTGCTAAAATCCTCATGAATAATCAGATCGAAACCGCATTGTTGAACGCCAGGGGATATAATTACGGATTGGAGTTTTTTATCAAGAAGAATTATGGGAAGCTGAATGGTTGGATCAGCTACACCTACTCCCGTTCCCTCCGAAAAACTGAAAGCGATGCAGAGGCCGACAAGATTAACATGAACGAAGCCTTCCCTTCGAATTTCGATAAGCCAAACAACCTCGTGGTAATTGGCAATTACCAGATTTCAAGAAGATGGAGGTTTTCGGGAACATTTACATATAATACAGGCCGACCGGTTACTTTGCCTGAGCTTAAATACAATTATCAGGATTACCATCTTATACATTATTCGGATAGAAACAAGTATCGCTTGCCCGACTACCACAGGCTGGACCTGTCGATTACCATGGATGAATCCCTCCGGATCAGAAAGAGATGGAAAGGTAGCTGGACACTTTCAGTAATTAACTTATATGGGAGAAAAAATGCATATTCCGTATATTACCAAAACGATAATCCCATGGAGCCCGATACCTATACCAGCGGAAGCCTTTACAAAATGTATATTATTGGAAGGCCCTTCCCTACACTCACGTATAACCTAAGTTTCTGAGAATATCCAAAAAATGAAATACCATCCTATACTTATATTAATTCTGGTGCTAGCGATTAGTGCATGCAGGGAGCTATACGTTCCGGATGTTATATCCCAGGATCAGGCTCTGGTTGTCGACGGTCTTGTTACAAACCAAAACGAGTCTTATTCGGTGTATGTAAGCTGGAGCGTTCCTTTCGACTCCTATAAAATGAGTATTCCAGGTACCGATGGCAAAGTATGGGTCACTGACGACTTGGGAAACTATTATTTATTCACAGATAAAGGCGAGGGTAATTACACTTCCGATCCTAATGATTTCAGAGGCATGCCGGGCTCGAGCTATACGCTGCATATCGAAATCAACAGGGAACTTTATGAATCAGGACCACAGTTGTTGGCGGTTGTGCCTTACGAAAGAACAATTTATGGCCTCGTGGACCGGGAAGAAGTTCTCGAGACGGTGGGAAGTATTACCCGAAGAAGTTTTGAAAACGTCGCGAAAATTTACCTGGACCTGAAAAGTCAGGGAGGTTCGTTGCCTCGTTTCAGGTTTGATCCGATTCAGATTATTGAATCCACATATGAGGTTGTGGATACACTTGAGGAAATTATCCCTCCCCCTGATTCGAAGAAAAACAACTCGACCGGAAACCCCTTCAATACATCCTTTTTAAAAGACACCCCACTTCCTGCTACAGCACACTTTTGCTGGAGAACTCTGTACCCTGAGGATCAGATAACCACAACCTCAAAAGTTTCCTCATCCGAAGAATCTATCTATGAGATTAATCAACAATTGATTGGTTCCTTTCCGGTAAAACGAATGATCATGGCACGCGATACGGTAAATATCGACACTATTTGGTACAACGAAGAGATTCTAAGCTTTGTAACTGCGGTATTCGACACAACCCAGTCACTGGTGCATCATAGGTTCCTAATACTGAACGAACACCAGATTTCCGAGGATGCATATCAGTTTTATGCCGGAATCAAGGAGCAATCCAGTGCGGATGGTAAGATCTTCGACCCTCTGCCTGCTCAGTTAAAAGGAAACATTAAGTGTGTAAGCAATCCGGATAAACTCGCCTTTGGACTGTTTGAAGTGTCGAGTCAAAAAAGCTCAAGTTATCAGTATTTTCCACACATCGGCTCGGCAACGGTAAGAATAGAACCGTATGAAATATCCATTCCCGATCCGGAGGTTGGGAATGTTACCGGCAGACCGCCATCGTGGTGGGTTTATTAAATCAGGTATTTATGAAGAAATCAATCGTCATATTAGTTATTCTCTTTTCCATAGTATCTTCAGAAAACCTTGTTTTTTCGCAAAGCAGTGGAGCCCTGATGAACGAATCTGTTTTGATTCAAACCGATAAAGACCTATATATTTCCGGCGAAAACCTGTTTTTTTCCTTTATGACTCTGGGAAGTGTTGGAAACAGTCAGCTGCCGATTAGTAATTTCGCTTATCTGGTGCTGCGCAACAATAACAACCTGAATATTGTTGAGGCAGGACTTAAGCTCGTCAATAAAAAAGCCTATGGAACGTTTATAATTCCCGACACATTGTCCTCCGGTGTCTACCAACTTGTTGGCTTTACCCGCATGATGCGAAACTTTGGCGAAGAGGCGTTTTTTGCGAAGGAATTGATTGTTGTTAACCGATTTGACAGGTCTTTTGGAACTCAACAGAGTCTGGTATATGCAAGTCCATTAGATGAAAGGCTAAAAAGTCAGGTCAGTACCTCATCTGAAATCGTTACAATAACTCCCTCGAAATCCACATTTGGTCCCAGAGAAAAAATCAAGATTAACCTCCGTTTTTCAGGCAATGAATTATGCGAATATGTGTCAGTTTCCGCATCGGTTAGGGAGCAAGTTCCCGGGGGGATAACTTCTAGCCTCGAGTTTCCCTCCCCTTCGAATGAAATTGTGAATAAAATCGCTGAAAAAAGTCGAGAGAACAAATGCGTCTTTTTCCCTGAAATTAACGGAGTCATTGTTTCCGGAATTGTTAAGGACTCTAAAACAGGAAATCCATTGCCCGGAGTCGACATTTTCCTCTCCGTACCCGATACCTTTTCTAATTTGTTGCATTCTGAAAGCAATTCGAAGGGAGAATTTCAATTTCTTTTAAACGACTATTACGAGAATAAAACGCTCTATTTTACTATAAGAAACATTGAAAACGCGGCCTTAATACTTGATGACAAGTTTAGCCTGAGCTCTGTTTTCAGCCCTTCCGAACCTTTCTTTTCCAAGGATCTTAGAGATTTTATTGTAAAAAGCCAATCCATCTCAACAGTTCAAAAAGCATTTCCCAGTCAGGAGATCATCGATCATAAAGCAGAAGCCAAAACTGCTTTTCGAAACGAATTCTATGGTCTTACCGATTTCACCGTTCGCCCTGTTGATTATCTGAGTCTTGTTAACTTTGCTGAAATATCCAAAGAAATATTGCCCGGAGTCAGATTACGAAATAAAGAAAACTTCTATACCGTGAATATTTTTGACAGGAATTCATCAAAGTATTATGAAGAAAGCCCTGCCTTCTTTATTGACGGGGTGCTGGTAAACAAAATAGACAATTTGCTTCCCCTCAACTCGGAGCAAATAACCAAAATCGAGTATTTCACTACGGAAAGGTATATTGGCCAAATCTCATTTCCAGGTGTTCTGTCTGTATTTACAAGGGATAAAATTATCGCCCAAACCAATAATTATCCCGGGCAGACAAGGGTTCAAAACATCTCGTATCTGCAACGTTCCGGACTTAACAGCATCAGTTTTGATTCGGGGGAAAAGATTTCCAGTCCTAAACCCGATTTCAGGCAAACACTTTACTGGAATCCCGAACTTAAAATCACTTTAGGAACCAATCATTCTCTTGAATTTTATGCTTCAGACAATATCGGCACCTATGAAGTTGTTGTTTCAGGCATAACTTCCCAGGGCATACGTTTCTCCACAACACAATTGATAAATATTAATCTACCCAAATAACCGGATGAAATTAAAAACTTTTTTATCATCTGTACTAATTCTTCTATCAGTTGCCGGGGCCCACTCGCAAAGCAGATCGTGTTTATGCGACACACTCGTTGATAATCCTTTCAAACCCCAATTACGGGGTCAGGTTTTTCATTGGGATAAATATATCAACGGATCAATTTACTTTTATGAAGAGTTTGTAAATGGGGAAATCCTGCTTTCGAATGGAGAATGGGTTTACAATAAGCTTATACAATACAACGGCTATTCCGATGAACTTATCCAATTTGAGGAAACAAGTCAAAAATTGATTCAGCTGGATAAGCAGTTTATTCAGGAATTTCGCTTTAACGATTCTCAGCGGAATATGTCGCAGATTTTCAGGAAAACGATTACAAAGCCTGACCTCTTTTCCGATTCCGTCGAAGTTTTTGTTCAAGTACTCCATGAAGATACGATTTCCTTGTTTGTGTGGAGAAAAATAAAAATTACAGGTGCTGTTATCGAAAAATCAAGAGAAACCGAAGTTTCAGTTGACAAATACACTCCTGTGCCCGTTTATTTTCTGAAATTTGCAGATGGAAGCATCATATCCTTTAACAAGATCAAGCGAAGTGCTATAATCAGTTCGTTTCCTGGCAGGGAAAGGGAAATTAAAACACTCCTTCGCAAAAACAACCTTCGGTTGCTTAAAGAGGAGGGCCAATTGAAAAAATTCGTTACCATTTTGAACCAGTCTGACTTTCAGTATTTAACATTGTATCCGGCAAATCAACAATAAATGTGTCATGCCACTAAACATCACAAGCCTGCAAAACCCTAAAATCCGCTACCTTCTTTCTCTTTCCAAGTCGAAAAACAGGAAAAAGGAAGGGCTTTTCATAATTGAGGGTCTTCGTGAAATTAGTCGCGCAAGGGCAAGCGGGGTCTCATTTGCACAAATTTATTACTGTCCGGAAATCCTGTCTGGGGAAGCCTTGTCGGTATTGAAAGAAATTGGTGGTGAGACCAATGGAATTATTCTGGCGAGAAATGTATTCAACCGGGTGGTTTACAGGGAGGACGCTGAAGGTATATTGGTTGTGGCCCAAACCGAAGATAAAAACTTGGAAGACCTACAACTCTCAAAAGACTCGCTTTTTCTGGTTTTGGAAACAGTAGAAAAGCCCGGGAACCTTGGGGCAGTAATCCGCACCGCTGATGCTGCAGGAATAACAGCTGTAATTATATGCGATCCTCAAACGGATATTTACAACCCTAACGTAATCAGGTCAAGCCTGGGATGCCTGTTCAGTACTCAGGTAATTGTGAGTGATTCGGAATCGGCCATTGCATTTTTAAAAGCCCGTGGGGTGAAGATATTTGCTGCAGCTCTTCAGGATTCTGTAAATTACACTTCAGGAAATTATTTTGGGCCGACAGCATTTATAATGGGTTCTGAGGCAGATGGATTGAGTGCTGTTTGGAGGAAAAACGCCGACCAGATCATAAAAATCCCCATGGCTGGCATCGCCGACTCGCTCAACGTTTCAGTTTCTGCGGCTGTATTGGTCTACGAGGCTTTGCGGCAACGCAAACTCTGAACACCAGATTTTCCTGCTTGGTTTATCTTACTCCGTTGGGAGTTGTACCGCAACAAATGCTTTCTCAGGAATAGCCCTATAAATAACCCGTGCGGCCTTCTTGTCAAGACTTATATGGATCTCCGGAACGAATTCTATTGGGGAAAAACGGGAAAGGTGTCCAAGGATTTCATTCCGTTCGATTTTCCTCATCCGTCTTTGATATATTTTCACCTGACGCATACTCTCCTTTTCAGGGGTTTCATTCTGATTAAAGTTGAGGATTAGTTTTCGATCGAGTTCCAGTCTGAAATACACGGGATCAATTTCGTCATTCAAAGGGTCCATTTCAACCTGACTCAAAGCTTCGATGGTGTCTTTAGGCGCTTTTTTATAAAGCACTGGCGCTTTGGGAATTGATGCAAAGTGGGTGTCGACAACAAATGGAGTTGCCAGCCATTGCGCCAGAACAAAAGGGTCTGTTTTAGCAAAGGCATGGCTGATAGTAAAATCTTCTACTTTTGCACTGTAAATGGTAAGCCCCTGTACAACAAGCGCAATTATGCTATCCTGAAGATTAACGGTAAGTGAAATGCTATCGCCCTTAGTCATCTCAATTTGGGAAAGCAAAAACGACTCGGAAAAAACCAGATCAATTGCCCTTTGCTTAATTGAGTCGCTTACTGTGATTTGCCATGTAAGATCGGGGCGAAAAATATTTTTATCGTTGGTGCTTGTAACTTTTGCCTCGATTTTGAAACGGTAAACAGGTATAACGATTGTCATCGTAATGAAATAGGCCAAAAGACCCAGTGCAATAACGAAAGCAATCCGTTTAATCCAGACAAGGTCTTTTCTTGTTCCCGTCATAATAGTTAAGAATGAAAAACGCAACTAAAATATATAAACTTTTGATCCTACTCTGAGGGTCTGAAAAACCTGCTCGAGATCTTCATCTCCCAACCGAACACATCCGTGGGTTACCGGCATGCCCAACAAACGCTGATAGAGTGTGCCGTGAATCAGATAGCCGTTACCAATGCTCAGCGCATAATCTCCCAATACACCATATTCATAACGTTCATAGCTATTTGCATGTTTTGGAACCGGTAAACCCTCCTCAATGAATGCCCAATCGGGTTTTCTCCATACCGGCGATTCTGTTTTCCCCTGAATGCGCATCATTCCCTTTGGGGTTTCAAACATCCACTTTTGTTCACCACCAGCATCAAGCAAAACAAAGCTACCGGTAGAACACAATCCTTCCCTTACGAGCTTGCCATTGTTAAAAAGGTTAAAGGTATTATCGCTTGTGTTAACAATAAGATAGGGCTGACGATTAGAAAATCGGGCATAGATTTTATCCAGTTTTTTAACACGGTTTTCCTGTAGAAAGAGCAGTTCAGAGGGTCCGGGATTCGTTTGGCTGGCAAATTCGGGATACGCTAAACTAGGCTTGAATTTAACCACTGCTTCCTGCATAAACGGCAGTGCGGTAAACATCGAAATCCACAACAAATAGAAAATAACAGGAACAGAGACATAAACCAAAACCGGCATCAAAACAGCCTTGCCAGGAAAAGTTCTTTCGACACTTCCCGACTCCTCCTTCCCTTTGAAAAACCCGGAAAGGTTTAAAAGCCACAACTTAATGTTAGAAATATATTCCATTTTCTTAATTAAACAATTCTTGTAAAGGTATCAGCGATCCCACAATAGTGACGGGTGTCCCTGTATTAACCATTGCATAGAGCTTATCAATATCGTTGTTTGCCAATGCAACACAACCTTCGGTCCAATCCTTCCCTTTGCCGCCATCACCATGTATTTCAATTAAGCCTCCTATTTTGGCTGAGGAAGAAAGAATACCTTCACGGATACTTTTTTCAAAGTTAATAATATCGTTGTCATTCGGGTAGTTTATCAATAAAGCTTTATGATACTTTGTATTCTTGTGATTTATTTTTTTTGTTACTTTATAAACGCCTTCCGGAGTTGCCATATCGCCTTGCTGCCGTTTATGGCCTATCCAGTTAAGCGACAATTCAGCCTCATATCGGCCAATCACATTGCCATCCTTAAGCAGTAGGCACTCATGTGCCATTTTATCGACAACAATAGCATAAGACTTATTCTCCCTTGAATTATAAACAGTATTCTTGTACCACTTTTCCCATGAAGGATAAGATTCAAAATACTCATCCAACTTTTTCCTAACAGTTAGTTCCAATTCGGAAAAATCCTCATAGGCAACTATTAGCTTCTTATATGCCGAGTTTAAATCACCACGACCTGAGGCTTCGATTGCTTCTTTCAACAAAAGATGCGCCTCCGAATGATCTTTCAGAGTTTCCATCTCCAAAGGCAATACCCTGAATTTCTCGGTGAAATATTGGTCCCTTTCAATCAGATGGGCCTGGGTCTCTTCAATAAACTGCTTCATCGACCCAGACTTCTCTACAGCCTTTTTCCCTGCGAGTACGGCCATTTCGGTAGTTTGGCCGATAAGATCAGAAAGCTTATCGTATTTTCGCCGAATAATCCAAAGTTGATTTTGAGCTTTCCACTCAGCCATTGTTTTGCGATGGAGAGAAATGCATTCCGTGAATTCTTTTGCTGCATATTTGGATGCGCTCTGCCTGCGCGCAAATGCAATAGATTTCTCCATGGCATGAGCTTCTTTCGCAGGCCCTTTGGGTGCATAAACGGACCCCGTCAGGTACAAAAACGACCCTGCGAGAATGACTAAGAATAAGCTAAAAAAAACAATTTTACGCATTGCTGCCGGGTCTTATTAAAAAAGACCCCCGTACAACGGGGGTCTTTTCAGGTTCAATATTTTTGCTGATGCTTAAATTCCTTACAGGAAAATTATCTTTTCTTGTATTTTGCAATTGCATCATTTAATTCCTGTTTAATGGAATTAGCTTTTTCAATTGCAGCAGAAATTTTGTCATTTGCAGCCATGTACTTGCCTTCGTTGAAAAGAACTGTAGTTTCAGCAATAGATGCTTCAATTACAGTAAGGTCCTGCTGAATAGCTTCCAAAGCAGCTTTACCTTCTTTGCCTTTAGGGGCTTTAAGGATAAGAGCCTGATCTTCTGCTAAAAGAGCAGCAGCTTCAGTAAGTGAAGCTTCAACCTTGGCTTTAACTTCTTCTTTCTTTGCAACCGCATTTGTAACAGCAGCGTTTGAAGCTACAACGATAGCATCCAACTGAGCAATTGATGGTTTGTAATTACGTTTCCAGAATGATTGTGAATTGATGGTTTCGATGTTAGTCATTACCATGTTCAGTGAATCCTGAATTGCATTGAATTCTGCTGCAATGTATGTGTCGGCCTCTGCATTTTTAGCTGAATCAACAGCTGCTTTTGCGAGATCCATTTGCACCTGAGGTGCTTTCTGACAACCTGTAGCGAGAACTACTAAAAGTCCTAATGTAAGAACTGAGAATAAAATTTTGTTTTTCATTGTTATAACCTCCTGGTTAAGTCTTTAAGTTTAAATTTGCGCTATTAAGACGAGAGATTTGTAAAAGGTCACAGTTTTTTACAAAAATATTAGAAAAAAATTCTGCCAACTAAAATGGCAACAAAAAAGTTTGGGGGGCAACCAAAGCCTAATTAAGTAAAATGGCACAAACAACAAATATTAAATATCTGATATCTATGCATTTGCACAATCACATCCCAGGCATAAGGAGAGAAACCCTCCTAAAGTGGTCCTTCCCCGCTTTTAGCAGATAACGCAAGCCAAGCCTGCTTTTTCTTTTTTTTTTATAAAAATTTAGCGTTCATAAAATATAATCGTTTTATCTCATTACATTTGGAGGAAAGTACAACCTAATGCGGTCGGTATCCGAAAAAAAAATAAGCGACGAAGAGATTATCAGGAATATTCTTCTAGGGAAAAAAGATCAGTTTGAGATTTTATATTCCCGTTACAACAAGAAAGTTCTTGATAAGTGTTTCTCTATCCTTAAGGACCGCGATCTTGCCATTGAGATTGAGCAAGAAGTTTTCTCAAAAGTCTACGAGAAACTACCGGGGTATAAAGGCATGGCATCATTTTCGACTTGGCTCTACGCGATTACCTACAACCACTGCATCGAATATCTGCGGCATCGAAAAAAGCTGAACTATCCCGAATGGAACCGGAATAACGAACTGCCAGAAATTATCGATGAAATCTATGAAACCGACCTGAACGGTTTGCGTTATGAGAGGTTGTTAAAAATAATGGAAATGATACACCCGGAGGAAAAAGCGCTCCTGCTTATGAAATATCAGGACAACATCCCCCTTAAACTAATTATGTCAACATTCAGGATTTCAGAAAGCGCTGCGAAAATGAGAATTAAGAGGGCGAAAGCAAGGGTAATGTATTTATATAAATCCATGTACCCATCGGAAGACTAAAAGTGACCTTTTAGGTTGAAAACGTCTTAATTCAAATTTTCATAACGTGAAAGATCTATTTAAAACCATCTTGACAGGAAACAACAGTAACCCTCCTGAAAACGTTCAACTCGCATTCAATAAGAAGTTTAAAGACGCTACTTCTGTAGAATGGCATCTTGAAGACAAGTATTTTGAATCCATTTTCGTTTATGATGGGAAAGAGATAATCTGTAGATTCGATAAAAACTCCGATTGGGTAGACACCCGGATAAACCAAAGCCTGGACGAGATCGGAAACAATATTACTGAAAAGCTATCAGGACTGGGCGAAATTATGAGTTCCATACGGATTGAAAAACCTGATTCGGTGCTCTTCGAATTTGTAATCCGCGACAAGAGCATGAACCGCCAAATCTATTTCACCAACTTCAGCGGAGAAATCATCGAAAAACGAGGCTTCAATTCGGTTTACGATTTGTTTTAAACCGGTAAAACACTCCAAGCGGCAGCCTTCTGCCTCCCCGATCCGTCAGGAACAATTCGCCCAACTCGGGGTTGAAAATATCGCTATAAACCGAATTCACCAGACTTTCGGCAATAATAGCAGAAAATCCCACCGAATACAAATTCAGCAGGAAGAACCCATTTTGTTTATCCAACAGGCTTAGACAGGCTTGTACCATTTCCCGCAGGTTGTCCTCCAGCACCCATTTTTCGCCTTCGGGTCCCCTGCCATATGCCGGAGGGTCGAGGATAATCCCCTGATAAACACTTCCTCTTCTGACTTCTCTTAGCACAAATTTCATTGCGTCGTCGATAATCCAACGGATATTACCGAGTTCGCTTAGGCGTGAATTCTCACCCGCCCAGTTGATTACCGGTTTCACCGAATCTACATGAGTAACTTTTGCGCCGGCGGCACTTGCGGCCAGAGACGCGCCACCAGTATAAGCAAAAAGATTCAGAACCTGAGGCTGAGATGGCCCCAGATCTTTGGTGGATTTGTGGATGTAATCCCAATTTGCTGCCTGCTCGGGAAAAATGCCGATATGCTTAAAGGATGTCAAACCCAGACGAAACTTTAGACCACGATCAATAGCAGGATATTCTACCACCCACTGCTCAGGCATTCCCGGTTTGCGTTTCCATTCGCCTTTTTCATCGTCCGAAAGTACGGCTGAAGATCCCTTTCTACGGGTGTAAACCGCGTGAGCCAATTTCTCCCATTCCGAATTGGAAAGCGCCTTTTCCCATATTGCCTGAGGTTCCGGGCGCGACACAACAAATTTCCCAAACCGTTCCAGTTTTTGAAAATCGCCACTGTCAATTAATTCGTAATCAGACCAGTTGCCGGGACTTATAAGATCTATGTGTTCTGAAAGCTTCATTTTTGGTTAGGTTAGGATTCAGGACCGCAAGTTAAACAAAGTTTGAATTTGAAATGAGGAGTTTTTAATTCATATCTAATTCACTACTTTTATACATCGAATTTATTTTAAAATCATGTTCAAATTAATTCTTCTTGTAGGCGCAGGCGGATTCATTGGCAGCGTGGCCCGTTTTCTGGGCTCCCGCTACATAACCGAAAATTTCCTTTCCTCCTTTCCGTTTGGAACCATGACCGTCAACATTATCGGTTGCTTTCTTATCGGCGTGTTTTATGGGATGTCGGAACGCGGCAGCCTTATGAGTGAAGAATGGAGAGTCTTCCTTACGGTTGGTTTTTGCGGGGGATTTACAACTTTTTCGAGTTTTGCAAGTGAGAATCTGACTCTTCTTAGAGACGGTGCCTTTGTCTACTTCCTTCTCTATACCGGACTCAGCGTGTTTCTGGGCCTGGCTGCAACCTTTCTTGGCAATGCCTTAACAAAAATCATCTGATCATGGACACACTATCCAAAACTCAGATCATGCGTATTTACCTGAGCTCGACAGACAAATTCAAAAACGCACCCTTGTTCGAAACCTTAGTTTTCCTGGCTAAAAGAAATCATATGGCCGGGGCTACCGTAATAAAAGGAGTAATGGGCTTTGGGGCCAGCTCGGCCGTAACTTCAACCCGGTTCTGGTCGGTATCGGAAAAACTACCCATGATTATCGAAATCATCGATACAGAAGAAAAAATCAGCAATTTCTTCAGGATTATAAAACCCTATCTTGAAAAGGTAAAAAAGGGTATTACGGTTTCCGTTGAACAGGTTCAGGTTCTTATGTACAAGTCGGGGGTAAAATGAATCAATGGCTAATCTTTGGCCTCCTAAGTGTTCCATCACTTGCATTCCTTTATATCACTGCTATCTTCGACGAAAAGGAATGCCTTGCATATTTTGGCGAACCCTATAGGAATTACATGAAAAGCAGTAAAATGTTTGTTCCCTTTTTACTATAAAAAACATTGATATTCTTGACTATATAAAGCTTAAGGCAGGGATTATTCGTTCGGTTGTTTATGCGGTTTTTTTTGGGATTTGGCATTGAATCGCGCCACCCAAACTTCGAGAAAAAAGTTTTTACAACATCTATTCAGGAATTAAAGTACCTAAATTATTGTTTATCTGAAAAAACAATTACTTTTAGCTGTAAATATTTGAAAATGGTTTTCAAACGACTAATTCAGAATTTTGCTCCTCCCGAGAAATGGATTGTACCTGTTATCGTTGCCCTGGCAATATTTACAGGGCTTTTTCTGTATCTGATTTACATTTCCAATGCCCCCTCCTATTTGTCGGATAATCCCCAGACTTGCGTGAATTGTCATATCATGACCCCTCAATACGCAAC
>JAIFNN010000253.1 GCA_020047715.1 Bacteroidota bacterium | reverse complement strand
TTATGGAGAAAAAATTACTGAGACGTATTTCAAGTACCATTTTAACGTTATTTTATGTAACATTTTTACAAATATAAGCCATAATTAAAATTTATAATCGTTTTAAAAGATATTTTTTTCAATTTTCAAGGAAGCTTGTGGGGAAAATGATGAAATCTCCAACTATAATGCTATTTGCAGAATAAATTGTATTTCGTTTCCACAATTACCCTTCTGTAGGTAACGAGCTTCGGTTCACCGGTATCTCTCACTTCTACTATCAGATGAATATTCTCCTTTTTCAGGTCTTGAGGAATAGTAATCTGCTGTAGGGCTTTGGCCGGATCGATAATCTCAAGGTCACCGTTATAATTGTCGGCTGTTTCGTACCTGAACCAATGAAAAGTGAGTTCATCGCCATCTGGATCAAAAGAACGGGAAGCATCCAGGGTTATAACTTCTCCAGGTTTGGCAATGATATGTATAATTTTGTTGGATTCATCGCCATTAAGCACCGCCACTGGTTCACGGTTAACTTCGCCGGGTTCTTTAACAGACCACAGCAAACGGTTCTTAAAGCTGTTGGTGGCATCGGGAACCCATCGTGCCAACTCATATCGGTCCACACTGATGGTGGCATCGGGAATCGGACTTTCCACCTCATTCCGAACCATTTCGCAGGTAGAATAGTACCCGTCGGGGAAACTGCTGCCCATGGGTTTAAACATGCTTCCCCAGCTTCCCTGCGTGGGATCGTTATAATCATTCAGTCCAAATACTGAACTTAAAATATAGAGAAAGGCAGGGGTGTCGCCTTCTCCACCATTATCATAAATGTCTGACATAGGGCCATGTCCGTTTACGTCCTTTGATGTCAGGGGTTTTTTCCAGTTGGGGTCGCTGTCCCAGACATAATACCAGAAATGACCGTTGTCAAAAAGCACTTTTCCGAACTCAACAGGCTCTTCGCCATATGTTGGTATAGCTGTTCCGAAGCCGGCACAGGTTTCATTCTGCATTTTTTCGAAACTTGCAAAGTATTCAAAGCTGATGTCCTGAAAAAGGATTCCGAACAGATGGATTTTGGGGAGGAGTGCCTGGAATTTTTCATCCCCGTGTTTTTGGCGGAACCGGTGCAAAGCCTGCACAAAAGTAATGGTTCCTCCCCAGGCCTGAACGTAGATGGGGCGTTCATCGTCCTTTTCAAAAACCTGCACAAGGAAATCGCTCCCTTCAGAGTCTTTGGATTCGCCATGCGGGGTCAATCCCTCACCGATCCAATCGTGAAAATTAACCGAATCCCACGAACTGGTTACATGCCGGTCGGCAATCCAGTTTGAAAACTCAAGGGTATTGGTGAGCCAGATGATGGGCAAAGCGCCACGTCCCTGTTTGGTAACTGCCATCAGGTCTTCATAAGCGGGCAAATCGGGGTCATGCTTACGCAGTTGTGGTAGCTCAAACTGATACGCATCGAGGATCGACATGGCTTTTTCCCGGGGGCCGGTATCATCGTGATTGAAATCGGGTAACTGGTTGGTAATGATAAGGGCTTCCAGATCAAATTCCGAAGCATAGTACAAATACCTGATCAGCGAATTGCCATCGTCGTGGGTCATGTCGGTAAGAATGACGGTTCGGATTTTTTCCTGTCCGATGGTTTTATTATCCGTACCTGTTGTCTGGCAGGCTGTGATGAATGCAATGAGTACGATTGATGCCAGGAAGTTCTTTTTCATTGGGTTGAGTTTATTGGGTCTATTTATAAGGCAAGATAAGTGATTTGGCTTGTGCACAATTTTCAGTCGGGTGAGCGTACCGACTATGATTACTTCCCTGAAATACTAATCAGACTGAATCTACTAATATGTTTTCGTTTCCGGTTCGGTCGTGGAATACACCACAAGTGATTGAACCGTCAGCTGATAGCCCGCCGGAAAATCATTGGGAACAAGTTTGATGGTGTAATCCTGCTCCGGAAGGTCATAATTCCAGTAGACGTCGTGTTTTCTTACTGTAAAGTTTGTTGGCATCATTACCGTTTCCATCAGTTCGTCGTTGAGATATACATCAATGGTAAGGTTGTAGTCGGGAAGCTCATTGTTGTTTTTTGCCACCGATCCGGTAGCCACGATTCCTGAGCCTTTGAATGATGCAGTGAAGACGGATTTTTCCTTGTCTGATCCCCTCCACAAATGGTTCCATGCATTCTGGATCCGGCGGACGGGGTAAATACCGGCAAATGATTCTTCAAACCTTACGGGCACTACTTTCTGATATTTGATAGCGACCGTTTCTTCGGCAATCTGGCCACCATTCTTTCCGATCATCTCCAGAGCATGTTTGTAGCTAACTTCATAAACATCGAGCAGCGACAAATCGGTGAAAACAAATTTTTTGTCCTCTACTTTATCTATCCCCTGTTTCCAGTAATCAGGAATGTTGCTGTATCCCAGCATGGTGCCGAGAATGCCGGCAGCGTTGGCCGGGTTGCAGTCGGAATCGTAGCCTGCACGGGTGCTGATGTCGATGGTTTTGCCGTAATCTCCCTGTCCGTAAAGCAGCCCAAGTGCTATGTAGGCTCCGTTAATGTTCGCATCGATGTTGAACGCTTTGAAAACACCATCCGGGCAACCTTTCTCTGCCGTCCACTTTTTCTGCAGCTCAAACCAGGTTTGTTTCCAGTCGTTGGGATACATTTCGTACCAAAGGATTACATCGGCAATGGTTTTGTAATAACGGCTTTCTGCGGGCAGAGATTTCAGTGCTTCTTTTACAACGAAATTTATGTCGTTGCTAATAAATGACTGGGAGTACATTGCGGCAACAAACACGCCACCATACCAACCATCACCATAATTCATGATGTGTCCGATCCGGTCGGAGATTTCGGATGAAGCATTAATCATACCCGGCGACATAAGGCCGGCAAAATCGGCTTCAATCTGAAAATCAATATCATCGGCATGCAGGTTATTTTTCCAGTGTCCCGAAGCTGGGGGCATAATCCCGTTCAGGATGTTGTACCGTGCAGCCTGGTTGGCATGCCATAACGGGTATTCGGCCTGTGCAAAAGCAATCGCATGAAGGGTGTCGGAAGCATCCAGTCCATGCTTCTCAAAAACCGATACAAAAGTGAGATCCATATATACGTCATCGTAAAGCCCGGGAGAGTTTTCATACCACCATAGCATCTGGTTTTCATCCCAGGGTATAAGCACATGGTCGCCAATCATGGTACCGTTAAACTGAAACTCAGTAGGGCCACCATAGGTGCAGCCAATTACCTGCCCTGCCCAGCCACCTTTGATTTTATCTTTAAGTTGCTCTTTTGACAGTGAAATCATTTCTCCATCAGCATACTTTGTTTCTATCGTTTTCCCCGGTTGTTTGCATGTTGGGAACAGAATCATTATCAGCATGGAAATAAAGAAAATATGTTTTTTCATAGGTTTGAGTTTAGTTTTGATTTGGGGTGAAAATATAGTCAGATTTTTAAAGAAAAACCTATAATTTTTGCAATACATCCCATCTCTTTATTAATAGCTCTTTAACCGGATGATTGAGTGAAGATAATTTTTCAATTGTTTTCTCTTTGGAATACAAGCGTTCCGGATACCTTATCCGGGATTATGAATAATTCCAAATCGGTGGTTTTAAGGATAATATCCAATCCATTAAGGTCATTCAATGCATTAAATGAGTTTTTATTCCAATTTCCATTATCTTCATGATGTCTTACGAACAACAAACCCCCAATTGTGGGTAGCAGTTGTTACCACACGTTTAGCTAATCATAATGAAATCTGCATTTAGCTATTTGATTTTCATCTTCTTTCACTTGGTAAATTAACCTATGCTCTCCGTCAATCCTGCAAGACCAATAGCCTTTGTACTTGAATTTTAAAGGCTCTGGTTCCGTAAACTATATATTTTAAGCTGGATACCATCCTTTACAGGCCCTGGATTTTTTTTTAAGAATATTGTTGGAGGGCGGCCGGGAGAGGACGCAACCAAAATCCAATTCCAATCATCTTATCAAAAACTAAACCTCTCGTGAAAACAAAAACCTTTATCGTACCATTGGCTTGCTTCATTAGCCTGTTTTTTGTTTCCTGCGAATCCCTGCATAATTCGGATATCGATAATTCGGGTTTCCGGCTGGTGTTTAACGAGGGTACCAAAATTACAGGAAGCGATGTGCAGTCGTACGATAGCGCTACTCATCTGCTATTTCTAAAAAAAGATCTTCATATCAACCAGCAAATGACAGCTTTTAGTGTTCTGGTATCCGGCGACACTATTTATAAGGGTATCAAGCATTCGTGCTATTTGTCATCCTGGCCTCCGGAAACATTTTTTGTTGGCGATTGCAATTTTTATGGTCACAAAGTTCTTGCGCTGGAATACTATCCGCATGGCAGCGATGTTCGCAATGATCCAAGGATTATCAATGCTTTTAAGCAAGCCGGATTGCTGCGGAACGGGATAAAATGTAAAATCGACAGTCTGAAAATAAAACGTTTGGACTCCTCTTCCGAAGTGGTTTGCAGCATCACCCTCACTAACTACGATGCTTTCAGCTATTACATTCTTGATCCGCATAAAATGGGAGAACCGCATTTTTCTTATTATACCGGGGGAGTTGTACTGCAGAACAATCTCACCAGGGTGAGTTCTTTTTTACGATGGTCGGTATCCTATCCCGACTATGGAACATTGAGCGCAGGCGATTACTCAGTTCTTCCCGGAAACTCAAAACTGTCGTTTACATTTTCATCGGCCGATTATTATAAAATGGAAGCAGGAACATATTCAGCATTTTTCAGATTCAAGGGAGTGCATAATCTTTCGGGGGATCCTACGCTGGACCAGAAAAATACGATAATATGGATTGGGGAGGACCGTGCGATTTTGAATGATATTACAGTGGAATAAGGGAAAGCTCTCCTTCGCTTCTGTTTGCTCCTGTCCTGATGCTTCAACCTCAGACAAGCAAAATTGTGATTTTATAAACTTTATGTTACGGTGCGCTGCACCTTTAATCCGGTTTAGAAAATTCTTTCTGCAAATATTTCGCAGCGCTGCGGCTATAAGCATTAAATAAAGGTGCAGCGCACCATAATATTTGCAGAAAAACTAATGTTATACAGCTATTGGTGGAAAGCGGAGGAAGACCCTAACAAATGAAACATTTGCATATTATTGATCCTATATTCGACTTCATTTTCGTATCTTTATTGAGTGAAAAAACCAGGAACTATATTAGTTGACATTGAGATTGATAAGCTGACTAATTCCATTGAAAATACTGTTTCCGGAGATGTTTTCGATACTGATATTTTTCAGCTTTTACCAGGAGATATCAAGTTGATTAAGTCGGTTGAATGGCAATTTAACTGGCGAGATCAATTCAAACTCAATGATAGAGAAACCTATAAGCTGGTAATCAAGGACAATCCTAAAATAATTCAAGGACTGTTAAGTATTAGCGACCAAAGAGACCACATTTATATGCATCTCATTGAAAGCGCTAAATTCAATAAAGGAAAAAACAAAATTTATACAGGTGTTCCTGGTAATCTGGTTGCTTTTGCTTGTAAAGTTTCGTTTAACAAAGGGTATGATGGTTATCTTGCTTTTGATGCCAAGACAGCATTAATTAAGCATTATCAGGAAACACTTTATGCTACCCATTTCAAAGGAACTAAAATGATGATTGAAACGCCTGCTGCTATTAGACTGATTAATAAATATTTTAATAAATAGAAAAGATGGGACTAATTAGAGAACCGAAAAATATAGATTTCACTTTCCTCGACAAACCATGGACTGAGGAAGAGAAAAAGGAGTTTAGTGCCTTTATTAAGCAACGAAAAATGAAGAGAAATAAAGCTACAACTAAACCCAAAAAAGTAGTATCATAGATTAACCTACCCACCTTATATTCAACGACCGCCAGCCACCAACAACAGCTAAACCCAATGCGGGCGGGTCTGTGGTTTGCAAATATCAGTTTTTCAAATTAACTTTATTCTCGTTTGAAAAGAAATCGCTCCGAAAGCCCGCACTGGGCCTAGCTGCAAGCGTTGTGGGGCATTGGTGTTTCGTCCATTTCAAATTTGGTATTTAACAAATAACTAATTATCTTTGGCGTTAGTAATGTAAAACGACAGCATGATTATTTCATTCGGAACAAAGGACACTGAAAAAATCTGGGAAGGTGAAAGAGTAAAGCGAATTCCAATTGA
>JAIFNN010000006.1 GCA_020047715.1 Bacteroidota bacterium | reverse complement strand
ATTTATTCTTCCCGTAATAAAACTATATAGATTTAGAAAAGATATTTGTAATCATGATTTTCTTTTCCTTCCCATAGTAAGCCAATCCGAAAGACCAAAAATGATTACAGCTCAAATTGCAGGTTAAAATACAGAAACGCTTTATCTGTACCGTTTTTTGCAATTGAAACCCAATCCTGATAATTTAGCGACATAAAAACTCCCTTTGTCGGCTTATACTGGAGACCAGAAATTACCGCACTTCCATCTCTTGCAAGGTTCCAGGGTTGGTTATCACTCTCGGCTTTGTTGGATCTGAGGATATCATACCGGCCAAAAACTTCCCATTTATCGTTTAAAAAATACGTCCCATAGAAAGAATAGCCCAGTAAATCATGGTCACTCAGAAACGAAGAATTGAATTTCCGGTTGTATTCGCCACCCAACTTGAATAGGCTGTTCTGATAACCAGCGAAAAGGACAAGGTCGTTCTGAAGGGTTTCTTTTTTTATGAAATCGTAATACCCCCGAATAATAACCCCTTGCTTGTTTTTGAAGGTCAGCCCGAACCCTTTGTTATAGTTGTCATCGGCCTGAAGGTTGTTATAGCCTTCCCCGTTGGATATTGTAGCATCAACCTCAAGAAAATCGTTGATTTGGTATTTTATCCCGGCTCCCAGGTCGGCGCTAGGCCCGAATTTGTATTCGTCCTGAAACGATTTTGCAATATACCTATATCCCCAGAATTGCTCCTGTGTTTTGAACTGTTGCATATCGAAGAGTCCAAAATAGGCATTAAGCCTGCCTTTCTTATAGTTTAAGCCTGCCGATTTAAAGTATGCATACCTGCGAATTAGGCTGTATTGGGACAAATCTTCAGGACTTCCGATATCAAGCTTCACATCGGCAGAAAAATGTTCGTTAATAGCTCCTGAATAACCCAGGTAAACCCTACGTACTTCAAAAGCGGATGAAGGATCGCTTTCGGTTATGCCTTTCTTGAAATTGCTGAACACCCTTAAGGAAGGAGTCCCTTTCAAAGCGGTTTCCTGGCCGGAACAGGGCTGGTGCAGACCATATAAAAGCAGTACAGCAATACCTAAAAGAAATAGTTTCTTCATAAACAGCTTGGATAATTATTCCTGAACAATGTTAAGAATATAGTCTTGAATTAAGATTAATTTAAGATAAACATAATGTTAATCTCAGGTTAAGCTAAAATTGGTTTAAGATGTAAGATATACTTTTGATAAAAAATTATCCATGAAGGACCTGCTCTTAGTACTTTTTCTGTTTTTCAGCCTTATTGCTTATGGAATCGGTCCTGAGAATCCATCTCCTTCAGAGAGCTACACCCAAATAGAAGGGAAAGTTATTGATGAACTCACAGGGGAGGGGCTTGCCGGAGTTGAAATAAAACTTCTAGGGTCAGACAAAGTTATCTATTCTGATTTTGACGGGAATTTTTCGATAGCCAATATTTTACCGGGTAATTATACTCTTTCTGTAGATTACATATCTTACAAAACAAAAGTTATTACTGGAATTAATGCAGTTTCGGGATCCTTAAACTGCACAGTAAAACTAAGGGGGGTCGACAAATCCGGACCCCAAACCCAACAGCCCATTTCTCCTAAAGCCTGATTACAACTCTTGTTGAATTTGCGTATTGTTGCGTTTTTATTATATCTTTAACTGCAATATTATTGCAACAATACCAAAGAGTTTAACATGGATTACAGCAAGATTAAGATTTTATTGGTCGATGACGAGAAGGATATTCTCGAATTCCTTGGCTATAACCTCGAAAAGGAAGGTTTCGTCATTTATACTGCCGGGAATGGACAAGAGGCTTTGGAAGTGGCTGAAAAAGTATTTCCCCATCTGATTCTACTGGATGTGATGATGCCAATAATGGATGGCATTGAAACCTGCGAGCAGATCCGTAAATCCCCTCACTTAAAAGATGTATTGGTTGCGTTCTTAACGGCAAGAGGGGAGGATTACTCCCAGATTGCAGGCTTTGATGCTGGAGGCGACGATTACATTACCAAACCCATAAAACCCAAACTGTTGGTAAGCCGTGTAAAAGCTCTACTGAAAAGACTTGGTGAACCTGAGGCCAGGGTGGAAGTTACGGAAGCCGAGGTCGAAGATATTGTCATCGATAAGGAAAGATACCTTGTGATCGTTAAAGGAGAAAAGCTGGTTCTTCCCAAAAAAGAGTTCGAACTTCTGAATTTGTTATTCTCAAAACCAGAGAGGGTTTTCACCCGGGAGGATATTTTCCATCAGGTTTGGGGCGACAATATCATTGTTGGCGATCGCACCATTGATGTTCATATCCGCAAGCTACGCGAGAAATTGGGCGATAAGTATATAAAAACAATCAAGGGAGTCGGCTATAAGTTTACTTTCTAGGCCGAAATAAAATAATACACGCAATACAACGTTCCACATAACAAATTCTACCGGCCCAAAGGGGTTAATGAGCTATTAACATGATTGTTGTCTTTGGTTTCTACCTTTCAGCATTTCGCGAGTGCTCAACAAACTCCTTCTGCGCCTGAATCACATTTGTCACAAAAAGCACCAGATTCTTTGACTCCGTCATGATCTCCAAAAATACCAGGCTTACCTTGGTGCCCTTGCCCTGGGTTTTAAGGTAATGAATCTGATTCTTCTTGAGCTCAGTTGTCTGGCTGACGATTTCGTTCCGGAGCTTGATTAATTCAGGGATGTTATCAAATTTACTGTTTTTGAGTATGTTAAGTGAGTAATTGAAGAACTCCGACATCTTCTCGCTAAACTGAAGCAGTTCCAGTGCCTGATCTTTTGGGAGGGGTGGGTGGTTATTGTCGACATGGTTGAATATCGGGGATATTACAAATTGCAGACTATTGGTTGCTTCCCTGATATAGTCGAGAACCTGAACATAGTAATGGCCTGATTCGATATCGTCGTCTTCAAGTTTTTTAATGGTGCGGAACAAATTCTTTTTAAGGTTTTTGGTTTCCTGATTAAGTTCTTTTATTTCCTTATTTACCTCGGTTAGTTCTTTCCGCTTTTCCTTGGTAAAATTAAGAATGGACAGGAAATACATTTTTGAAATACTTATTATAATGCTTTTAACGGTTTCAGAGCAGTTTTCGAAAATGTTTTCGTTAGCCACTTTGCCAATAGTAAGCTGTGATTCCGTTACCGTTTCCTTTTCTCTCTTTTTGAATATAGCATGCGATCTAAGAACCAGTAAAACGACGATTGTAATTAAAACCAAGATTGCAACCAATCCACCAAAATATATGGCAATTGCTAAAAGAAATGAGGATGAAAGAGCAATAAAAGCAGTAAGGAACCATCCTCCAATTACGGTTAGAACCCCTGTAATCCGGTAAACCGCACTTTCACGTCCCCAGGCTCTGTCGGAAAAGGAGGATCCCATCGCTACCATGAAGGTTACGTATGTAGTTGAAAGCGGGAGCTTCAGTGAGGTTCCAAATGATATAAGTATACTTGCCACTACCAGATTTACAGATGCCCTGACCAAATCAAATGCAAGAATGTCTTGTTGGCGCTTCTCCTTGCTTTTCATGGTTGTCTGGTCAAACCGTTTGTCGATAATTTTTATGACTCTATCCGGGGTTATCCTTTCAAAAAAAGCTCCCAGCTCAATAGACCAGCGCACAAGAAAGCGGGCCAGAGAACTTGATTCAAAACGTTCAGAGCCATCATCCTGCCGGCTCAGATCGATGGTAGTCTCGGTAACAAATCTTGCTTTTTTCGAGAATCGCAAGGTAATTGCCATTATAAGACCGGCTATCAAAAGGAACATGGTTGGGGTCTTTACCGGATGGGTAAGAACTTCCATCAACATTTGCTGCGGCTCTTGTCCGGATGCTATAAAAGCCCTGAAGGCTTCGTAACCGGCGAGGGGCACACCAATAAAATTAACCAGGTCGTTACCGGCAAAAGCCATGGCCAAGGCAAAGGTTCCAAATAAGACGATAATTTTCAGAATGTTAACCTTGGTAAACATTATGAGAGACTGGAACAATATCGATCCTCCAATTATGCTGAAGAGCAAAATTCTATATGCGTTCTTCTCAACAAATTCGACTGATTCTTGAGACATAAAAGAAGTGCCTTTTACGCCTTTTACCAAAAGAAAATACACAATCATCGCAAATGCAATTCCTCCCCAGATTCCTCCCCAGTATTTAAGTGTTTTTGCAATTTTGAAAGTAAAGAGCATGCGGATAAACCATTGTATTATTGCTCCCACAGAAAATGCAATCAGAATAGAAATAAAGATTCCGGAAATAATACCCAAGGCACGGTCGGAGTTTATATAAGAGGACAAACTGCCTAATCCTTCAGGGGATCCGTAAATTTTAATCATTGAAATTCCCACTGAAGCACCCAGCAATTCAAACACAATGGAAACAGTGGTTGAAGTGGGAAGGCCGAAAGTGTTGAAGAAATCAAGCAGAATAATATCTGTGAGCATCACGGCGAGAAATATGATCATGATCTCCTCAAAAAAGAACATCTCGGGATTAAACATCCCCTTTCTGGCAACCTCCATCATCCCATTGGAAAAACTTGCTCCTAAAATAACCCCTATAGCAGCTACCAAAATAATGATTCGGAACGGAGCCGCTTTTGATCCGATGGCTGAATTCAGAAAGTTTACGGCATCATTGCTGACACCAACAATAATATCGGAAATCGCTAGTGCAAAAAGAACTACAACGATAAATATGTAATAATATTCCATGCTTGAAATTAGGTGAGATATCAAAACCCAATATTATCCATTTAAAATAACTGAGGTATTAAATTAATCCTAATATACTGTAAACACAATGTTAACTATTTTTGAGTTCAACAACACACAGAATTGTTTCTTTGGTAAATTTAAATTAACAATTCCTTAATTATTCAAACTTAACTTTGACTGAAATTAAACCTGAAGCAAAAATGGCTAATAGCAATTTTAAAATCCTTGTTGTAGATGACGAAGAGGATATTATCGAATTTGTCAGCTACAACCTTAAAAAAGAAGGATTTGTTGTAAATACAGCAAGAAATGGATTGTCGGCTGTTGAAATTGCTCGTGAGTTTCGTCCCCACCTGATTCTGCTGGATATTATGATGCCCGAAATGGATGGTATTGAAACCTGTGAACAGATTAGAGCCATTCCCGGGATGACAGGCACCCTGATTGCCTTCTTGACAGCCCGGGCTGAGGATTTTTCGCAAATCGCCGGATTTTCAGCAGGAGCCGACGACTACATCACCAAACCAATCCGTCCCAAAGTCCTGATAAGCCGTATTCAGGCATTATTGAAACGCTCCACAAATATCGAATCGGTTAAAACCGTGAAAACTGTTGAGAAACTATCCCATGGGAATCTGGTTATTGATAAGGAAAGACATATGATCATGGTGGATGATATGGAAATGGATATGCCAAAAAAAGAGTTTAGCTTACTCTTGCTGCTTTCCTCCAAACCTTCACGCTTATTTACCCGGGACGAGATATTCCAGCATCTCTGGGGCTCCGAAGTTTTTGTGAGCGACAGAACCATCGATGTTTATATCCGAAAACTCAGGGAGAAAATCGGCGATAAAAGAATTAAAACAGTGAAGGGAATCGGGTATAAGTTTGAACCCTGACCCCAACTCGATTCATTGGAAAAAGACCCTTACTTTTTGACCCTTACCGTTGTCTTTTCATTTATCCAGCATCCTACAGTGTAGGAGCTGCCTTCCTGAAGACTCCTGAAAAACACCTCTTCATTATTCGGGTAAAAACGCGCGTAATCTGCAATTAAGCTGTTCGCTTTTTCTTCAATGCTTTTGTCAACCGTTTTTGCTTTCTGGCAAAGATCCGTAGCCACCCAATACACCGTGCTTCTTTCAAAGGCACCGTCAAAGCAATCTTTACCCGACTGCAAATAAGCATTGGCAACTACAAAATAAGGCTCGCCCCAGGTTGGCAGAAGCTCTATGGCTTTTCTGGAATAGGTGACAGCATCTTTTTGAAGGTTCATCTTTGTATTGCAAATGATGGCCATTTGATAATAATAGTGTGCTTGTTTGTCCAGGTCAGTTTCCAGTTCAATAGCTTTATTTAAAAAGCTTATAACGGCATCAAATATAGTACCAGGCAAGAGTGTAGGCTTTATCCGAAGAAGGCTCCAAAACAAACAATTTCTCATTTACCTCACCGTAGAAGTCGGTGTTCTCGCAGCTCGATTTTACTAACAGATCTGAGATAAGACTCAAAATTCCTGCGTCGGCTGAACCGTTTGCTAATTTTTCTTTGAATGCTTCTTCTATTTCAGCACAATTGCTTAATCCCGCCTTAGCCAAAGCCGCGTTGATTCGCACAAAAACCTGCTCGGCTACGTCTGGTCTGCCACCTTTGTTTTTTTCGCTCTCAGTTGCGTTGGAAACCGAAATGTAGTTGTCCAACAATTCTTTCGCAGTGATTTTAGAAGCTTTGTACATTAAAACACCCGTTTCGATGAGCCCAACGGTAACTACCGGATCAATATCGGCTCCTGATTTCAGAAACGACTGTTTTAGCGTCAGGTAGGCACTTTCATAATCCTGACTGTTATATCGCAGCATGTCTTTTCCTTTACGGCCCAACACGTTGCCTTCTTCTCCGAAATATTCAATTCTGCGATCGTATATCATCATAAGGGTATCGTAATAAGCCGACTGAATAGCGGGATCAGTTTCTTTCTCAATCAAATACT
>JAIFNN010000038.1 GCA_020047715.1 Bacteroidota bacterium | reverse complement strand
TATCAATATTATTCTCGAATCGGATTTGCAAGCAATTTCTAATATTGATTATGCACACATCCTGAAATTAAAAAAGCTACTGATGGTTATCAGCAGCAATGTACCTTTTAAGCCAAATATATCGCAGTTGGCCGGAAAAATTGAGACCGAAAGACATACTTTATATAAATACCTCGATATTTTGGAACGGGCAGGTCTTATTATGCAGTTATCTTCTCAAGGTAAAGGGCTTAACCTACTTGCAAAGGCCGAAAAAGTGTATTTAGGCAACCCAAACCTTTGCTATGCCCTTTGCAACCATATGCCCCAAACAGGTAATTTACGCGAAACATTTTTTGTTAATCAGGTAAGGTCAACACAAACCATTCATTATACCGAACCAGCTGATTTTATTATAAATCAAAAATACACCATTGAAGTAGGTGGCAAAGGAAAGGATACAACGCAACTCCGAAACACCGAAAATGCATTTTTAGCTATTGATGGAATTGAGATGGGAACACAAAAGAGGATTCCTTTGTGGTTGTTTGGGTTTATGTATTAAATGCTAAAAGAAAAACATCAGGTTATTCCCTTACCATATAAGAAAATTAACGTGAGTTCGATATAAGGAATTGCACAACAAACTAATAATTTGGAACTTATTAAAATATCGTTAGATATTTGAAACGAAATTAAGAGAAGTGAGACCTTTTGTCCAATTTTGAGATAAAAATCATAACTTTTCTGCTATTGAATTGCCTCCTAGCTCTTAGTCTCTTGTCTAAAATATTATAAATCAATCACTAACATTTAATCTTACACCGAACTGAGGTTAATTAGCAAGACTATTATTTTTTCGTCAAATATTTAACATAAAAGAGGCTGTCAGAAGAAATATTACTCGCTTCCCAGAGGATTTTATGTTTGAAATGACAAATGACGAATTATTGTATTGGAGGTCGCAATTTGCGTCCTCCAATACCGAGAAGATGGGTTTACGCTATGCCCCGATCCAAAATCCAAATCAATTAACTTATTCCGAATAGGTTCGGTTGTAATCGATATTTCAAAGGGAAACTTAAATAATTTAGGCGTTGGATTCAGAGCTAATTATTCGAGGCCGGTTCTGAAGGGGTTAAGATGTATTTTGAATGATTTAACCCAAAAATTGAATTATTAGTTGCAATGATTTGTAAGCTATATGCCTAATCTTGCATATCCAAGGTTCTAATTAAACGACTAAAACTACCAGGATCATATCCCTCGTTAATTTTAACCTCGAAGTATTTATAAGTGTGTCGCGCGGTCCTATTAATTGAAACTGATTCGGGAATAGAAAAACATGAAGAAACTACACAAAATAATCCTCATTCTACTTTTTGCTGTCGCATTCCAACCGGTATTCGGCCAATCGGTTTTGATAGACCCTGCAATCAAATACCAGAAAATCGAGGGCTGGGGCGGTTCATTATGCTGGTGGGCGAATATAATGGGCGGATACAGCGATATTGATGTATTGAAAATATGTGATTGGGTTACCGATCCCAACGGGTTGAATATGAATATTTTCAGGTTCAATATCGGAGGTGGGGACGATCCGGCTCACAGCCATATGCGGGGCGATGGCGGTAACATGCCCGGATATAAATTAACTGCCGATGGTCCATACGACTGGACACAGGATGCCAACCAGCGGAAAATATTGCAACAACTCATACAATCCAGAATAAACCAGACAGGGGTTAATGATGTAATTATTGAGGCATTCTCAAATTCACCTCCCTGGTGGATGACCCGCAGCGGCTGCTCTGCAGGAAGCGTTGAAGGAAATGTGGCCAATTTGAAGTCGGATATGTTCGACGACTTTGCAGAGTATCTCACCGATGTTACCCGCTATTATCACGACAGCTTGGGAATCACTTTTGAATATCTCGAACCATTCAACGAACCCTTCTCCACCTGGTGGAAAGCTTTGGGAGGGCAGGAGGGTTGCTATTTCGGACAGGCAGACCAGGAAAAGATGATTCGCGAACTATATAGCAAGCTTCAGACCAAAGGAATGTTGGGGTATTGCAAAATCACATCCATGGACTCGAACACCCTCGATGAGTGTTATAACGGTATAACGGCTTATAAAACGGCTGGGGATATTCTTCCCAAAATAGGCAAAATCAATGGGCACAGTTACTTTGGGAGTGATAATTCACGGAAGAACCTGGCAACTTTTTCCCATACAAACAACATCAAACTCTGGCAATCCGAGTCGGGCCCTTTGAATATCGGCGGTACGGAAGAGGAACTGATTCTTCTCATGGGAGCCAGAATAATCAGGGATATTAAGGAAATGAAATGTGAGGCGTGGATCGACTGGCAGATTGCTGCAGACAACAGTCCAACCTGGGGGCTCATCGTTGGAAAATATGCCGAGGTAAGCCACCCGGTTTCCAAAGGCGATGGGTACTACATCCGTTCGCAGTATTCGCGCTTTATCAAACGTGGCTATACAATCATTGACAATAATGACCCGAACACTCTCACTGCCCTGAATGAGGATGGGTCGGAACTTATAATTGTTGTTTGCAAT
Organism: Bacteroidota bacterium; assembly: GCA_020047715.1. GTDB lineage: Bacteria > Bacteroidota > Bacteroidia > Bacteroidales > JACJXF01. Next base: position 3,753 of record JAIFNN010000038.1, on the reverse strand, counting down.
GATAAGTCGGTTCAGGCAAGCCATAGCTACGATTTGGGCGCGTTTCAAGTTGCCGGACCCACTATTCAGCGGTACCGGTCGGGAAAAGTAAACGCCTCTTTTACCGAAAGGCTCGCAAAAACCAATATTACCCTCAGCAGTAACATTCTTGACTATGATGCCCCCAAATACTCGGTTACAACCTTCGTTATCCCGGTTCAAATGCCTGCTTCTTCAGTTTCGGAGGCGAGGTATTACATCAAAAACAAGGCGGGTGAAAAATATGTGGGCATTGAAGCAGCCTCTGGAAGTTTAGGTGGACTGCTGGTGGTTACAGGTGATTCACCTCAGGCAAATTCAGCTTTCGACATCAGCTTCGATTACATAAACGGAGGCTGTATCATCAAACCTTCTCACAACCTGCCTTCAAAGAACTACGTCCTCGACGTTGAAGGCGTTTCAAACCTCGATGGGGCCAGAATAATGCAATACTCCGACTGGGGCGGTGAAAACCAAAGGTTTCATTTCGTCAATCTGGAAGGTGATTTCTACAAAATACTGATCCGTAAAAGCATGAAGTCGTGGAGTCTCCCCGACAATGTTTTTGAAATAGGGACTCCCGTGGTTCAGATGAGCTGGAACAACACAGACAATTCGATCTGGGAGGTATTGCAATTCCCCGCATCAATTGATCCCAAGTTGATTAACGCGGGTTTGAAAGTTTTCTATAGTGCAGGAATCCTTAACATTGGATCCCTTGATAGCAGAAAACTCGACAATCTTTTTGTGCTTAACAGTTTGGGCAAGATTATCGGATACAAGAAGAACATTGAAAACACCAGCTGCTCCTTCTCAATCGAAATCGATCCGGGAATTTATTTTGTCAGGGCTACGCTGGAGGATGGGGAATCTGCCGATAACAAATTTGTAAGGCTATAAACTTTTTTACTAATAGATTTAACTCAAACAATAATTCTCACTTATCTAATTTAAACCTACACATTATGAAAAAAATCTCTACTATTCTAATCCTTACGCTGGGCATCAGCTTTTTTGCCTCAGCTCAGGAAACTGTTCTTTGGACAGGCGAAGCAACACCCGAAGCCATAACTTATTATGATATGGTTGGATGGGCGAAAACGGATGCTGCAATTGCAGGCAAATATGTGAATTTCGGGACCGAGGAAGCCCCTGTGCTTTCGTCAATTGTTGATAATCCCGCAAAAACAGGTATCAATAAAACTGAAAAAGCTCTTATCCTGAAGTCTCTGATGGGAAAATCATGGTGGCCCGATTTCTTCAACTTCAGCCTGGCTGCTCCTGTTTCAATTACTGAAGCCAACCGTTACCTGCACATCTATCATTACAGACAAAATCTGAATGAGGGATACAGCGTAAACATAAACAAGGAAAACCCTTGGGAGGATGCTGATAAAGGAACCAAGAGGTTTGACGGCAATCTTGGAAAAGCCGGTCAGTGGGAAGACATCGTTATTGACCTGAAATGGTATATGGAAAACGCTGAGCCTCTATCACAAGTTTGTATTTTAATGGACAGAAACTGGGGTGGTGGAGCTGAAGATCCGACCGACTATTATTTTGATGAAGTTGTTCTGAGCAACAACCCGCTTGCAAGAGGAGTGGTAATTCTTGAAGGTATGGATATGCTGAACGGTCAGGACCAGGCGCAGATTGACGCTTTGGTTTTTGATACGCAAAATGCCGCAAATTCATATTCAATTATCGACAACCCTTTTACAACCAGTACAGTTAATCCTAATGGAAAAGTGGTTAAGTTCTCCAAGAGTGCCGATGCTTCATGGTGGCAGGGTCTGAAGGTTAACTTCCCCGGAATCCACAAAATCGAGTATGGCACGAAACAATACCTGCATGTGTTTGTACGCGCCGACATCGATTGCCAGATCCAACTTCAGGTTATCGATAATGCCGACGGCGATCACGCAGAAATGTTTACCTATCCTAAGGAAGAGATTGATGGCGAATGGTTCGACCTGGTTTGGGATTTGAGCAGCTATGTTGCTGTTAAATCTTTTGCTGTTCGATTCGATGTTCGTACAGACACTGAAGGCAACTTTATTAACAGTCCTGCCGGAGATTTCTACTTCGATGAGGTAACGATTGACGCAAATCCCGATCAGCGTGAAGCTTCTTCAACTATTGGTGTTAAGTCAAATTTCCGCAGCGATATGAAAGTTTATTCTGTCGATAAAACGATCTATTTCTCGGTTCCCGATGCTTCCAGAGCTGATGTTTATGATATGCTTGGAAGAAATGTGATTTCGTCAAGAATGAACGCAAACTCTGAATTGAATACGATTTCGGTTCCCAACAAAGGAATTTATATTCTTAAAGTTGGAACCAAAAACGGAAGCGTATCCACTGCTAAAGTATCTGTAAAATAAGTATTTGGGTGATAAGGATGTCTTGAAAGTTGTGAAACGGTTCTTTTAAATGATGTTTCTTCATGATGTTGTTCGGGAGTATACGTTTTGACTTATACTAACCGGATCATGGAACAGGCTTCAAAGACAATAAACTTTTAAGACATCCTTATTCCCTTTACTATTGATTTTCCTTATAAACTCACCTGGGGTTTTCAGACCGGGATGTGTTGCATGTGATGAGCCATGCAGCTGATGATTCAGATGAGTTTCTTTTAACGATAATAATTCTCACCGGATGAAAGCAATTGTATTCAAAATTGTAGCGTTTTCTTTCTTTTTATTTGCTGTTTTTTCCTGCGAAAAAGAGGAGGAGAATATTGATATTCAATTGGTAGGCAAATGGAAACTCTCTGAAAAAATTATTGGGAGTTCTGTCGCTGCCCTGAGCGAATGCGAAAAGCAAAGTACTATTGAATTGAAGGAGAAGAATCTCTGCCTTCTTTATGATGCCTGTAATGATCTCAGCGTCAATTCCGGATGGAGCTACAAATCCGATATGCTGAATATTTCGGAATACCTGCCTGCTGCTTTTTACGTGGATCAGCTCGATAAATCCAGTATGACTTTACGTAGGAACGATATTTCACCTGAAGGAAACCTTCAGGTTACGGTTCTGAAATACAACCGGACAACGGAGTAGTGCCTATATTTTTGGCAACCATTGAAAAAACCTCACTGAACTATGAATAAACTATTTATCCCCCTCCTGATTCTTGTCTTTGCACTTTTCCCTTCGTGCGAAAAAGAAACAGACTACTCAAAAACGATTACCGGCTTTTGGGCTCAGGAAGCCATTCTTGAAGATGGTGCGGAAGTCACAATGACGGTTTGCGAACAAAGCACCAGATTGCTTATTGAACAAAACGGAATTTACCGGCTTTACAGCTCCTGCGATACTATGGAGAGAGCCGGAACATGGATTGTTACCAATGAAGATATGCTCGACCTGTCGATGGACCATTGGAACGGAAGCAACAAATACGAACCTTATCCGGTTCGCTTCACCATTCTGGAGTTGACAGGCTCTGTTATGGAAATCAGAATAAAAACATTTATCGGAAACCGCAAAGAACTTGTCATGTTCACTCCTGTGGATCAGGACATACTAACAGGTAAAACCCCTGAAGAAATCCTTGAGCTGGATCGATATAACAAAACCTTAAAGACCTATATCTTCAGGTTCGTAAAACAAGATTAAAGCGATGATATATAATTACATATATAGCCAGATCATGAGAAAAAAAGTCTTACGGCAAATAAGCATATTCCTTTCGGCAATTCTGCTTACACTTAATGGCTTTGCCCAACA
>JAIFNN010000162.1 GCA_020047715.1 Bacteroidota bacterium | reverse complement strand
TGATCAACTACGGAGTTACATTTCCGATGTTTGCCAAGATTGATGTAAACGGCGATGGCGCGCATCCGATATACAAATATCTTAAAAAGAAGCTGCCCGGGTGGTTCGGAAGCAAGATCAAGTGGAATTTCACGAAGTTTCTGGTCGACCGAAACGGCAAGCCGGTGAAGCGATTCTCTCCAACCACGAAGCCTGAGGAAATAGGGCGTTATTTAAACCAACATAAAATGCTATAAATACCGTATTGAATCAATCGTCATCATTCACTTCAATGCGCGGAATTAAGTCGTCTCCTCGATAGGAGCCGGGCTTTCAAAGAGGTAAGCCGGTTAACGTGGTTTATACGTTTCCGATAAATTTCGACGTCCAAACTCATGGATCCCCTATGAGGTGAAATTATTTCTAAGAAAAGCTTCGACAGGATTTTATGGATAGAAAACTAATCTGAAATCCTGTTGAGCTCTTCATTGAGTGAGGATTTGCTTTTTCTGGTTTTTACCTTTTGGTTACCGAATTTGTAAGCAGCATTAACCGATATCCTCCGTCCATCGAAAAACACATCCCCGTCGATGACCATTCCTCCATAGTTACTGCTGTAAAAATAGGAGCTCCCTGTATTGAAAATATCTGTTGCCGCTGCCTGAAGCAGAAGCTTTTTATTGAAGAATTCTCGTTTAACGCCAAGATCGATGGTGTAATTGGCTTCTATGGTTGTTGTTCCTCCCCAGACAGAAGGACTGGTTGCATAAACAGAAAGCTCCATACTTACGTCACCGGGAAGACGAAATTCATTCTGCATTCTGAAATCCAAAACATTGGCTTTTATATCTATCATCGTACCTTCGATACTCCCCTGATAGGCTTCATAATTGTATATCAGATAGGTAGAGAATTCCCACCATTTTGTCATTTTGAGCGGATAACTCACGGAAAGGCCGTTAATTATAGCTTTTTCCATATTTCTTGGAATGATAACATTACCTTTTTCTCCAACTGTCTCGAATACATTGGCAAAATAATTCCGGGTTATACTGTACGTGTTGGAAATAATCAGCTTTCTTTTAAAGGAATAACTCACCTGATAATTATTGATGAAATTTGGTTTAAGAAAGGGGTTTCCTTTCCATGCAGACAGCTCGCTTAGCTTCGATTCAAAAGGATTCAGATTCTGATAATTGGGTCGGGTGATTCTCTTTCCGTAACTTAAACTCAAGGCATGAGTTTCCTTGTCGTTATAGGCGATACTCAAATTGGGAAAAAGATTGGTGTAATTTCCGGGAACGATATCATCCGGGCCCGGGTTCGCACTGATCAGTTCCCCAAGCGAGGTAGTGTTCTCAGCCCTTAGCCCTCCATTGAGCGATATTCTGGAGGTTGGGTTAATCGTAAACATCAGGTAAGCAGCAGCTACTTTTTCCAGGTAGTTGAAATCATTGCTTCTGTCGGCATTGATCACTTCCTCGCTATTCACAACGTCATAAAAAGCAAGCTCATTGTTTGTGTTGATATATGAGTATTTAGCACCTGCGGATAGTTTGGCCTTCCCTATACTTGTTGTGTAATCCATCTGCGCTGAAAAGAGGTCTATGCCTGTATTTGCGTCAAAATTGCTTTGCTTACTTCTTAGAAGAAGAGAATCCATGGAGTAGTAGCGATTAGGCTGATCTGTTTTTTTAATGTTTTCATAGTAGGCATAACTTAGATCGGCAGAAAATTCTGAACTCCGATTTGGGGTAAAGCTGTAATGAATGTTGGTACTGTAATTCTGACTTCCTCCATCATCGAGGGTTTCAGCCTCCAACCTTTCTGTTGGCAACACCGCACTTAGGTCCTCGATATAAGTTGTGCTCGACTGGGGGGAGTTCCGGTTATTTACCAATGCTTTGGCATCAAGGCTAATAATGTGTTCCTGATTGATTTTGTAATCCAGACCACCGGAAAAATTCAGGCCTTTCCTGTTTGTGGGTCTGAGTGACAAAAGATCCAGTGAATAGTTGTCCTGAAGCATTAATTCATTACGGTTGAATGTATAATTATCATCGGAGATGTTTAAACTGGAAAAGACATTCAGTTTATTTCCACTGAAATTTAGATTTGTGCCAACACTTTTTCTGGGTTTTACTCCCTTGGAGTAGCTTCCGTTTACAGTCCCGTTAAATCCCGTGCTCAATTCCTTTTTCATTAGGATATTTATTACCCCGCCGGTTCCCTCAGCATCATATTTTGAGGATGGATTAGAGATTATCTCGATCGCCTCAATATCTTCTGACCTTATACCTTCCAGCAAATTGGCCAGATCGCTTCCCGAAATTCTTGAGGGCCGGCCATTGATATAGATCTGCACTCCCGATTTTCCCTGAAGGATAATATTATTATCCATATCGACCCTTACTCCGGGAGATGTGGATAGCAGGTCAAGAGCACTTTTCCCCGTCGAATTTACACTGGCGGAAACATTATAAACCATTTTGTCCGCATGCACTTCAACCATAGCCTTTTCACCTTTGATAACAATCTCCTCAAGATCGTTAAGCCTGGTTTTCAGCTCAATGTTTCCGAGACTGTAAACCTGTTCTTCACGCAAAGAAATTAAATCTGAGACATAAGTTTTGAACTCCACATTACGGATCATAATATAGTAGTCGCCTGATTTAAGCTTATCAAAACTATAATCGCCCTTCTCTCCACTGAGTGTTCCGTTCATAAAAATGGAGTCCTTGTTCATCAGAACAACGGTGGAGAAAGCGGCAGGTTCTTTATCGGGGTTATAAACATAACCTTCTATTTTTCCTGTATTGGTTTGCCCATATGAATTGAAGCTAATTGAAAGGGTCAGGAAAATCAAGGGAATACGTAGATTTCTCATGCAATTTTTAAATAATAAGGTTTCAGGGGACGATAAATTACATTGGGTGCTATTCCGACTTTTTATAGATCATATACCAATTGATAAAGTAGATTTCAGGATCCTTGTTTTTTAATTTCTCTTTATCTTCAGGTGAAAGGAAGGTTTTCATATAATCGTCCCCGGGCCGCCAATTAACCGGAAGCACAATGTCCTGATGCTTGTCGTGCGTCTGAAGTGCCTGTAATGTACGTAATATCTCATCAGTGCTTCTTCCAACCTCACTGGGGTAGAATTGAAATGCCCTAATCTTGTTCTGAGGATCGATAAAAAAAACACCCCTCACACTTTGTCCGGATTTTGACTGGGAATCAACCATTCCATACTTGTAAGAAATGGCATAGCTGCTATCGACAACCAAAGGAAAATCTATTTCAACTGTCCCTCTTCCCTTGAAATCAATATTTTCGAGGTCGGTTTTCCAGCTTTGGTGAGATACCATGCGATCGACGGAAAGTACAACTATTTGCGTATTGAGATCACTGAATTCATTTTGATGGTAGGCAAGGTCCAGTATTTCCGACGAACAAACCGGAGTAAAATCGCGGGGATGAGAAAACAATATTTTCCATTTCGCCCCGAAATCCTCGGGGAATGAAATCATTCCATTTGTTGAGGGAGATCTGAATGAAGGGGCATGGCTTCCTATAAGCGGAATTCGCTGACTATTGTGATCCTGGGCCTTTGATGTGAGGACGGCAAACAGTAATAGTCCGGTAAAAATCAGTTTGGTTCTCATGAAGTCTGGTTATTGAATTGTGTGTGATCAAACGATCCAACAATTTAACCAGAGTTTTTGTTCATCTCCTATAACTTTGTTCCGCGATGCAATTCGTTGGTTGTTGCCACAGATTCACAGATTGAATGGAAATCCCGAAGGAACGATTTATGCAACTCATCCTTCCATAATTTTGAAATTAGGTTTTCTCTGCCTTTTACGGCAAAAACAACCTGAATGTATAATTGGGAATAGGTGCATGGCCCGTGGCCCGGCGGGTGCCTTTCCTGGAACCTGTTGAATTGATTTTAGGCGCTGCCCTGAGCCTGCCGAAGGGTAGTTCAATCGCGATGGATATCGGGAACTCCTCGCCGGGCTCCCGAAAAATCGGGACCGGCATTACAGACCGCTCAGAGTCCTATTTATTAGCAAAAGTTGCTATTATAAAATTCGTAAATCTTCCGGATTTTGATGGCAATCCCAAATATAATGAACTATTATCGTTGCATCTGTGACTTGATAATAGATTATAAAGTCCCCTGTTATTAATCCTCTTACAGATTCTAACTCTGTATTTATGCCTAAGTCTGAATGTTTTTTGAGTAGGTCTAGTTCTCTTGTGAACTTTTTATAGAGTTTGCTAGAATATGAATTGCTTTGATTCTTTTCATTGTAGAATTTGAGAATTTCATACAATTTAATCCTTGCTCGATGAGACCAAATTATTTTGCGTTTAGCCATGCAGTAACTTCTTTGTCTAGCTCATCATGCTCGATAAACAATCCATTTTCAATTTCCTTCTGAGATGCAATGATCTCTTCTCTTTGTTTTGCGCTCAAGGCAAGTATCTGTTTATCAGTCTTTGAGTCAAGAATTGTCTTAATAGCTTTAAGAAATGAGACATCATTAATCTCTGATATCCTCCTGATAAGCACTGTCTTCAATTCTACTGCTGTCATATCAAAGTAATTTCTTGCGAAGTTACAAAATATTGTTTAATCATTATGTTTGCGTACCGTTTCTTCTTTAGTTTCATATATTCTATTTTTATTACTTCAGTAATTTATTTCTCGCCAATTTATTTAAGTCTCTTCGGGGATAAGTTAGTTACCAATTAATTTTTAGTTAGCGCCTATCGGATTTTAACCTCAGCTTTATATTTGTACCTTTTTTAATTCCGCCCCCTCAAGCTCTTTTTTCATTTCAAGGGTTGGACGGTAGTTTATTCCAAATTCAAAGTTGTTGATAGTATTTTTTGTGTCTTTATTTTTTTCTTTTTTAAGGGTTACCAGAGGAAAAAAGGTTCCTATTGCACCGGTTTGCACAATATTGCCTTCTTTGAGTTCCTGTAACAGGAATTCTTGCAGCGAATACATGAAATGGACAATGTTTGCTTTCGGAAATCTTTTGTATTGACTGAATTTCTCAAGAAATACATCTGGTGTAATAATTTCATTTATTACAACTGAGGGGCGTATTAATACTTTCACTTTGTTGGCAGATGCAGGTTTGCTTATCGGTACTAGTTTATATGAAACAGGCATATTTATTGCTTTTTGCTTTGTTATATTTGACGTTCAGTGTTTTTTAATATTTTGGCTTAAATTCATTTTCTGATAGAATAGGTTTTCCTGCTTAAGAAAATTATTTTCCCAATTGGGAAAATAATTTTCTTAATTGGGAATGGTTGTTCCGATGCTTAGGAAAAGCCCGTTGCCTGAAACGGGCTAATTCCTCATGTAAAACCTAAAGAGTTATACTTTCTCGTATTTTATGGCACTCAAAGTCTCTTTAATGCGTGTGCCGGGGGTAAAGATGATGCTTGCTCCTTTAATGGCCGAGGCATTAACTTCATCGTGAGTAGCTTTGCCCTCGGAACTAATGGATGTTCTGAGGCTTCCCAGGTCGCCCAAACGGACAATGGTTCCCTCGGCGAGACTGTCGACAGCAACATCCACCATAGCATACAGTACCGCACGAATGTCGGCACCGCTCACGGTACAGGTTTTCTCAATAGCTTTGGTTAAGCCTGCAAGAGTTAATTCGCCAAAAGCCTCCGCCGGCAGCAGGCTTAAAAATTATCATGTCGATAGCGTTGTGATTTGCTTTCAAAATGTATCTTTGACTTAATGGTAAGCACCACACCGTATATCATTAGAGTTGTTGTAAAATCAGTGCTTACAGGGTGTTTGATGCTACCAATGAAAAAAGGTTTATATCGAGAGCAGATTGGAAGAAGAATTAATACTCATTAGGACATTCTTTTTGAATTTATTTGATTGTCTGATAGTTGAGTAGTTGTACTGAAAGTAGATTCTTTGTAACTTTGACAAAAAATATGATCATGCAAACCTATAAATTTGAAACAAGGATATCAAAAACCGGTCAGATAAAACTTCCTTTAAGTAATCAATTGTTTGATAAGGAGGTTGAAATAATAATTGTCCCTAAACAAGAAATTGTATCCTCAAAACTCAATACTTCTGATTTTGTTGATAGGTGGTCTGGGTTTTTAACAAATTCCAATATAGATGATTTAAAATATCAATATTTGAACGATAAATACAAATAATTGATATGCGATTACTAATAGACACAAACATCATTTTGGATATCGCTTTATACCGGGAACCTTTTTACAAGTATTCAGCCAATTTGTTTAAAAGGATTGATAATATAACGATTTTCGGGTTTGTGACAGCAAATACATCTGTTATACCGAA
>JAIFNN010000143.1 GCA_020047715.1 Bacteroidota bacterium | reverse complement strand
TTAAGGCTGTGTCCCGTTCCTCCCCCGGAATAATTGTGGCGATCGACAATGCCGGTTTTGAAATCGTTATGTAAATTGTAGAAATGGCTGATCCCGCTACCTGCCTGCCAACAGGAAGCCACGATTGAACCTTTATACCCTGTTGAACGAATCATGGCAACCGACTTATCGTAGAAATTCTGTTGCTGAATATACAGAAACGACAGCATATCCAGAAGATACAACGGCATGGTTGAATTATTCTCTGTCGCTTTTTTATATTCATAATCGAATACTCCGTGGTTTGCAATCGGGCATACGTTTCTTTTTTTCAGATGCCAAACGGCTGTGTCTTTTGAGAATTCTCTGGAGAAATTGAAATTTTCTGTTCCCCAGGTTTCAAGTAGTTTTTCCTGTGATTTGTATTTCTGCATTAGCCATTCCGAAAAACGACCTGCAAGAATGGAGCGGTATTGAGGGCAGGTTTCCAGCACCCGCTGGGTGGTTGCGAAATAAATATTGTCTTCGTTTTGAATTTCCACGAAGATAAGTGCAGGATCATCCGCATATTTTTGTCCTGTAACGGAATTGGTTCGGTTCAACAGGTTCATGATCAGTTCTGTTTGCAAATCCTGCAGATCCCCGGCGAAATTTACCAGACCTATGGTAGAATTTTTAAGGTGGGCTGTTAAGCCCGAGTTCAAAATTTCAGAATAGCTTAGCAGACGGGCACTATCGCCGGGCAGGGGTTTGTGGCCGTAAATTGGTGACCACCCATAATAAATGCCTGCCGTTTTCAGCTGACTGTGAAAATAGTCAAACCTCGTCATCATGGCAGAATCCGGATCTACGGATGTGTTGCCGGTAAGTGCAGGGCTGGTGAATTTATGAAACCGGACGGCATTGATTCCATTCCTTTTCAAATGCTTAACCCACCGATCGGCTTCCTCGTTTTCGACATAGGGTTTTTCACTGCAGATATTCACACCCCAGAATTTTATTGCTGTTCCGTCCTCAAAGCGGAAATGATCGCTGTCCATTTGCAGAAATCCGTGTTTGCCTGCAGGTGAGTCGAGCCAATGGCCCTGATCGATAGCAGATATTCCTTCCCTTTCAATCGGGTTGAAAGGAAACCAGTTTTCTTGTTCTTTGCATCCCTGAAATAATAGGGTCAGAATTATCAATTGGGAAATCCGCTGGGAATACATACAATATTTTTTATAGTAACAAGAAAGAATTCAAATTGCAAATTGCAAAATTCAAATTGCAAAACCTTCAAATCCGATCGGCTCATGAATTTTATTAGCTATTCCAAAAGACCGAAATGTTTTTTAATCCAGGTCATTTTTAGTTCATAATTTTCTGAGGGTAATCCATGACCTGCAAACGGGTATATCTTATACTCCTTTTCCGTTTGAAGTTGGTTGTATGCCGCGAAGTTTATATGCGGAGGACAGGTTGCATCCCGCAGTCCTACCGACATATGTACCGGTACTTTTATCCATGGAGCAAGATTTTTGATGTCGATATAACTCAAAGTCTTATAGATTTCCTCTTCCGTGACTTCCGGATGCTCCTTAAAATAATTGGCAAATTCACCCCCCGGCCAGGCAGCCACTTTAAAATAGTCTTTAAAATCCGAAAGGAAGGGAACATCGGGTGCGCAGAGGTCGATTCTGGAATCGAGAGCAGCGGTGGCAAAACTCAGTGCCCCGCCCTGGCTGCCGCCTTCAACGGCAATGCGTGCTGTGTCAACACAATCGCGACTGCTTAGGAAATCCACCGCTCTGAGGCAATCCATATAAGCTCCCCGGTAAACATATAATTCCTTGTCGTTTACATTGTACTGCATATAACCGGGGAATCCGGGGTTGATGTTGTCGCGGCTGTTGCCGTGTCCCCTGATGTTAAGGTTGAAACTTACCATATCATTACCCTGGTAGGCGTAAGCAGGTATCATTACGGAGCTGTAGCCCTGAACATGAAGGATTGCCGGGTATTTTCCGGGTTTCACCGGCTTGGTGTACCAGCCTCTGACCAGGACATTACCAAGCGATCGCATTTCCACGAGATACACTTCTTTTTCTGCGGTGCAAAGGGAATCCTGGCGGATGAGATTGAACTGGGGGTCAACCGCTGCCAACTCTCTTTTGGCTCGCATCCAGTAATTGTCGAAATCGTCGGGTCTGTCGGTTGGTGATACAATTTCTTCGGGTCTGACTCCGATGCTGAAGTCCATTTTTTTATTGTCGTTTTCGCCTGAATATATAACTGTGGCATTGTAAAATCCCGGAGCTAGCAGGCCTGCTTCAAGAGTAATTGTTGCGGAGCTACCTGATTTGATCGAGATGGGCTTTTGGGTTGTTTTAACGATTTCCCCAAAATCGGATAGTAATTTAAAGGTCAAAGTGCCTTTTAGGGGAGTCTTCATTTGATTGGTAATCCTGATGGGGATATTTACTGCTCCTTTTTCAAGGAACAAATGATCGTTGCGACCGAATTGAGGCTCAATTGCTATCATCTGCTCTAATCCTCTGATATTGCAGCTTAGTTCCTCACCAATGATTCCGCCTCCTCCACCGGCATCGAAAACCCTTACCGCAATCAGGTTGGCCTGATCCCATAGTATTTTGTCGGCCGGGATTGTGTACTCGCGGGGTTTATCATAAGCCCCCTGATAGTTGGGAGGCATTTCCCCGTTTTTTCCGATTAGTTCCCCGTTCCAGTAAGTGTAATCGGCATCGTCGATTGTTCCAAGTTTCAGGATTAAACCGCCATTTGATTGTATTTCCTTTTTGTTTTTTGATGATACAATTATGGATTGGCGGTACCAGGCAAATCCATCGTAATTGCCGGCACCCTGGGTTTCCCAATTTGTTCCTGCAGTAATTGATGCCCATTGGCTATCATCGTATTGGGAATTGGCCCATGCAAGCTCATCTCCGGTTTTGAATTTCCATTCGAATTTCAGGAGGTTCTGCGAATTCAGATCGTGAAACAGAAACCCAAGGATAAGTAGCAGATTTAATAGTTTCATTGTTGGTTTTATTTTATTGGTTATAGCTTCCATTTGTCATGCCACCTTATTTCAAAGCGCTCACCCTTCAATTCAACCGGAAGCCAGATATATCTTCCGTCGATGGCATTATCGGGTGTCCATCGATCGCCGATGTAGATGAAGCGGTCTTTTTCCCCCTGCACAGGAAAGATGCAGGTGCTCTGAGAGTTGAAGGTAGTTAAGGAATCGGCTCCGAAGCAGGGGTTTCCCAACTCGGTCCAGGGTCCAAGTATGTTTTTTGCAACAGCAGATCTGGCTGCATTTGGATTCCATCCGGTACAATCCGATCCCATGAAAAAATAGACTCCTTGTGATGTTTTAAAAATCACAGGGGCTTCCATGTACCGATCGGCGAAGAATCTTGCATACGTTCCCGAAAAAGAGAGATAGTCGTCGGTAAGCAGTGAGATATGTGTTGTACTGTTTTCTTCAGAGGAGTAGATATGATATGCTTTACCATCATCGTCAACAAAGAGGTTCATGTCGCGGGCCATCTGTCCTTTGGCAAAATCCCGACCCAGAAGGTTTAGGGTGTCGGGATGGGCCGGCAGACAACCTTTACCTCCGCAATAGCTGGCTTTAATACTGTCGGCAACCTGCTTTTTATGATACTCCCCTGCATTTACAGGCCAAAACCCGGCATTGGGTCGGAAAGAGCGTATGAACTGAAACGGTCCCTCCGGACTGTCGCTTATAGCCACTCCTGATCGGGCGGCGTAGTAGCCCTGACCTTTTAACTCAAGGTGGAACCACATCACAAATTTGCCGGTTTTTTCGTTATAGATAACTTTCGGTCGCTCCAGTATACAGCCTTTGGCAATATCACTGTCATCATTCTCTTCATCAACTTTTAGGGCAATTCCCCGATCTTCCCAGTTGCTAAGGTTGGCAGAGGAATAGACATGAACACCCACCATGGCTTTATTGCCTTCATCACCTTCAATCATATGCTGACCGTACCAGAAGTAGTTGCCGTTATGATATAAAATGCCCCCACCATGTGCATTTATATGAACACCCTTATTGTCGTTCCAAATTTCTCCCGGAGTAAAAGAGACAGGTTCTTTGTTAATCCCGCAGGAAGCGAGCATTAATAATAAGGGAGAAAGTATTGCAAATACTGATTCCCCGGTTTTTGAAAAAAATCGAAACGCAATATTCATGAACATTTGGAATTTAAAGTCGTTTTTTAAGTTGCCTATTGTTTAATGATTCTTACCGCAATGTAAGGTTTCCCAGGAAGGTTTAAAAGCGATTCCCCCGAAAAAACTCCTTCAAGAGAACTTATAGTCCCCTTCCAGGTACCGGTAACATCAACCCTGTAGCCAGTTACCCGGAGTGCTGGTTCTTGTTGAATCAAAGCAAAAAGAATTCATTATTTCAAGGGGATTCTCATTGCATGAAGATTCTCATGAGTTGTATTTACGGTAATCTCACACCCACCTGATAAGATAAACTTCTTCCCGGAATTTGCCGAAATAAGGGATTGGGTTAATTTGGCAATTTCATCCGGACAGGAATCCTGAATTACAACCGGATCAATATTTCCGCAAATCGCTGTTCGCGGACCCATAAAATGATATGCTTCGTCAAAGCTTACCTGATGGTCGATATCGAGAATATCGGGTCCGACTTGAGCTAAGGAAGGTAAGAGATGGGTAATATTCCCACAAATATGAATTTTAACTTTTCCGCCCAATGAATGGATATAGCGGGTAAGTTCCTTATGCCTCTCCAAAACGTAGCGGTTATAATCCACAGGGTCAACCTGCGAACAAATCGCATCACCGATGCCAATCACATCGCATCCTGCATCGATCTGGGCTTTTGCAAACTCTTTAGCTGTAATCATACACTTGTCTAACAGAAAGTCGCAAAAATCAGGATCCGTCATCAGCATCACAAGCATATTCCCAACGCCGGCAAGGCTGCAGGCTTCGGCGAGCGGGCCTTCGATCCACCCGAAAACAGGTACGGTTCCCTTAAGCAGTTTCTGGTACAGGATGGCAGCTTCGATGCGGTCGAGGGTACGGGGTGACTTGTAAACGTCAGGATTTTTAAGATTATGAATATCTGCGGTTGTTTTTAGTATCGGGGAGAGACAAATGGGCACCCCTTCCGGTATAAATTTGATTTTGGCACCAAAGGCGGCAGTTTCGCGGTACGGATCGGAGATTAACTCTACCCAGTCGAGGTCAAATTGTTCCATGCATCGGATATTGCTCTCCGCCAAAACCCTGTGATCTGAAGCAAATTCCCCATAAGTTGAATTATTCGATCGGGCAGCAAAATGCATTAAAATGGGATGAAAAGGGATACACCCGTTTTGGGGACCTGAATTAAGGAAATCAAGAAAAATTTCTTTTTTATTCATTATTTCGATGTGGGGTTTTCCAATTTACTGTTTCTCACTTTGGGTAGGTTTCCCCAGTACCTTAATAGCCACCGGGAGCTGATTCGGCCTTGCCTCCGGTCATAGCCGCAATTATTGATGCAGTTGCTGTTGCTCCAATCCTTGTAACTCCCCAGGAGCGGACCTTCAGGGTGTCTTCGAGGGTTCTTACTCCACCTGCAGCTTTGATCTGTACGGAAGGTTTTGAGTGTTTGCGCATCAGTTTCAGATCATGCTCGGTTGCACCCAGATAGTTGTAGCTTCCGTCGGCTTGTTTTACAAAACCATATCCGGTGGATGTTTTCACAAATTCCACATCGTATTTGCTGCAGATTTCACAGAGTTTTATTTTGAATTTGTCCTCCGGCAGAAAATCGTTCTCAAAGATAACTTTCAGGGCTGCATTGTTTTTCTTTGTTACCGACACAACCGCCTTGATTTCATCGTCGATATATGCCCAATCCTCACCAAGCACCTTACCGATGTTAACCACCATATCTATTTCGGTAGCACCGTCTTCAATGGCTCTTTCGGTTTCAAAAACCTTTACGTCGATGCGGCTGTTTCCCTGGGGAAAACCAATCACAGTGCACACCAGCACATCGGTTCCCTTGAGCATTTCGGCGGCCATTTTCACTGCATAGGGCTTGATGCACACGGATGCGACATCATACTTTTTTGCAAGTTCAATTCCTTCTTTCAGCGCTTTGTCGTCCATAGTGGGATGCAACAAGGAATGATCAATCATTTTTGCGATGTCTTTTACGGTAAGGTTTTTCATTATTTTGGTTTATAAGGTTTATAAATTCGTTAGGTTTTAAGGGTATAATTCGCTCAGCTTCATGCAATTTTCCGCAGCTTTTAAACGCGGGTACCTGCTGCTTTTCCATAGCATTCGAAAATAATACTCAGGTGCTTGCGAGCAAGCT
>JAIFNN010000059.1 GCA_020047715.1 Bacteroidota bacterium | reverse complement strand
GCTGGCCACCGGCAGTGCGCTTAACACCTCAGCTTTTACGATTACCGATGAGGCACCGGTTATTTCAATCTATTCCGGGTCCACCCTGCTGACCAACAACGACGAATCTGATATCCTTGCCGGTTTGGAAACCATTATTATCGATGTTTCAAGAGACAACTGGAGCAACCTGTTGGGTTCGGATATTCCCATCACAAACGCGTTTATTGATGGCATAACCGGAAATGGTAAATGGGCTGAAGTCACCAACCTTCTTACAATTGGCGATATTGATCGTACTTCCGATACGCGGGTTACCATAACTCTTCCTGCAGCAGCAGGCTATGTGATAATTGTTCCCGGGATCATCCTACCTGAACGCCACCGTTTCGGCCACCACCAATCCCACTTTAACAATTAACGATCTTAATCCGGTAGTGACAATCAGCGGAACAGCAACCCCTGCCATTGGAGAGTACAGTATCCGAGCGGGAACGAATACAGTAATATTCGATGTGCAATACGATACCTGGCTGAACCGGCTTGGAAATAACAACGACACTACCGCATCCTTCCTAAATGGGATAACCGGAAACAGGGATTGGAGTACAGTTTCCGCCCAGCTTGGGTTTGGAAACCTTGCCAGAAATTCGGATTCGCGCGTTACTCTCAGCCTTCCTGCCGCTTCTTTGTATGCTATCAGTGCAAACGAAACGGTCTCTTCAAGTATTCCTGCCGCTGCATTTACCGGAACATCAGGGGCAGCTCCTGGCACCCTGTTTACTGTGAATAACCAAAACGCCACCACCGCTGTAACATGGTCAACAGGAACATCAACGATTACCGAAGCACAGGTTCGCGCCGGGGGACTTACCCTGACGCTTGATATTAGTACAACCGACAGTTGGGTCACCGACCTTGCTGCTCTTAAAGCACAGTTTATTACCGGTCTTAGCGGTGGGGGAGGGAGTGAATGGAATACAAAGGTCCTTCCCAACATCAGTGTCGCACGACCCTCTTCAACACGCGCTGTAATTACATTTGCTGCAGCAGGCACTTTTGATATCAGCGCCACCCAGTCTGTTACCTATGCTATACCCGATGCTGCTCTTCAGGCATCAAGCGGAGCGCTTATAACTGCTGCAACATCTGGTTTTTCCATAAGTCCATCAGCAGTGGGGGCAAGCATAAGTCCTTTGAGCATTAGCGAAGCTGATCTGGACGGAGTAGCTTTGGATCTTATTATTTCTGAAGTTGTTTTCTCAAACCCTGCATTGGTCGATGCCAGCTATTTTACCCTTTCGGCACCTGCTGGCGTAACAATCAGCTCTGTCACAAATAAAACTTCAAGCAGTGCAAGGTTGATTCTTGCTTACAGCGGTAATATCGATGTGAATGCGACTTTGGAGGTTACGATAATTAGCGGGCTTTCATCTGGAGGTTCATTGGTATCCAACCCATCCACAATTGTGGCTGTTGTTGAACCCGTTATTACCAATATCACAATCCCAAATCAGACTCACAATATTGGAGATGTTGTTCCGGTCACTATTACTGTAAACAATGATAACGGACAGGTCTTTTCACTCACTTCAGGAACAGTAGGCGGGCGCTTACTCACGGGCCTTACAAGAACCAACAGTACTACCTACAGTGCTGTAATTACTATAGATGCAGGAACAACCGACTACTCTGCACTTTCAAACATTCCTGTTTCGGTTCAGCTGGAAGTATCGGGACGTTGGGGGAATCTTTACACATTACCGATTGTTCAGAATAACGACCTTATCGATGCCAATCAGCCGGTAATTAGTTCCTTTCAGGCTTTAGGAACAATGCATAAGGCTGGTGATTTTGTACAGCTTATTGCCACTTGCGACCAGGCAGGGTATTCGGTTAACAATGCCCTGTCCAGCATAAACGGGGTCTCAATCACCTCTCCTGCCTTCGAATTGATAAGTGAATCAGGAGGGTCGTATTTCTTTAGTTATCAGGTTTCGGGAAGTGATAGTGATGTTTTGAATTCTGCCGCTCTGACCGGACAAATAGCTTTTAATGATGCCGCAGGAAATGTGAGCCTTGCAAAACCAGTTGTGGCAGTTTCGCCTTCGTTTACCATTGATGCCCATGCTCCTGTAATATCGCTGGTTTCGGCCCCTGACAGCACCTATATTCCCGGTGAAACTCTTATTATAACTATTTCGGCTGATGGAAACGGCTATTCCCTGTCCCCTGAAACCTTCATTAACGGGATTTCTTTCAGCTCAGGACGGTTCACCCTTAATGGGGCGGGTTCTGCCTATACACTGCATTACCCGGTTCAGAACAGCGATGCCGAGGTAAGTTCGGGTAATCTCCCGATAAATATTGTATTAAAGGATGCTTCTGGCAACAAGTCGATTCCGGTTACTTCATTTGCGAACAACCTGGCTGTGTATACTACAAAGCCCACCGCAACTATAACCGGGTCCGGATCGATTTGTAAAGGTGATTCGGGTACGGTTTTTGTAAACCTGACAGGTAGAGCCAAATGGAACCTTGTGGTATGGGATGGAACAAAGAGTCTGATGTTTAATCAGATATCCAGTTCACCTTTCAGTTTTAAAGTTGCTCCGCAATCAAGTGCAAACTATACGATTCAGTCGGTTACCGACAATTCCGGACTTACGAACACAGGGACCGGAACAGTGTTCGTTACGGTAAATTCACCCACCCCGGTAAGCATTAACTCTCTGGGAAGCGCATACAGCGTTGAATCGCTTGGAGTCATTTTATCAGCTACACCAAGCGGGGGTGTATTTAGCGGACCGGGGGTTATTTCTGCCCAGAACAAGTTCTATCCCGAGTTTGCCGGCGTACCCGATTCGCCCCATACCATAATGTACAGCTTTACAAACGGATTTGGCTGCATAAGCAAAGACAGCGCGATTGTTAGTGTAATTGAAGCTTCCGGGGGAATCTCTGTCGAAGACCTATATTGCTATAACGCCGAACCCTTTACAGCCTTTGCCTTTACCGATCCCGCAAATATCCCCGGGGTGTTTGAATTACGGCTTAACGGTACACTGATTCCCAATGGAAACGGTATTCACGACAACGGGGACAACTCGGTAACAATTTCACCCAGGCTGCTGTCTCCGGGTAACAACTATTTGTTGACCTTTGTCTACTATTTCAATGAATTTCTCCAGCTTAACAAAAACTTCTACATCGAATATATCGAGCCTCCAAAAATCCTTGGTTTGCCCGATCCTGCAAATATCTGCGTGAATGCATCATCGATTAATCTGGCCGGGAATGCAGCTAATGGCTATTTTACCGGCATTGGGGTTTCGGGAAACAGCAGCTCCGGGTTTAAATTCGATCCCGCTGTTGCCGGAAGCGGTGCAATTAATATTACCTATGTTGACAGCACTATTAACGGATGCAAGAACCAGAGCCTTGAAGAAATTACGGTAAATGCAATTACTCCCGTTGTGATTAACAGTCTGAGTGCCGAATATAACGTGCTGCGTCCTTTTGTTGAACTCTCAGCTACTCTATCGGGTGGAGTTTTCAATGGTCCGGGGGTTGAGAGTACTTCAAGTAAATTTTACCCGGGAATAGCCGGTGTTCCAAGCTCTCCGCATAAACTGATTTATACCTATGCCAATTCTTTCGGCTGCATAAGCAAGGACAGCACACTTATTGGCGTAAAAGAGGCCGAGGGAAGTATACTTTTGGGGAATGTTTATTGTTATAATGCTGAAGCATTTGTTGCACGCGCAATCCCAAATAGTCCCTCAATACTTGGGCGGTTTGAGCTGATCAATGAGTTGCTGGATACCCCGGAGGTAAACGGGATTCTTGATAACGGCGATAACACAGCGGTCATAAGTCCTGCGCTGATTGCCCCGGGCGATTATCAACTGGTCTATAAGTATTTCCAGAACGATACCTTCAGCATTCAAAAAGGCTTCACCATTGAGACTATCAGGCAGCCGAAATTCATCGGTTTTCCCGACCCGGCAGAGAAATGTGAGAATGATGCGCCTTTTAATCTGGCAGGGGATGCGGGAAACGGCTATTTCATAGGTGCCGGCGTAACCGGCAACAGTGTGAACGGATTCAGGTTTGACCCTTCGGTTTCCGGCTTCGGACAGCACCAGATCACCTATATCGATTCAACTGCAAACGGTTGTAAAATCAGTGCAAGTCAGGGAATAACCGTATTTTTCCTTCCTGCGCTGAGCTTTACAGCGAGCGACAGTTGTATCGTGTCAGATGAGAAGGGAAGTGTGATATTCTTTACAAATACCACTTTGGCAAGTGACTCGGTTAAAAACTGGCATTGGGATTTTAATGATGTGAATTCCGGAGAGAATAACTTCAGCAGGGAAACATCGGCATCTCATTTGTTTAAAAATGCCGGCAGATATACAATTGTTCTGAAAGATACAACCCACCGTGGATGCGCCGGACGTCATGAAGTGAATTTCGAATTCGGGGAAAAGCCCTCAGGGACTTTTACGATCCTGAACGAGTGTTTCTCTCCGGGCACACCTACAGATTTTTCAACCGGTGTTACCTCTAAAGATGGAATAAGTTTCTATAATTGGAAAATCAATCTTCCGGGAGGAGTCGTCATCGATACCACTGTAACAGGTGAAAACTTCAGCTATTTGTTTGATTCAGAAGGGAAATACTTCGTTGAGCACGGAGCCATTTCATTAACCAAGTGTAAGCTTGAGTTGTCTGATTCTGTAATTCTTAAGCCCACCCTCATTATGCAGAGCGGAACTCCTTTCAATGAGAGCTTTGGTATCACGGAAGGGGGCTGGAGCCGCAGCAGAATAAATGATAACAGTATTCCCGGATTAAGCTGGACCTGGGGGCTCCCTGACTTTGATGCGCTTTACGAGGATGGTAGAAAAGCTTGGTATACGAGTATCCCCGATACGAGCGTTAAGGAACTTTCTTATGTCATAAGCCCGTGTTTTAATCTGAGTGCCCTTGAGCGACCAATGATTAAAATGGATATCTTCAGAAACTTTGGAAGCAATCAGGACGCAACGCTTTTGCAATCGTCGGTTGATAATGGTGCAGTTTGGAATACCCTTGGAAATCCGGGTGATGGTATAAACTGGTACAGCAATTACCAGACAGCCAACTACGCTTTCGGGTCGAATTATGGCTGGGCTAACGAAACAGGTACAGTTGCTGATACAGGCTGGGTTGAATCACGGCATATACTGGATCCGGTAGCTGGCTCAACCAATGTGCAGTTCCGGATAGTATTCGGAGCCAAGGAAAGCACAGTTTCGGATTATGAGGGTTTTGCCTTCAGTAATTTTTCCATTTCCGAGCGGAAGCGTTTCAGCGTATTGGAACATTTTGCAAATACAACTCCCCTGAACCCTGTTAAGGACAGAGTGAAAACAGCAAATCTGAAGGTAAACGCTTTGTATAACAAGGAGTATTTACACAGGGACTTTATTAAGCTTGAGTATCACACACGCTTCCCTTCCGAGATGGATTCTCTTAACATCTTCAACCGTGATGTTCCCGGTGCAAGGGCTTATTATTATGGGGTCACATCTGTTCCTTACTCGCTGCTGGATGGGGGCGATCGCACAGGCCGGCGCTTCGATTTCACCGATACCAAGTTCGAGCCCAAGGAAGTGGATATCAATCTAAGGTCGCTCGAAGACCCTGCATTTGCAATTGATATTGAGACCAGCCTTTCCGGAGAAGATCTCAGCATCGACATTGATATAACTGCTCTGAAGAACCTTCCTGCTTCCGAACGCGTGCTTTATGTATTGCTTTATGAAACCTTTGTGACGGGATATAATGCCGAAAATGGCGAAACCAAGTTCCAGAATGTCGTGCGGGATATTTTGCCCATTGCAGGAGGTACGCCAATTTACCAGGCTTTTAGTACAGATCCCGACAATACCTCTCGGCTCGAGTATAGCTTTACAGCTGACTTGAGTAAACTCGATAAGGAGAAAATCAGGGTGGCAGCTTACCTGCAGGATGATTTCTCGGGGGAGATATACCAGGCAGCCTTATCCGACTATTCCCGATCGGTGGGAACGGGTATTTCTGGCAAAACGGTTTATGGAACCCGGATTTCGGCATATCCGAACCCTGCCACAGACTTTGTTGAGATCATGATTTCCGGAACCTTTGGGAGTGACTCCAGGCTTGAGTTTTTTGACCAGTTAGGCCGAAAAATGCACTTCGAAGAAATTATGAATTCGGAAAACTCCCGGGTAATAAGCACCACGGGATTTAACAAAGGAGTTTATTTCATCAGACTCACTGAGCGCGGAATACAAAAATCAGAAGTTGTTAAACTTGTGATCTTGAAGTAAAATAGCAGAAATGGATTATTCTGGCTCCGTTGCGGATTCGAGGAATTTCTCGCCGAAAGATTTGCCAAATAGCGTAAGTCTTTCTGCTTTTCCGTTGTTCGGATAGAATTTCTCTGCCACTCCTTCAATAAGGACGTTAAGCTTCAGGTTTTTCAGATGATCCTCAATTAGCTTCACAGCCTCGCCGCTCCATCCGTAGGAACCAAATACTGCTGCGGGTTTCCCTTTATCACGGAGGGGACTGATAAGCGAAAACAATTTGTAAACCGGTAGCAGGGTGTTTTGGTTTATTGTTGGGGAGCCGATAAGAATGGCGTTACTCATCACAATTTTCTCTTCGAGATCGCCTAAAAGGATGTTCTCAATGTCCACGATGTCGATGTCGAAATCTCCAGCCTGCTCAATCCCTATTGCAATTTGCCTGGCCATTTGGGCAGTGTAACCGTAAGCTGAAATATATGCCAGGAGAATCCTTTTGTTTTTATGTTTCAGGATTTCCATGTATTCCATGGCTCTTTGCTCAGAATTGCTTACGCATCTTTGCCAGCTGGAACGTAAGATAGGTCCATGGCCGGGACAGATGATTGCGATGTTGAGGGGCTTGATTTTCTCGATTGCTTTAAGCATGAATTTGCTGAAAGGTCTGAGAATTACATCGAAATAATAGTCGAAGGCTTCGCTGTAATCTCCGACTTTATCGTCAAACATTTCCTCTTTGCAGAAATGCGCACCGAAAGAATCACAGGTGAAAAGGATTTGGTCCTCTTCCAGATAAGTGTAAATGGTATCCGGCCAATGCAGGTTCGGCGCTCCGATAACTTTTAACTTTTTATTCCCAAGGTCGATTGTGTCACCATCTTTTACCTTTATTGATTTAAATGGCTTTCCAATCATTTCCTGCAGGTAATTCAGAGCTTGTCCGCTTCCAATAACCGTAAGGTCAGGTGAAAGTTTGAGCAGATTCCTGATGCAGCCCGAATGGTCGGGCTCGGTATGATTTACAACAATATAGTCAATTTTGGTGGGATCTGTAAGCGACTCAATTTTCTTTAAATAGACATCCCAAAACGTTTCCTTCACAGTGTCAATAATCGTTTTCTTTTCCGCATTGATAAAATACGAGTTGTAAGTAGTCCCGAATTTGGTTTCCATTACAATATCGAAAGTAATGATATCATAATCAAGAACACCCAACCAAAACACTTCGGGTTTAATTTCCAATACTTTAGAGTCTTTCATTTATACCTTGGGATTCAAATTTCAGAGATGCAAAAGTACTAAGCTTGCTCTTGTTTTGCAACTCAAATAATAGAAGATTCATTATTAATTGGAGCAAAGAGTTAAAGCAATAGGTTCCGAATTAGTTGGAAAAGAAAAAGGCAGCCTGAACAGGCTGCCTCTTGCAAAAAAAATTATCAGGGAATTATTTCTTTTCTGAACCGCAGCAAGCTTTTTTCTCAGTAGCGCAACCTTCTTTCTTTTCAGTAGCGCAACCTTCTTTTTTCTCTGCGTCAGCTGCAACTTTAGCTTTTTTTGGCTTGTCGTCGATAGCTTCGATAGCGATTGGAGTAGAAACTGCAGCAGCAATAACAGGGCTTGCGATAGCACCGAAGAAAGCAACTAGTGCGAATATTGCAAATAATTTTTTCATGATTTTTTATTTTTATAGTTAAACATTGTGATACAAATATAGAAACTCAATCAACAGACTGCTGTTAACTACATGTTAAAAGAAAAAAGGTATTATAGACGGGCAATGGGTGTTTTACTTCCCCAAACCCGATCCCCCTGCTTTACAAGTATTTCAGTTCCTATCGGGAGGAAAATGTCAACTCTCGACCCAAATTTTATGAATCCCAATTCTTCCCCGGTGTTAAATGTGTTTCCCTGCTTGGCATAGCACACAATTCTGCGGGCAACCGCACCGGCAATTTGTCGAAGCAGAACGGGCGTATTCTTCTGGTTTTCGATTACCACGCTTGTCCGCTCATTCAGTGTGCTCGATTTTGGATGAATAGCCAGCAAAAATTTTCCGGGATGATATTTAAAATACTTTACTTTCCCCTTGAACGGGAAAAAATTGATGTGAACGTCCCAAACCGACATAAACACAGATACCTGTAGACGCTTGTCATTAAAATACTCGCTTTCAATGGTTTCTTCAATTACCACAATTTTCCCGTCGGCTGGGGAATAAACGAGGTCATCATTAAAAACGGTTTTCCGTTCAGGAACCCTGAAAAACCGGGCTACAAAAATTATGAATAGCAAGAAAAGGAACAAAATGGGAATAAGTAGCCACAAAGTATTTGCTAACAAAATCGATAGTATAATCCCAAGGAAAATGAACAAACTGCTGATTATTGCGAAAATCAGTCGTCCTTCTTTATGAATGCGTATCATTGTTAAATTTTTATGAGGTAAATGTACAGAAAAACGAAGGGAATAATCAATAACAAGGAGTCGAAGCGGTCAAGAATTCCTCCGTGGCCCGGCATTATCTTCCCTGAGTCTTTGACACCGGCCTCCCTTTTCAGCAAGGATTCAAAAAGATCACCTGCGGTACCCGTTAAAACGATTATAAAGCTAAGAATTACCCAGTCCGCAAGGCTTAGCATTGTAGTAAAACTGGCGTAGAGAAATCCCATTAAAACCGCAAAAACCATTCCCCCGAAAAACCCCTCCCAAGATTTTTTTGGAGAGATAGAGGGAGCCATTTTATGCTTTCCGAGAAGAATGCCACTAATGTAAGCGCCTGTATCGTATGTCCATATTATAAAAAGAATACCGATCAGGATTTCAGGATCATACGCAAAGCCTGTTAGCTGATTCTGCGAAACAAAAGGAATAAGAGACAGGGGCAAAAGAATGTAAATCAGGCCCGAAATCGTTATTATCAGTGAATGAACCAGTTGATCCCTTTTTATGAAAACAAATGAAAACCAAAGGCCTGCGACAGGGACAATAACAAGGCTTAGATACTTTGCGGGTATAAATGATTGCCACTCTAGAAAAACGATCAAAAGAATGAGGATGCCTGAAGCAATGCCAGCCTTTACCAAAGGAGCATATCCCCTGAGACGAAACATGTTGTAGTACTCGTAAAGGGCTATCCCTGAAATGCCCAGCAAAAGAGCCAGCAGCGACCAGGGATTCCATAGAATGGCCCCCAGCATCACCGCTATAAACACCGCCCCGGTAAGGCTTCTTTTAATAAATTCGTTCAATTTTCAAATTTTTCAATTAAAAGTTTGGCCTTCATGACATCTTCAGGTCGTGTATATACTTCAACATCACCAAAGTGGTAGGATGAATCCTGTTTGTTTATAACAAATGAGTCAACACCATTATCACTCAGAAATTCCCTGAGGATTTCCGCCTCATATTGTTTGTTGCTGGTATAGACCAGGCTCCAGGTATTGTCCATTTAAAAGTAGCTGAGTGAAGTAAGGATTGCAAAGTCAGTGAATTTTATGGAATAGCCAATTTCTTGGTTATTCCTAAAGTTGTCGCCAAGATTGCTTTTAAGCACTTTTCTTCTTTGCCCTTGGTTTTTTAACTGGGGTTTCTTCAATCACAACGGCTTCTTCCACGGGTTTCTTTTTCCGGCTAGGTTTTTTCATCTCTTCAGGCTGGCGACCTTTTCTGGGTCCGAAGATTTTTTCAACGTCGTCGCTGAAAATCACTTCTTTTTCTAGGAGGATGGTTGCCAATTGTGTCAGCCCAGCCTTATTATCGGAGAGTATTTTTTTCGCTCTTTCATATTGCTGTTCAACCATTGCCTTGGCCTCCTGATCGATAAGCTCAGCAGTTTTGTCGCTGTAAGGCTTACTGAACGTGAAGTCTGTTTGGCCGGAGGAATCATAGAAACTCAGGTTTCCTACTTTCGGACTCATACCGTAATATGAGATCATGGCATAGGCCGTTTTTGTCACCCTTTCGAGATCGTTGAGAGCCCCGGTGGAAATTTTCGAAAAGTTAATCTCTTCAGAAGCGCGTCCCCCCATTGTGGCGCACATTTCATCAAGCATCTGTTCGGTGGTGGTGATGGACCTTTCTTCAGGAAGGTACCAGGCTGCGCCCAGCGATCTTCCTCTGGGAATGATTGTTACTTTTACCAGGGGATTGGCATATTCCAATAGCCAGCTAACAGTGGCATGACCTGCCTCATGATAAGCGATGGTCTCTTTTTCCCCAACCGACATGATCTTATTTTTCTTTTCCAAACCGCCGATAATTCTGTCAATGGCGTCAAGGAAGTCTTGTTTTTGGACCGATTTTTTACCTCTGCGTGCTGCAATCAGGGCCGCTTCGTTACATACGTTGGCAATGTCGGCTCCGGAGAATCCCGGTGTCTGACGGGCCAAAAATTCTATATCCAGTGCTTTTTCTATTTTCAGGGGCTTAACATGCACCGCAAAAATCTCGTTTCTTTCGTTCAAATCGGGCAGCTCCACATGGATTTGTCTGTCGAATCGGCCGGCTCTCAAAAGGGCGCGGTCGAGAATATCGGCCCTGTTGGTAGCTGCCAGAATAATAACACCGCTGTTTGTGCCAAACCCGTCCATTTCAGTTAGAAGCTGGTTCAGTGTGTTCTCACGCTCGTCGTTGGCGCCAAAATTCGGGTTTCGGCCACGGGCTCGACCCACGGCATCGATTTCGTCGATAAATACAATACAGGGTGATTTTTCTTTAGCCTGTTTAAAAAGGTCTCTTACGCGGGATGCACCAACCCCAACAAACATTTCAACAAAGTCGGATCCCGAGATGCTGAAGAAGGGTACATGAGCTTCGCCGGCAACGGCTTTTGCAAGGAGAGTCTTTCCTGTACCCGGAGGGCCTACAAGCAAAGCTCCTTTTGGGATTTTACCTCCCAGATCGGTGTATTTCTTAGGGTTCTTGAGAAAATCAACAATTTCCTTAATCTCCATCTTTGCCTCTTCCAAACCGGCAACATCTTTGAAGTCGACTTTTACCTGTGTGTCTTTATCGAAAATCTGGGCTTTAGACTTTCCTACATTGAAGATGTTTCCGGCACCCCCGCCTCCTCCGGCTCCCATACGGCGGAAGATGAACATCCAAACTGCAATAAGAAGAATAATCGGCACCACCCAACTTAAAATAACTCCCAGATAATCACTTCGGGTTTCAGTTTTGAACTCAGGCCTTTTTTCTATGGGAAGAGATGTAATCAGGGTATTGATTTCCTTCGGCTGGTCGGGGTACTGTATGTTGAACACATATCGCGGGCCTTCGGGTGTAAACTGGCCTAAGCCCCGCTTTTTTGTCTTTTCGGTGACGCTAGACTCACCTTCCGGCTCGGCTTTAACAAATACTTCAACCTTATCCTTGTTAACAACAATTAGTTTGGTTGCCTTTCCTTCAGTTATCATTGTTGAAAACTGATTCCAGTCAAGTTCCTTTGGTGGCTCACTAAAGGGGAATATATTTATCGCAATGAAAAATACCGCAATAGCAATATAAATCCAATAACCATTGAACTTTGATTTGTTGTTGCCCTGTGGTTTATTTGCTTTGCCGGAATTTTCAGGTTTTCCCGGGTTATTCGTGTTATTGTTCAAATTATCGCTCATTTACTTTTGTTTTAAACGTCTTCATATATTTTTGTTTTCCCGTCGGCCCATAAGTCTTCGAGCCGGTAAAAGGCTCTCTGGTCTTCAAGGAAAACATGTACCACTATACCTGAGAAATCCAATAAAACCCACTGTGAGTTTTGTAAACCTTCAACATGAGCAGGTCTTATTCCCAACAACTCTTTGGGCTTCGTTTCAACGCTTTCGGAAATAGCAGAAACATGAGTTGTGGAAGTGCCATGACAAATTACAAAATAATCAAATATGGAGTTATCAACTTCCCGTAAATCTATACTTACAATATTCTTGCCCTTTTTATCTCTGATAGACTCAATAATTGCTTCCAGCAGCTTTTCGTCGCCGGGTTCTGTTTTCTTTTTCATTCAATAAATTTAGTTTTGCAAAGGTAATTATTTTAATTCACCGAGGAAATCCAACTGAAATTGATGGTTTAAAAGGAGTTTGTTTCGGTTTGTGCTTATTATCGGGTCGGATTAATAGGATTGTAAACAGTTTTTTTTCATTTTTGTTTTTATTTCGGGGGATAGAAAATGTTTTCACAAAATTACAAACTTATTCAACTTGATCATGTAAGTTCGACAAATTTACATGCGGCTGACCTTTTGTCATGTAAAAGCCTGACTGAGCCAACAGTTATTGTTGCCTCTTACCAGACAAACGGAAAAGGGCAGGGCAATAACCACTGGGAAAGTGCTGCGTCACAAAACCTTCTCTTTTCTGTGGTGGTTTTCCCGCAGAAGATCAAGGCCAAGGAGCAGTTCTATATTTCGAAAATTACAGCAATCGCTCTTCAGGAGATCTTGTCGGCCAGAATTCCTGGGGTTAAAATCAAATGGCCGAATGATATTCTGGTGCGAACCACAAAGATTTCCGGCGTGCTTATCGAAAATACGCTTAAGGCAGATCTGATTGGCAGCTCAGTTATCGGTATCGGTATAAACGTTAATCAGTCGGAGTTCCCAATTCCTGCAACAAGCCTGAAAAATGAAGCGGGAATGGAATTCGAATTGAGCGCCCTTCTGAATAGTTTTCTCGACGCATTTCATTACTGGTATGAAATTCTTTTGAGCCGCGATTTTGCGCAAATCGACCTGGAATATTATAAGCATCTCTTTGGCTTTCAGGAATGGCTGAGGTTTTCCTGGGGTGGGATTGAATTTGAGGCTTTTATCGAGGGCGTGGAAACCGATGGATACTTGGTTCTGAAAGCCCGGGACAACAAGATCTTCAAATTTGGTTTTCGTGAAGTGGATTTTTTGCTTTAGTCAGCCTCTAATCACAACATCGAACAGACCTCGGCTTTTTGAGGTTGCTACTTTTAGCTGAACTCCAGCTTTTCCACCTGGTCAATTAGCATATCCACAAAGCTTTGCAGGTGTTCTTTAACCATCATCATCATCATCGCATTAACCTGAGGTTCGATAACTATCTTAATGGCTGTGTTCTTTTCGGCAATGCTTTTAAGCTGAATCCAAAGGGTGAAATTTATTGGTGTTTTGCCTTCGGAAGCCACTTTTATAAGTTTGTTGGGACTTCTCTCGATTATCCGCATTCCCGCATCTCCAATGCCATCAACGGTAAACTGGCAAGAGTCGGTTGTCGATTCCCAGTTTTTGATCTTATCGGCAGGAATAAGACTGTGGAAGTTGTTAAAGTCGGAGAGGAACGCGTATATCTTTTCGTCAGATTGTTTTATCTGACCTGTTTTGCTTTCGATTTTGCTCATTGTGTTTTATTTCATCCAGTTTTCCGGGTCGTTGCGCCATTCAGCCAGCAGATCAGCTTCTTTCTTACTGATATATCCACTTTCAAGGGCCTGTTCAAGGAGAACACTATAATTGCTGAGGGTTATAAGTTTGCAGTTGGTGTCGGTGAAGTTCCTGATTGCCTGCGGAAAGCCATAGCTGAAAATAGCTGCCATTCCAAGAATTTCGCAGCCTGCTTCGCGAAGAGCGTTTACGGCTTTAAGACTGCTTCCCCCGGTGGAAATGAGGTCTTCGATAACCACAACTTTTTGCCCGGCTTCAACAACTCCCTCGATAAGATTCTCAAGACCATGTGATTTGGAGGCTGAACGCACATAAACAAAGGGTATGCCCATTTTTTCCGCAACCAAAACACCCTGAGCAATAGCACCTGTGGCAACACCCGCTATTACATCCGGTGAGTTGAAGCTCTTGCTGATCTCTTCCACAAACGAATCACGGATGAATGTCCTGATTTCAGGGAAGGAGAGTGTCTTTCGGTTGTCGCAATAAATGGGCGAAAGCCAACCTGAAGCCCAAGTAAAGGGTTTTGCAGGTTCTAATTTTATTGACTTACTTTGCAGCAGGTATTGCGCTATTTTTTTACTTGTTTCCATAGTCCGGCAAATGTATAAAGTTTTTTTCAAGGATAGAACAGTTTTTTTCAGCGATAATTTTCCGGAAACGTTCCGGAACAACAGCGGATTGTTCTATAAATATGAGTCTGCTGAGAATCTCAAGGAAATCGTTACCGCTTTTTTTCATTTGGGGAAAATCGATTCCCTGTTTATTTTTCATCACGATCTGCAATTTCTCCAAAAGGAATTCAGTTCTGTATTCAAAACCATTAGGGCAGCCGGAGGCCTTGTTCGTAATTCAAAAGGGGAGTTTTTGGTTATTCGCCGAAATGGGATTTGGGATTTGCCTAAAGGAAAAACGGAAAAGGGTGAAACATCCAGCGAAGCTGCAGTGCGCGAAGTATCTGAGGAATGTGGAATCGAATCCCCCGAAATAAAGTGTTTTCTGCTAAAAACATTTCACACGTATCTGTTGGACGGTAAAGCAATCTTGAAAGAAACAGACTGGTTTGAGATGACTATTGATGATGATGTTGTAACCACTCCTCAGGAAATCGAGGGCATTACCGAGGTACGCTGGATTGCCATTGAAAATGCCGGAATGATCAAAGAAAATACTTATCCCTCTATTCTTGAAGTTCTGACAGAAGCAAAAATCCTCTGATCCATCAGATTTCACCTCTGCCTTTTAAAATCTGGAAAAGATGCTGTTCAAAACCTGCAGAGGGCATTGAAGCGGGCGACATGATTAGCCGGCCCTCCCTGTCGAGAAGATAGAAAACCGGGTATGCCATTACTTTGTAATCTTTCAGAACACGGCTATTGTCCAAAGCATACCAAAATACCCAAGGGATCGAATTCTCTTCGGTAAAGGATGCGATGGCCTCCTTTTCAGACTCTGGAAGAATAACCAGGATATCGATATACTTGCCGTGTTTATGAAAGAAATACTTCAAATATTCAAATTCCTGCAGACATTCCCTGCTGTTCAGAGAGCAGAAGCCAAGGTAACTGTATTTTCCCTTTAAGGAGGAAATATCAAGAGTGTCTCCCGCTGAATTTAAAACCTGGGCTGAGGGAGGAAGACTTCCCTGCAGAAGCAAAGAGATATCCCTTTTAATGTGGGCGGCAAGAATTTTGGAGACATCGCTGGACGAATTTTCTGAAAGACTGTCGCAAAGGTTATTAACGGTGCTGAGTGGAAGGCTGTTTTCGTAATAGGAATTATGAATTTCTTTCAGAATCACCCATTCCCGGATCTTGTCGTCGTATAGAGCAGGATCGTTTTTGAGGAGCTGGTTTAAGGCATAAAAACTTCCTTTCCCGATCAGGGAGTAGGCATCGCTGAATTCCTCTTTTTTGGTCAGACTGCTAAGATACCTATCATAATAAAGCTTGAAAAACTCCCACCACGACGGGTTGTTTTCCTGGACGGGTTTGTTTTTAAGATAGACGTCATATAGGTCAGAATGGCTGAACTGATTCACCAAAAAACCAAGAATAGCCATTTTATAAAGGGTGTATCCTTCAAAGTACTCGTTGTCTCCCAGCACTGAAATTTCTTGGTTGGCAAGTATGAAAGAATCAAGCATCATGCGGCTTTGCTTTGGATTATAGTAGCGAAGTATCTGCTTATCGAGAAAAGGTTCGAACTGCTGATCAAAAGTGTAAATCGCCAGATTGAGTTCCCCAACTTCATTCTTATGCTCCTCCATTGGAACCATGTGCCATTGCGGAGGAATATAAAATGGGTATTTCTTGCTTTCAATGGATGAGGAAGGGTAGGGCGGAAGCTTTACATTATAGGTCTTTCCGGGCTCCACGAAAACAAATGCCCTATAAAGGGGAGTGTTGCAATATAGACATTGTGTTTTTTCCAAGGGGAAACTTACGGAAAACGCACCATTTTTGTTGACTTTTGTATTGGCAACAATCTCAACACTGTTGAAGGTCCTTTCACTGTAAAGGAAAAATTCCAAATCTTTGCCGGCGTATTCGGGATCCGATCCGGAAACAGTAACGGTACTTACTTGGGAGTTAAGTGTTCCCGTGAGCAGTAAAAATGTTAGGACGATAAGAATAATTCTCCCGATCATGACAAGTACTTCTTAATATCTACCCCAACAGGAAGAAACTTGGAGGCATCTCCCCCGAAAAAAAGAATGTCGCGAACAATCGTTGAATTGACAAAAGTATATTCAGGAGAGGTAAGTAAAAACACTGTTTCGATGGTGGGGTTCATAGCCTTATTCATTTGGCCTATAGCTCTTTCGTACTCGAAATCGGCGGCAGTTCTTAATCCCCTGAGAAGATAACTGGCATTAACCTTGCTGCAATAATCAATAGTAAGTCCCTGATAATGTTTCACCTCTATTTTGGGGTTTCCCGCGAATACATCGGAAATAAGGGTCAATCTGTTATCGAGGTTCAGAAGCGCTTTTTTCTGAGTGTTAAATCCAACTGCAATTATAATCTTGTCAAAAAGTGGCAGAGACCTGTTTACTATAGATTGGTGACCAATTGTGAATGGGT
The DNA here is from genome assembly GCA_020047715.1 of Bacteroidota bacterium. Classification (GTDB taxonomy): domain Bacteria; phylum Bacteroidota; class Bacteroidia; order Bacteroidales; genus JACJXF01. The sequence goes on along the minus strand of JAIFNN010000059.1, from coordinate 4,096 downwards.
CGAAGGAACCAGGGAAGAGAGCGATTTTTTCCATGTTGGGATTGGTATGTTTCCAGTGAGTTTGTTTTTTTATGAGTTTGGCTTTGCTGAAGGGTCAGGTCCAATCTAGTACTTACAACTCCCCAGACTTAATAAGTTCTTATCTCGCACCCGCCAAAAACAACTTCCAGTTTGATTTCAAGAAAGGGCAGGTCGGGATTGAAATTCGGAGATGTGTAGGTGGTAGACCCGAAAACTGCCGAGTTTCCGTTTGGCAGCTCCGTGCCTGCAAATGCCGATTCAACCTTAATTCTGACTGGAGTGGCATTGCTGATTTTGACAATTGTGGCCCCAAATACCGTACTGATTTTAATCCTTTGTTTCTCTCCTTTGAGGTCTATATCCCTGAAATCATATACCCCTTTACCAAAAACCACACTGTAATCGCGGTTGGTCTCGGGGTTTTGAAACCGTTTTTCCCCAAATACAACCTCATTATCCTTGGTTTCGATAACGGGGGAACGGAAACTGCCGAATAGTATTTTTATTCCGAAAAAAATAAAAAGAAAGGCAATAAGAATCTTGAAGAGAGGGAAATCGATATTAAACACGATTCTGAAAATCAAACTTAACCCCAGGACTACCAATAGTAATCCCCAAAAAAGTGATGGACCCATTTTCATAGTTTTTAAATTAGGATTGGAATACGTTGAGTAAAATTACTTTATTTGTATTTAAAAATCAAACAACCTTCAAAGCGCTTGTTACTTTTTCTTTCATCAGGGCCATTTCCAAAACCTGAAGAATAGTGTCAACATAATGAAAGGTCAGGTCTTTGCGGTATATTTCCTTTATCTCCTCAATATCTTTGAGGTTTTCCCTTGATATGATAATGTCCTTGATTCCGGCTCTTTTAGCAGCCAAAATCTTTTCTTTGATCCCTCCAACCGGCAACACCTTTCCTCGTAGGGTTATTTCACCCGTCATGGCAAGATTAGGCCGCACTTTTCTTTGGGTAAAGGAGGAGGCCAGCGAGGTTATCATGGTAATACCGGCTGATGGCCCGTCTTTTGGGATAGCACCTTCGGGCACATGGACGTGAACATTGCATTTGTCGAAAATATCCGAGTCAAGACCAAGCATAGGCGAGTGCGATTTCAGGTATTCAAGCGCTAAAACAGCCGATTCCTTCATAACATCACCCAGGTTTCCTGTAAGGGTTAATTTGCCGTTTCCTTTACTAAGGCTCGATTCCACAAAAAGGATCTCCCCGCCCACGGAGGTCCAGGCAAGCCCGGTTACCACTCCGGCAAAATCATTGTTTTCATAGCGGTCTCTTGAGAAACGTGGGGTTCCAAGGATTGATTTTATACTTTCTACGGTCAGACTGGTATCGTAATTTTCTTCCAGCGCGATTTTCTTTGCAACCACGCGGATTACTTTGGCAATCTGCTTATCAAGCTGTCGAACTCCCGATTCGCGGGTGTACGACTCAATGATGTTCTGCAGCGCAGCCTGCGTGAATTTTAGTTTTGCTTTTGGCAAGCCGTGTTCGCGCAACTGTTTGGGAACCAGATGGCGTTTGGCAATTTCCAGTTTCTCTTCCACCAGATAGCCTGACACCTCGATAATTTCCATCCTGTCGAGCAGGGCGGGACTGATGGTGCTGGTTGTGTTGGCGGTGGCAATGAACAGGATTCTCGACAAATCATAATCCACTTCCAGATAATTATCGTGGAAAGCAGCGTTCTGTTCCGGATCAAGTACTTCGAGCAATGCCGATTCCGGATCGCCATGAAAATCCCTGCCTACCTTGTCGATCTCATCCAGCACAAAAACCGGATTGGATGATTTTACTTTCTTAATGCTTTGGATAATCCGGCCGGGCATGGCTCCGATATAGGTTTTCCGGTGCCCGCGTATTTCAGACTCGTCGTGAAGTCCACCTAAAGAAACCCTTACATATTTGCGGTTTAAGGCGGATGCCACGGATTTACCGAGGGAAGTTTTGCCGACTCCCGGAGGTCCCACTAGGCAAACAATAGGTGATTTCATGTCGCCTTTGAGCTTAAGAACAGCCAGGTGCTCAATGATGCGGTCCTTGACATTGTCGAGTCCGAAGTGATCCCTGTCGAGAATATTCTGAGCCCTTTTCAGATTGAAATTATCCTTTGTGTATTCGTTCCAAGGGAGGTCAAGCATGGTCTGAACATAGTTCATCTGCACCGAATACTCTCCTGCAGCTGGATTCAGGCGTCCCAGCTTGTCAAGTTCTTTAGCAAATACTTCCGCCGTTTCCTTGGCCCATTTTTTCTTTTTGGCTCTTTCCTTAAAGTCTTTGATGTCCTGTTCCACAGGATTTCCACCCAGTTCATCCTGAATGGTTTTCATCTGCTGATGGAGAAGGTATTCGCGCTGCTGCTGATCGAGGTCGTGTTTTACTTTCGATTGTATGTCGTACCTGAGTTCGAGCATTTGCACCTCTTTTGCGAGGTACTCAAGCAGGCGTATGCCTCTCTGCTTTAAATCGTCGATTTCAAGGAGTTTTTGTTTTTCGGCAATTTCCATATCGTTGTTCGACGAGAGGAAATTGATCAGAAAGGCTGAACTCTCAATGTTTTTGACTGCGAAGGTTGCTTCGGGCGGAATATTGGATGACAATTTGATGATCTTCAAAGAAAGGTCTTTGAGCGTGGCAACAATTGCCTTGAGCTCATCGTCGCTTCCCGAGCGCTTGTCTTCAAGGACTTCGATGCGGGCCACATAATAGGGCTTGTCGGAAACAAGATCCATGATCTCAAACCGTTTTTTGCCTTGAATAATCACAGATGTCGATCCGTCGGGCATCTCAAGGATCTTGAGAATCTGAGCAACGGTGCCGATTTTGTAAAGGTCTTTCATCTCCGGCTCGTCGACGGTCACGTTATTCTGTGCAACTGCACCCAGAATTTTGTTTTTGCGATACACTTCCTTGATGAGCTTCAAAGATTTCTCTCTTCCAATAGAAATAGGGATCACAACTCCGGGGAACAAAACAGTATTTCTGAGAGGCAGGATTGGCAAAACGTCAGGCACGTTGAGTTTCAGAATCTCATCATCTTCATCATCAGTTATTATGGGTATAAATTCGGCCTCCTCATCCACACCGTCCGAACTCAAAAGGCTTTCAATACTATAATCAAATAAATTCTTCATATAAACTCCGTTCTTTCTACTGACAAATAGTCTGATTTTAAAAAATCCGATTCACAAATTAAAATACATCTTATGTAAGTCAATACTTATGCCAAAAAGATGATATCAGGGAAAGAGGGAGTAAATAGGATGATTTAATTTATTCCCGGCATGCGAATCAAAATTTTTTCCGATACCCGTCAAGCTACCATCTGCGATACTTTTCAGTTCTGTTGAAAATCTCCAGCAGGATGGATTTTTCTATCTCATCAAGAATCATGTTTCTTCTTTCCATAACTTTTTCTGCTACTTCGAAGGCTTTTGGAACGGTGAAGGTGGTTAAACCCTGGGCTCCTCCCCAACTAAAGGAAGGTATGAAATTTCGTGGAAATCCTGATCCGAAAATATTTGCATTGACGCCTACTACAGTTCCCGTGTTAAACATCGTGTTTATGCCGCATTTGGAGTGGTCGCCCATAATGAGCCCGCAAAATTGCAAACCGGTATTGATGAATCTCTCTTCTTTGTAACTCCAAAGTTTCACGATGGCATAGTTGTTTTTAAGGTTGGAATTGTTGCTGTCGGCTCCAATGTTGCACCATTCGCCTAAAACGGAATTGCCCAGAAAGCCATCGTGTCCTTTGTTTGAGTTCCCGAAAATTACCGAGTTGTTGATTTCTCCGCCTGCTTTTGAGTTAGGGCCGATTGTGGTTGGACCGTAAACTTTCGTGCTCAGTTTTAGAGTAGAATGTTCGCAGAGGGCGAAGGGACCCCGAATAACGGAGCCTTCCATGATTTCGCTGTCTTTCCCCAGATAAACAGGGCCTGTTGACGCATTGATAGTTGCAAATTCCCCTTTAAAACCTTCCTCAGCAAAGATGTTAGCTGGATTGATCAGGTTCATGGTATTGCTCAGGGGAAAAGATTTACGGCCTGAAGTGAT
>JAIFNN010000159.1 GCA_020047715.1 Bacteroidota bacterium | reverse complement strand
GAACCACGATCGGTGCCTGAGCCTGTCGAAGGTGCCATCGAAGAACCTGAGGAACCACGATCGGTGCCTGAGCCTGTCGAAGGCACCGGCTCCCCATATTCCGCATAATTCCTGGATAATCCCGGCAAGCTGTCGTGCTCCCCTTTTATCAAAGCTTCTTTCTTTTTCCGGCTCCAGCCCTGCACCTGCTTTTCCCTGTAAAAAGCTTTATCTATTCTTTGAAATTCTTCATAATATACAAGTTTAACCGGCAGTCTCTTTTTTGTGTGGTTAGCGCCTTCTCCGTTTTGGTGTTGCATGATCCGCAAATCCAAATTGTTGGTGCTACCTGTATAATAACTGCCATCAGAACATTCTAATATGTACATGTATCCTTTCATAATAATAAAATTGTGGCTTCGACTAGCTCAGCCACCGTTCATTCGACGGTTTCGACAATCTCAATTGCCTGATTTAACTTTTAAGAACATCTTTCAAGCGCACCGGTGACTGAGCCTGCCGAAGGCACCGGGCTTCGACAATCTCAGCCACCGTTGATTCGACAAGCTCAGCCACCAGTCAAAAAGGCGTTTTAATTCCTAATTCTTTGCAAAATCCTGCAATCACCCTATCCGTTTCTTTAATATTACTTTCGAGTTCGACAAGCTCACTCGCCAATAGATTTATATCAATACTGTCTTCTGCCTCGAAGGTATCCACATAGCGCGGGATGTTCAGGTTGTAATCGTTGGTTGCGATTTCCTGCATCTTCACCCGCTTGCTGTATTTGGTTTCTTCGCTGCGGTTTCGGTAGGCATCAATAATTTTATCAATGTCTTCATCGCGGAGTTTGTTCTGGGTCTTTACCTTTTCATAATGCTGGCTGGCATCAATAAACAGAACATCTTCGGGATTCTCGCGACACTTCTTCAATACAAGGATACAGGTCGGGATGCTGGTTCCATAAAAGATATTGGCAGGCAATCCGATTACCGCATCCAGATAATTCCGGTCTTCAATCAGGTATTTGCGTATATGTTGCTCTGCACCTCCCCTGAACAATACCCCGTGAGGCAGAACGATTCCCATAATACCGTTATCAGCAAGGTGGTAAATCATGTGCTGCAGGAATGCGAAGTCGGCTTTGCTCGAGGGTGCGAGCTTTCCATACTGGCTAAACCGGTCGTCGCTCATAAACAACGGGCTCGCGCTCCATTGTGCCGAGAACGGGGGGTTGGCAACAATGGCTTCAAACTTCATATCAATGTGCTGCGGATGTTCCAGGGTGTCTTCCTGCCTGATGTTGAATTTGCGGTAATGGACATCGTGCAGGATCATGTTCATGCGCGCCAGATTGTAGGTGGTACGGTTGAGTTCCTGTCCGTAAAAATTGCTTACCTCCTGCACTTCTTTAGCAACACGCAGCAGAAGCGATCCCGACCCGCATGTAGGGTCATAAACGGAGCGAAGCTTGCTTTTCCCGGTGGTAACGAGCTTAGCAAGTACCTTGCTTACTTCCTGGGGAGTGTAAAACTCACCCGCTTTTTTACCTGCACCGCTGGCGAACTGTCCTATAAGGTATTCATATGCATCACCCAGCACGTCTGCTTCGGCGTTTTCAAGCTGGAAGTCAATTTTGTCGAGGTGGGATAAGACCTTTGCAATAAGCTCGTTTTTGGCAGATTCTGTCCTGCCGAGCTTGGTGCTGGTAAGATCGAGGTCTTCGAAGAGGTTGTCGAAATCGTCTTCGCTGGCAGTTCCCATGGTACTCTGCTCAATACTGACAAGGATTTTGGCAAGGTCCTGGAGAATGAAATTGTTTTCCCCTTCCTTATCGCTGTTTCCGCGCTTGGCAACTTCACTGAATAGCTCAGAAGGTCGCAGGAAGTATCCCAGAGTGGCAAGGGACTCTTCTTTTATCGCTTCGATATATTGCTTCCCCTTATCAGTAATCTCCTTAATATCCTGGTATCTGATCCCGTCCTGCTTCAGGATAGAATCGGCATACCGGTACATTTTTTCGGAGAGGTATTTATAAAAAACGAAACCCAGTATGTAATCACGAAATTCATCCGCATTCATTTTACCACGCAGGGTGTTGGCTATATTCCAGAGTTGTTGTTCGAGTTGTTTTTTTTGGTCTTCGGACATTTATAGGATTGCTTAAATTATATTCAAATATACATTTTTTTAGTTTACGCTGACTTTCATTTCCGCCAGAACGAGGATGCGGTTGATATTATCGACAAAATTGTCAAGCTCTCGCAAGCTGGTTACAAGGCTGATCCGGAATGGGTGAGCGAGGCTACCGGGATACCCGTTGAAGCGGTTCAGGCAAGCGAAGCGTCGGCACAGGCCAAGTTACAGGCAAACGCAAGACTGTTCGATTTTTTCTGAGCCGCCCCCCGCAGTTCAGCAAGGTTATCGATGAGATATATTTGAAGTTCAACCCGGAACTGAGCGCTAAGCTCGAGAGGAACGCCTACGGTTTTTCCGCTGCGAAGAACTTCAAGCAGCTGCAGTTTTTAAAATCCATGAAGGAGAGCGGCGTGCCAAAAGCCGAGTTCATGGAAAAAGCCATGCAGCAAAACAACAAGTTCAACCACGTGTGGCTGAAAACCGAAGAAGGTTACGCCAAGGGAGCCGCCCAGAGCGCAGCAAGGTGGAACAGCTTTGGTAAAGACTCCTGGTTAAAGTACCGAACCAGTAACGATGAGCGGGTAAGGAACGACCACCGGTTGCTGAACGGGATCATCAAGCCTATTGGAGATCCGTTCTGGAATACTTACTATCCCCCCAACGGGTACAACTGCCGATGTCTGGCCATTGAAACTTCTTCCAGGGAGGAAACCGATCTGAACGGAAAGCCAATGCCGGAGGTGGGGCAGTTCTTTGAAAACAATGTCGGTAAGCAGGAGGTATTGTTTCCGGAGAATCATCCGTATTTTAAGGGGGTGCCGGACTCGTTAACAAAAAGCAGTGATAAATTATTCAGGTCGGACACTATTGACAAGTCTATTGAAAAATATTTAGGTGTAGTATTTAATCAAAAAGAAATACCCGATAAAATCACCGTAACTGGTTCATCAATCAAGAAAATAGCCAATCAGCCCCACGATTATTATTGGGAGAAACTATCCTTGCTGACATATCTTAATCAGGTAATTTCAAAGTCTATATTGGTTAAAACATCAGATTCTTTTGAATGGAAGAAAAACCCGATGGTTGAAAAATACTACTATACGATTTTTGAAAGGAATGGTAAAAAATTCTATTTGAATTTCAGGAAGATAAAGAATGACGGAGTGGTTTTGTACTCAATAACGGATAATATGAAATGAAAAACCTCCATTTTGCCATCACGCAGGGCTCTACAGGCCGAGGCTGAACAAAACAGAGGTTTTCTAAGCACAAAGATACGCCGAAACCAATACAAAAAGCAAGTTTTCAACCAAAATAATGCATTATGGCCACTGTAAAAATGAAATTCAACGGCAAAAAGCCAAGTACAATGGCTTACGAGATCGGCACCAAGGCCAAGAAAGCTGTTTTGGAACAGATAAAAGTGGCTGCACTGGAGCATTTTGACGATAATTTCAATGACCAGGGCTACGAAATAGATTTTTGGCAATCTGCTTGTAATCAGCTTACCATAAAAAACATTGAAATCAAAGTTGCAACTTGATTAAAAATAAAAATCAGCTCAACGTGATACATATGCAGCTGCTTCATGAGCTCCTTCGTCGGTTCATCCCGCTGCTCATCGCGGCTAAATAAAAAATCCTGCAGACCAGTGCAGGATTAAGTTTTTAAAGTGATTCCGCCGCGATTCGAACGCGGGACCCACAGCTTAGAAGGCTGTTGCTCTGTCCAACTGAGCTACGGAACCAAAATGTCGTTTAAGGTCGCATTCCATTAAATTCGGCTGCAAAGGTAAGAAAAAAGGTTAAAGTTGAAAGTTTTTTGCCTTCTTAATTCTTGCCTTTTTCCCGCATTGCCTCGTAAGGCTTATCGATATTGAAATATATCAGCATTTCCTCACCCTTCTCATCCGTAACACTCAGGATGTCGAAGTGATGCTTTTTGTGTTTTGCAAGAGTTTGCTTTTTAACGCTGTAGCCCAGGCTCCATAGGATATTCGACTCATGGCTCTTATGGGTCACAACATAGGCTTTCTCCGTCGAACGCCCATCCCCTGAAGCCTTTATGCTCTCGAGAAACCCATAATATTTATACCTGTTTTCGAAGTATTTCCCATAATCGCCCAATTCCATATACAAATCAGCCAGGGCAAGGTATTGCGGGAAATCGCAGGGATTCACATAAAGCATTTCTTCCAGACTCTGAATTTCCTTTTCTGAATGCTGCTCGGGCGATTCTGATGTTTGCTGTGCGGATGTGAGATATTCCGGCTGCAGGGATGACCCGAGATAAAACATAAAAAATTCGTCAAGGCTCATGCCAAGAGGAGCAGTGCGGAATTTTTGCAGCAGCTTGTTGAAATAGTAATTGCTCTTTTTGTTTAAAACCTGAGCCTCCGATTTATGCAGGTTCTCTGAGGCGATTCCCACAAGAGAAATCGATCCGCCTGCCGGAAACTCTAGTTTTTCCTGATATGTGTTTTGTAAGAGCATGCTTTGTATTTTGTAATCAAGAACGATGTAATCCTCAGGATTGGATGCAAAGGCCGAATCGAAATATTTTATGGCCGAAACGTAGTCGTGAAGAAAAAAACTAATGATTCCAGCGGTACGGTTAAGTATCGAAAGGCTGCTGTCTATTGCCAATCCTCGCTTCGCCGATTCGAGAGCGCTTTTATATTGGTCGGCCGAGTAATAGGCCAAGGCAAGAAAGTTGTAGTTCATCGGGCTTTCCGGTTCGATTTTAACAGCCCTCCCTGCAAAATAAATTGCCGAATCGTTCTGTTCCGGATAGTTGTACATATAAAGCAGGCAGAGTTTGGTGAAGCCTTCCGTACGATTCGGTTCAAGGCTGATATACCTTTTATAGTATAACAACGAAGAATCCGGCAGCGAGGCTTTGTCGTAGGCATCGGCCAGGGAATAAACCAGTCTGGAATCGTTATTTTTCAACCTAAGTGCAGCCTTGTAATCCTGAATCGCAAGATTGGTTTGCCCTGTCTCGCGAAAGCAGTTACCGCGTGTTTGCCATCCCCTGAAATCATCCGGGTATTGGTTGAGATATTCTGTGAACCGGGGAATAGCCAGCTGATATTCTTCGTTCAGGTAATAAAACTCGGCTTTTTTTAAGAGGGAATCGGGATCCTGTGCCAAACAATCAGCAGAAAGAATTGCCAGTGCAAGCAAAACAGGAAACAAGAGTTTGTTGAGCATAAGGGGGGATTTTATATTTCAAACGGACATGCACATGAATTATTATCACGAAAATACGGTTTCATTTGGTATACGGCTTGGTTTTTATAATTCTTTTTTTGAAATTTACCGACTGTAACCACGATTGCTATTATTAATCAACAAACTTTTTAATCTCATGAAAAACTTGAAATCAGCATTTTCAATCCTAACTATTGTTCTTTTTGCGGGGATGTTTATGGTATCCTGCAAAGCAAAAACTGATGCTACTGCTACCACAGAGCAAACAGAAACAGTTCCTCCTGCTGAAGAAGGATGGATAACTTTATTTGATGGCACCAGCACCGAAGGCTGGATTGGCTATGGAAAAGAAGCCTTTCCCGCACAGGGTTGGGTAATTGAGGAAGGCGCTCTCAAATGCCAGGGCTCCGGAGAAGGTGAAGCTGGAGGTGGCGGTGGTGACATCGTTTACAACAAGCCTTTTAAAGATTTCAGACTTCAGCTCGAGTGGAAAATTTCAGTTGGCGGAAACAGCGGTATTTTTTACGGCGCACTTATCAACGAAGATCCTATCTGGAAATCAGCTACTGAAATGCAGGTTCTCGATAACGTAAAACATCCCGATTCATTTTTGGGAAAAGACGGCAACCGTCAGGCAGGATCCCTTTATGATCTGATCCCTGCAGTTCCTCAAAATACAAAACCCGCTGGCGAATGGAACACGGTTGAGTTAATGGTTTATCAAGGTACCGTAGTTCACAAAATGAACGGGGAAGTTGTTGTTGAATACCATCTTGGAACTCCCGACTGGGATGCAATGGTTGCAGCCAGTAAATTCAAGGATTTCCCGAATTTCGGCAAATACCGTGAAGGATATTTCGGACTTCAGGACCACGGAAATGACGTTTGGTTCAGGAATATCCGTATTCTGCCCATGTAATTTGATAATTGGTTAATTTGAAAATCATTGTTGTCCGGCAAAAAATATTAATGATGAACAGATTACCTTCGGTGAGCTCGTCCCGCTGAAGCGGGACTCGATTCTTCACTTCACTTCGTTTCGTTCTGAATGACAGTCAATTATGTGTCTTGGCAGGAGTTGGTTGGGGTTGGTTGGCAGCGAAGCTGCC
>JAIFNN010000206.1 GCA_020047715.1 Bacteroidota bacterium | reverse complement strand
TCGAAGAATTGTTCTTTCATTCTTAATTGAAACATTTTGTTTTAGAAGATCATATCTGAGCGGTTTCTCGGTGATCTCTTCATTTGAAAAAAGATCGCTCATATTCATCGAAAGAAGTTCCTCCCTCGAGTAACCAGTAAGTTCAATTGCTTTTCGGTTAACCCTAATGAAATTCCCGTTGATATCCCCGTAAAAAAAAGCGTCAGGAGCATTTTCCACAAGATTGTTGAATTGCTCGAGTTCGCAAACTTTTTGGGAAAGCATTTCCTCGGAATGCTTCCTTTGGGATATATCCACTAAGGTAATAAGGCAAACCGGGTCTTCCCTGGTAACAATTCCCTCAATATGCACAAAAACGGAATGATCGTCTTTCAATACAAGTTTTACTTCACAGGTTTCCTTGTTGTGGGATTTGAAAACCCGGCCAATAAAAACATCAAACTCCGCTCGTGTATCGGGTGAAACAAAACTCCTGAAATCTCTGTTCACAAGCGCCGATCGGTCTTTTCCCAACAGATTGGCACCACTGAAGTTCACTGAGAAGATTTCACCATTGGGATTCAGCTTGAAGTATCCGGTAAAGGCAAAATCGTACAGGGCCGAATATTTTTCGGTTGCAAGAATGGCTTTCTCCCTGGCAATTTGCAACTCGTCATGCTGCATTTCAAGCTCGATCTGGTGAACTTCAAGCTCATGAAGGAGCTTCAAGGTATCGGCTTCGGTAACAGCAGCAAACCTCAAGGGCGGCATTCCTGCCCTCTTCGCCTCGGCTTTTTGACGAAGAGACTCGATTTCTGACAAATTCCGCTTTCGCTTTTTCATGCTTTGGAAATATTTACACCTATTGCAACTGCACCTATTAACTGACCGTATTCATCCAACAACTTGTTTGCCGACCACTCAATTCTCACTTCGGTTCCGTCCATAACCTTGACGGGGCACTCAAAGCGGTTAGGGAATGTGCCAGAGATGAGCTTTTTTATATCTGAAGAAACGGTTTTACGAGAGGATTCCGGAATAAACAAATGAACAAAATTTCTGTTGATAACATCTTCATGTTTGGGGCCAAAAAGCTTTTCAGCCTCAGAGTTATATTCAATAATTGAACCATCAGACGACAACCCAAGGATGATACTTGGCACTGCCTGTATAAAGGAACGAAGCGTAATCATAGTCTCTTTCAGGGCTTTCTCAAGTTGTTTGGCTTTTGTAATATCTACAAAGGTTATAACCACCCCATCAATTTTATCCTCGAGAGTACGATAAGGCATAATGCGGATATTGTACCATCGGCCGTCGAAAGTGGAGATAGGCTTTTCAATAAAAATCAAAGTGCGCAACACCTCTTTGGCGTCATTGTACAATTCCGGGTAATCCAGATCGTTAGCCTGATCGGTGAAAAGCCTTCCAACATCGCTCCGAATCAATTTGAAAATTTTTGTGGCAGGTACTGTGAACTGGCGAATTTTCATCTCACGATCGAGAAAAAGGGTGGCGATTTCAATGCTGTTCAGAAGGTTCTTCATGTCGTTGTTCACGATAGAGATGTCTTCGACCTTGCTCTGAAGCTCGGCATTAACGGTATGCAACTCCTCATTAAGACTTTGCATTTCCTCTTTGGAGGTGGTAAGCTCCTCGTTTGTGGATTGGAGTTCCTCGTTTGTTGACTGGAGTTCCTCGTTTGTGGATTTAAGTTCCTCGTTTGTGGATTTAAGTTCCTCCTGTGAAGTCTGCATCTCTTCGCGGGTGCTTTGCAATTCCTCGTTTACACGCTGGAGTTCCTGTTCAAAGTTCGATTTGTGGGATTTACCTGTTTTTGATTTGGGCAATGCCTGCCCTGCTGCGGGAACCTCTTCGAAAACAATAAGAATTTTGTCTTTCAATTGCAGAGGCTTCACAATTTTCTGAAGGCTTACATCCACTAGCTGGTTAACGCCATTGCTTCCAACTCTGACATTTCGCACGACAATTTTCTCGTAGTTCTGAATGGCTTTTCGGAAAGCTATGCTTAATTCATTTCTCAAACCCTCGCGCGCCATCGCAAAAATGTTCATGTTTGCCTTGCCCGCAGCAGGCTCAAGAAATTTCCCGGTGCTTCCGGTAATATAAAGTATATCTCCCTGTGCGGTAACAAGCACGCTTGCCGGGGCAAACTGCTGCAAGAGCAGGCTGTCGGTAAGATTTTGGACGTTCTCGGGAATTGTCATGGAGGTCGGTTGTTCAATTATTTCTTGTTTGGGGTGGGTTGCAGAGCCCGGGAAATCAAAAAGTTCCTCTGGCTTGCCTGCACCGGTGCGTTGATAGATTTTAAGCTTGGAGTCAATTACTGAAAACAAATCAGAGTTCGAGCTGTTTGTTTCAGCACTGCCAAGCAGCAGTATTCCATTTTGAATTATGCTATAATGAAACAAGGCGAGAAGATTTTTCTGCAACGCGCTATCGATGTATATCAGGAGGTTTCGACAGGAAAGGACATCCAATTTTGTGAAAGGCGGATCCTTGATAACATTTTGAGTCGCAAAAACCACCATCTCGCGAATCTCGGAATTTACCCGGTATTGGTTCTCATCTGTTTTCACGAAAAACCGTGACAATCTATTCGGCGACACATCCGATTCTATATTTGGCGGGTACACAGCCTTCCTGGCTCTGTCGATTGCACTGCTGTCCAAATCGGTTGCGAAAATCTGAAAAGACAAATTCTTGTCTTTAGAACATTTCTCAAGAGCTTCCCTGAAGATTACAGCAAGAGTAAAAGCTTCTTCTCCGGTGGAACAGGCGGGAACCCATGCACGAACAACATATTGCTTTGGCAAACCGTCAAAATAATTCGGCAATACAACATCTTTCAAATGTTCCCATATAAGGCTGTCACGGAAAAAACCTGTTACACCAATCAAAAGCTCCTTGAACAATATATCAATCTCTGCAGGATTTTCCTGCAAGTAGCGCACATACGTCGAAATTTTACTGATCTGATGAATGTCCATTCTTCGTTCGATTCGCCGATAAACAGTACTCTTTTTGTACTGTGAAAAGTCGTTACCGGTCTGTGCCCGCAATAGAATAATGATTTTTTCCAAAGAACTTGAATCTTTTGCAAGCTCTATTTGGGAAGAAGTTGTGCGGGTTCGGAAAGCAATGGCAAGAAGTTTTGCGGGGAGTTGATTTGCAGCGGCAACAATATCAACCAAAACCGACTCAATCGCACTCCGGGGCATGCTATCATACTTGGCCGTGTCGGGATCCTGCACCGCGGCAATTCCGCCTTTCTCCTTAATTGCCTTCAGTCCGACGCTTCCATCGGACCCCATCCCGGAAAGCACAATCCCAATGCTGTTATGTTTTTGATCCTCGGCGAGGGACCGGAAAAAGAAATCCACGGGCAGCCTTAATCCGCGTGATTCAACGGGTGAAAACAAATGCAACACTCCATTCAATACCGACATGCTTTTATTCGGGGGAATAACATATACAGAGTTCGGCTTCAACTTCATGCGGTCGGTAACCGTATGAACAGTCATTGCAGTAAATCGTTGCAGCAACTCGCACATAATGCCCTTGTGGTTGGGATCAAGATGCTGAATAACAACAAAAGCCATTCCGGTGCTTACTGGCATATTCACAAAAAACTGTTCCAGAGCTTCCAACCCCCCGGCAGAAGCTCCAATCCCTGCAATAGGAAAAGCAGCAGGATTTGAAACCTGAACTTTTGCTTTTTGCAGCTCGCTATAAGCGTTAGCTTTGTTTATTGGTTCGGATTGCTCTTTCATTTCAGCAGGATTCAACAGATTGAATAAATCATGTGTTTATAGCTGGCAGCACAAGTTTAGTTAGAGGTCGGCATTCGATTGATGTTTTCACTTTTTTTTGATCAAAATCAATTTAGCGATGATAAAATTAATACAATATAGGTTTAAAAACTTAACAAGTTCGAATTATTCTTTTGGGTTTTTAAACGTAAAGTGAAAAAGAGTCACTGTTCCTCAAATAGCAAGTGCAGCATGGGAAAAACAAAATTAAACAATGACGCCCTGTTTTTATTGAAAATTCATCTAATGATTCCTGTAATCAATTATTTTGCCTCAAATGAAAGACGGATATGGTATAACCTTAACCCACAAAACAAATTTGCATTCAAATAAAGAAGCTAACAGAATGCTTTTCTGTTTTGTCGAACAACATAGAAATAAATTGACAAATATCGGGTCACACATTGGAATATATCGTTATTAAAGACAGTTTACACCACTCCCCATTCAAGTATAAACCTTTCACATAGTTTTAATATATCGCCTTACGGTATTGACTTCGCATTCATTTTGTCAGTACTTTGCACAAATATTTAAATGCAAACTCTAAACAATATATTTTTATGAAAAAACATTCTGTAATTAACGCTCTGGCTATCCTGACCTTAAGTTCAGCAATGCTTATGAGCCTATTCACAGGTTGCGAAGGACCTCAGGGAATAGCTGGGGTTGATGGCGTTGATGCTAACGAAAATTGCACCCAATGTCATAACAGCGGATCCGACCTCGTGGCAAAAATTAGTCAGGCGGCACATTCAAAGCACCAAACCGGTTACACATCTTTTGAGACTCGTACTTCATGCGCTCCTTGTCACACTTCACAAGGATTTATCGAAAGAATTGCCAACGGTGCCCAGGTTACTGCTGCTGAAATAGAGAATCCTGCTGCTGTAAATTGCAGAACCTGCCATATGATTCACGAAAAATATGACAGCACCGATTTTGCACTGAGAGGAAGCGAACCTGTTACTCTTTGGCTTGGCGGAACAACACTCGATTTGGGAACAAGCAACACTTGCGTACAGTGCCACCAGGCAAGAATCGTAAGTCCGATGCCTGTGTTAGCAGGAGCCGACATTGCAATTACTTCAAGCCGCTGGGGAGTGCATCACGGACCACAATCAGCTGTTTTGGCAGGATTGGTTGGTTACAAAGTCGCTGGTGCAACAGACTATCCTACCGGGAACCACGCGCATAAAGCAGGCGGTTGTGTTAGCTGCCACATGTCGAAGGCTATAGGCTCATTGGCAGGTGGACATAGTTTTAACATGGAAAGCGAAGAAGAAGGTGAAAACCTTGCATCTTGCGTAGCTTGCCACGCAGAAGCTACCAGTTTTGACATTGACGGTTCACAAACCGAAGTGGCTGAACTTTTGGAACAACTAAAGACTATCCTGATTGACAAAGGCTACCTTAACGCAAGTACAGGTCTTTGGAAAGCTACAACAGCTGCCCCACTGAATCTTACTGCTGATCAGGCAGGAACTCTTTTGAATTACAATCTTATTTCGGAAGACAGAAGTTTAGGTGTTCACAATCCTTCATATGTGAAAGCTCTTCTGAAAAACTCAGTTGATTTCTGGGAATTGGGATTATAGAAGATAAAGACTTATTAAAAAACTCCGGGAATTTCCTTACAAAAAAAGGAAATTCCCGGATTTTTTTTTGGGGGGGAGGACGGATTTCAAGCAGAGCCCCAGATTCTACTTATTTTGCACGAATTGACTTCCGTCCATCTTCGTTGCAGATATTACAGGGGCAGGCTAAGGGGCCATATCTTTGGCAAAGAACAAGTGCACATACTTGCATTATGCTCCCTCCCGATGGGACTCTTTCTGCGATTTGGCATTAAGTCAAAGGACTGAAGTCCGTTGATACAATATCTGGCCGTCCCTAAGGAACTGGCTCTTGGTTCAGACGGGACTCTCACAGGCACAAAGTCTGTTACTTCAAAATCTGGCAGCTCTTAATATTCAGAAGGCTTTACTTAATCCGAAAAGCAATCAAAGTAGTCAACACGAAAACAATCAGAAAAGCGAGGGAAACAATCTGCAGTTTCTTGTCATAATTCAGTTTCCGCTCACCATCACGGTTTGCCTTATAGGAGAAGTAGAACATAGCAACGCTAAGCAGAAAAACGATCATAGCAGTCCACGCGTGGGTTTTAAGCACGAAGGGATCAACGCCCGGTGCAGCTTCAGCCTTCCGTATGGAGGCTCCCCCGAAACCGCAGGTGAATGTAGTAACCAAAGTGGTTAGAAAAAACAGCCAATACGAGACTTTCTTCAACCGGATGTTCCTAAAAATCCTACCGGCTGTAAGCAGCGCGAAAGCAAATCCCCCGAAATAAACAGGCAAAAAAGATGAGACAATATGCAAATGGGAAGTCATGAAAAGAGTTTAAAAGTTCAATGAATCCGAATCAAAAACCTTTAACCAAAAGTTGGAAGCTATCGGGAATAGTGCTCATCAGGACAAAAACTCTAGTGCAGCTTCTGCCATCCCGTGACGATACTTTTAAAGTTGCTCAGCGGACTTGCCCCCATCGTACTCACATACAAATGTATGATCAGGAAAAGTGAGATAAAGAAACCCATCACAATATGAAGCTGGGCGGTTAGGAATATCCCGCTAAAACCCAGCAATTTATTAATGATAAATTCCGGAAACAACAAAGCCCATCCTGTAACAAACAAGAGAGGAAGAGCAAGATACAAAGCCAGGAGATATGAAATTTGCTGCAAGGGATTGAATTTGTTTTGAGGACTAACGGGAAACGGCGACTCCTCATTAACAAAATATCCGTAAGCATAATATCGCAACTGTTTCCAAAGGCGAATAGACAAACCTTCTACTTTTAGCCGGTAAAACTTACCATTAGCGGTAAACATATTTCCGAAAAAGAACAAAAAGTATGAGATTGTCAGCGCAATACCCGAGAAATTATGCATTGAAACAGCCAGACCAAAATTTATTAATACAAAATCGGGATCGGAATACTGCATGCTAAGCCCTGTAAGTATAAGTAGAATGCAGAGTACAGCATTAACTGCATGCCAAAGACGAATCCAGACCGGATAAAAATATATTTGCTCAGTCATTTTATTGTTTTTTCGATTTTTTTATCCTGAAAAGAGTATGAATAGTCATTGCAAAAAGTGTGAGTCCGAATATCAACAAACTAGCCAGATTCATTATCTCACTTCGGTTTGCGCCAATCACATACGAATTGTTGTCGATAATAGCAGCATTCACAAACCCACTTGATTTCCGGCTTTCAATAACCCTGAATTTGTAAAGCGACCCCATAAGCACGGAGTTTTTCGAGTGGCACTTAACACAGTCGGAAATAGCACTATCGGACGGAAGGATGTTATGCGAAACAAGAATATCAAGGTTTTGAGCTGAATGGCACTCGATGCAACGAACCGATTTGAAATGAAGGGCCTCGTTAGGCAGCCAGTCGTGCTTTTCAACAATCCCGGTTAATTCCTTATCCGATAAAAGCTGAAACTTCTCAAAATTTCCATGGCAAGTCAGACACATCTGATTTGAGCTCACCACAAAGTCGGTAGAGAGAGTATCGCGTCTTGCCAAAGGAACGTATGAATGAGGGTTATGGCACTTCCAACAATTAAATTCGCCGTTTTCAATTTGTGCGTGCACGCTGTTGGCATATTCAGCATCGATTTCCTCAAAATGATACTGGGCGAAGTTCTCGTCGCCACCATGACAATCGAGGCAGGCAAAAGCCGGCTCAAATCGCAGGGCTGTGGCGTGTGGAAAATTCTGATATTCCGAGGAATGGCAGTCGGTGCAACTGAAGGATCCATGAACCGACATGTAATAATTGTCTTTGGAAATATTATAATTATCGCACATGGCCTGCCTCTTCGAAAGCCCTGAAACCGTGTCGGAGAGAACGAAATACCCCGAAGAGTGGCAGCGCAGACAAAATTCGTTATCCTCAAAAGAGGGAAAATCCTCCGGATTGTACTTTAGGCTTTGGACTGAGCTTTTTTCGTCTTCCTGAGCTATGACAGTTAAAGAAATGGTAAGGATCAAAAACGCAAGCAACAAAGAAGAAGCCCTATAATTCTTATGTGTCATGGAGAAGGTATATTATCCGGTAAAACTTAGAAGCGAACTGTAATATTAAATCCGAACAGAAACTCTCCTGAAGCAAAGTCATTGGAATTATACAGATAGTTCCTTTGATTAATGATTCCCGAATAATTTGCTGCAAAAACCTGAAAGGCATGGGTTCCGGTTACTATTTCATAACCGATCGACAAATTCGGTTTGGGCTGCTCCTCTGTATCTTGCTGTGTGAGCAGCTGATCGTATTCGAAAATAATTGAACTGTAGCCAATAACTTTAGCGCGCCCCCCGGCATGAATCGTGAAATTCGCGTTTTTCAGCCCTTCCTCAACGGCATTGTAATATACAAAACCCGGAGCAACCTGGAATGAGAATTTATCGTTGAATTTGCGGGCAACGATAAGTTGAGAAAAATAAGAAAAACGATGAATACCACGATATTGGTCTTCCGGTCCAAAGGCATCTTTCGCCCGGGCATCGAGAACCGCATTTCCATAATAGCTAAGAGAAACAGGCATTTTTCCCGATTGGGTTTGTTGCAGAACGGCATATTTCCATTGAAAATCCTGAAGTTTGTAGTCCTTGGTTGAACCTGCACCCACCATAATCTTATCGCTTATGCCATAATTCAATCCCAGGCGAATATTCGAAGGAGCATAAATTCCATAAATATCAGTGATACCATTCTTCACAGTTCCGAATCGATGGAGAATGTTAAACTCAATTCCGCCTTTATAAGGGCCATTAACCGTTTGATTGTCGATTAGGACAGAAGCGTCAAAAGTTGCATCAACCGGCAGATCTTCAGTAACTTCCTGTTCCTGAGCAAATGTGGGTAAAGCCACAAAAATAAGCAGCATTAAAAAGAATAAGTTCTTCATACCAAAAAATTTTAGTTATAGTTGTTTTTCATTAATTGTTTTTCGCACCCTCTTCGATCCAGGTCAGAATTGTTAATTCTTCTGTGGCATTTGCAAAAGGCTGGTGAAATGTTGATGATATCAGTTTATCATAAAGTTTGCTTGATTCCGGAGTGGTAAGGTTAACCAATTTGCGGGTTGTGATAGACGCGAAAGCAAATTCGGCTTCGAAATTGGGAGCTGTTTTGCCGGTGGTATGACAACTAATGCAGTTCTTGGTGAAAATGGGAACAATATTGGTCGCAAAGCTCACATTCTCCATTTTCTCCGGACCCTCAATAGTATATTTCTCGCAGGCAATAACCGAAATCCCCAGCAAGGCAACCACGATGAGGTAATTCCTTTTGAGTTTGAAAAATTTATTTAGTCTGTTCATATCGGGTAGTTATAATTAATAAACAAAGTTAATCTTAATTGAAGTTCAGAAGCGCAATATTAAATAAAATAAACTTTCATGCTTGTCGATATTTAAGGTCATAACAATCGATATCCCTCTTTTTTTTAACTGTTTTTTAGCGATAAATAAAAATACATAATTCGACAAATAAATTATCTTTGGCACAAGATAAAAATCAGATTTACAAAATAAAAATAAAATGACTATTTATAAAAAATCCGTTTACTGTATTAGCTGCGAAGATTGTAACCGGAAGTCAGATTTATTTAAATTGTTAAGCCCGGAGGAAATCCTTATTCTCAATGAGGACCGTTTCGAGGTACAGTTCAAACCGGGTGAGAACATCGCCAAGCAGGGCACCAACCTCACACACATTGTAAATCTCACCTCAGGGCTGGCCAAAGTTTACATTGAGGGCATCAACGACCGGAATTTGTTATTGGACATAACCGGGACCAACGCGATTATTGCCGGACCCGGGATTTTCACCGATCAGCGTTATCATTTTTCCATTACAGCTCTCGAGCATAGCAGCGTTTGTTTTATAAATGTGGAGAATTTCAAGAAAGTCATCAACTCAAATACAGCATTTACAGCTAAGTTCCTCGAATACCTTAACAAAAAACAATCTTTTCTTTACGATAAATTAATCAGTCTTACCCAAAAACAGATGCACGGGAAGATCGCCGACGCCCTTATCTACCTGTCGGAAAAAATATATAAAAGTCACGAGTTCGATTTAACAATCAGCCGTCAGGATCTGGCAGATATGACCGCATTGTCGAAAGACAGCGCCATCAGGATTTTGAAGGAACTGGAGAAAGACGGGATAATTAAGATTAGCGGGCGGAGAATCACTATTCCTGGTATGGATGCACTTAAGGAGATATCAGTCAAGGGGTAGATCAACTTTGATTCCTCTGGGTTTCAGATTGAAGCGCTCTCGATCTTTTCAAACATCCAAATTCTTCGTTTGTCCTTGCCAGCTGAAAGATTTACAGCAACAAGTTCCGCAATATCTACTATGTTAATATGTTTGCCCGTCGAAGCAAACGTTTTTTTGCACAGGGGACAAGCTGTTACGAGTGTCATTGTATTTTTCGGAACGATTTTCCCAAGCGCGGAAATAGCCAGTTCTTTTTTCTCCAGGGATGTGAGCATTGCATTGGCTATACTTCCTCCACAACACCATGCTTTCTCTCTGTTCGCGGGAGATTCGCTGAGATTAGCCAAGGCCGCTATAACTCTTCTTGGTTCGTCATAAACCCCGGAATTCCTTCCTAACTCGCAGGGATCATGATAAACAACCTGTTCTTCTGATTTGGCTAATGCAAGCTTACCCTCTTTCATCAGCCTGTCGATATACTGGGTATGGTGCAACACTTCAATATTCAGATTGTACTCGTCCCTGAAAACCTTGTAACAGATGGGACAAGAAGTCACCAGGGTTTGAGCTCCCGAGTTTTCAAAAAGTTCCTTGTTCTTATTTACCATTGCTAATGACTGCTCTGCCAACCCCGATAACATCATTGGCCTGCCACAGCAAATATTCTGATCTTCATCAACCAGGGCGTAATTGATTTTTGCGGCCTTGAAAATTGCCTGCATTGATTTTTTTATCCCGGGAGTCAAATGCGTCATGCACCCGGCAAAATATAATACATCAGGGCTCGAGTTAAATGATGTGTCCACATGTCTGAGGTAGTCGTGGTTAACCTCAACATCTGAATTTTGGCGAATTGCCCGACGCACCGAATTTGTTTTTATGCCAACAACACAAGTCGTTTCGCACCTTCCGCACATAAGACAATTTTGAACTACCGTGTCCGATAGCTTGTTCCCCCTGAAATTCCTAAACAGATAAGGCGACTGGATATTTGCATGTCCCAGCTCCAACAGCTGACATGAGTCAAGACAAATACCACAGGATGAGCATGAGTGCACTTCAAATTGAGTAATCCCGTCAATTTTGCCAGTGTATTTTGTTGCGCCCCAATTGCGTAGCATAATGAGAACAAGCTCGGTGGGAATATGCATGTACCTTGAAAAAGGGAGGAAAACAAAAAATAAGCCGAGACTAATCGAATAAGCCCACCAACTCGCAATAAAGCTAAGGTCCGATGCAATATTATTTTCAAGCAGCGATCCGAGTCCTGACGTCAGGAAACTCCCCCCTCCATAAATAGCGGAAGTAATACTTTCGGCCAATAAGCGCAGTGGGAAAATGAACCATAATACAGAGAGGGCTATCCGGTCAGCGGGAAGATGCCGGGTTGTTTTTTTCATACCGAAATGTTTTCGGTTATGTCTCTTGTACCATGCGAGCGCTACCCCGCTGAGCACAAACAATAAGATCAGGTCCATTACAAACCAATAGATAACCTGGAGGGGATCGGCTAAAGAATCCTGTTGAAAATACCGTAAGAAAATTGGGATATAGGGTGGTTCCAAAGCCGTTTTAAAGTAGCTGTACGACTCAAAATGGCCGACAATTATAAGCAAAAACCAGCCAAAAGCCAGGCTCATATGCATATAACCCAGCAACCTGTTTTTTCTTGAAATGTTTCTATGAAGGAGTGATTCTAAAAAAATCTCTCTAAGTCCCGAAAGAGTCTTTAATGTAAAGAAGTTTTTTATAACAGCATCGCGCTGATCAGTACTTAGGCTTAAAAACCAACGGATATATTTGGCAGTCAGTATGCTAAAAAGGACCAGCAGTCCGATCGTAAAAGGCAAAACAAACAGGTTGAATTTCATTTCAGTTCATGTTTAATGCAATTCTGATCTGACGGATCACATTGCGCGTATTAACTCCCCTGGGACAAACAAGGATGCATTTGCCGCAAAGCATACAATGGGCAACATCTTCGCGGAGGTGTTTCGTTTCTCCACGCCGCATCAGCAGCTGCATTTTCCTAAACTGGTAAGAGCTTATTGCAGAGGCCGGACAAGTGCCTGAGCAACTTCCGCACTGAATACAATTATAAAGGCTGGGTTCATGCCTCAAAACAAATGCAGCTAACGACAGGTCATTTTTGTCGTATTCAATGGTGTTATCTTTTTGAATTTCGAAACCGAAACTATTCATCTCTTCTAATTTAGGATATTCGCAGATGTCGTTTGCAATAAAAACTCATGTATTTTCAGCGAGGCGCTACGGGCATCGGCAAGCGTGTATTCCAGGCTTTTTGCGCCTGTGCAGGCTCCCGCAACAAAAATCCCGTTGGTTTTTACCGAGTTTGTGTCGAGATGCGCATCGCATGGAGAAAAGAAGCCATCCGAGCCAATCTCAACTCCAAACTCCTCTCCCATTTTCCTGTGGAAGTCGGTTGGAACAAATCCAAGTAACAATACCATCAGATCTGCTTTTACTTTTATTGGACTTCCAGCCAGTGTGTCATCCGCTTTCAACAGCAGGCTGCCGTCAGGGTTTTCAGATGATTCGGAAAGCCTTCCGCGAATAAACTGAATGTGATGCTTTTCCTGAGCCTCCAGATACAGATCCTCATAAAAACGCCCATGCATTCTCAAATCCATATAAAACATCATCACTTCCGCGGCCGGGAGCCTTTTTTTTATTTCTATTGCCTGCTTAACCCCCGTAACGCAACACATCGACGAGCAATGCCTGAATCCGACTTTCTCGTCACGGGAACCGACACAATGAATAAACGCTATGCGTTCCGGCGTTTTTCCAGTAACCGTCGCAAGACTTTTTTGGCCGGTGAACATGGATTCGAGCTCTGCTGAAGTAATCACATTATCATAAATCCCATAACCGTATTCCTCTTTTAAGCTTGCGTTGAACAAGTCAAAGCCTACAGCTACCAGAACAGCTTCGGCCTGAATGCATTTGCCTTCGTTGAACCAGACACTGTGTTTTGTCCCTTCGCGGCTTATCTTGGTGATTTTCACATTTGTTATCAACTGAATATCCCCTGAAATTTTATGAACCATCTGCTTCAGAATCCCGTCTGCCGAAACGTTATCAGGGAAAAGCTTGTGCCAATTCGACAATTTTCCACCGGGTTTCCCCTCTTTTTCAAGAATTGTTACGGCATGCCCAAGCTTATTAAGACTGTCGGCAGCCTCAAGTCCGGCGGGTCCTCCACCAATAATAACAACTTCCTTTTTTAATGCTCTCATATCCTGCTCTTATATAAAACCATCGGGTTGGCTAATCCTTGTCTTGTGCCGGCAAACCTTGAAAATGGCCCAAACCTCATCAAGAGTATTTTATTGATTCAGGGATCTTTGGTTTGCCGATTGATCTTCCCTGAGAGCCGCAAAATTTATTTTCCGGTTCGTAATTGACTCCTATTTTGTCAAGAAGTGGCTCCACAGAAATCTGGTGCATCTGAAATCCTATATCCCAGGGATTGTATCCCATCATCAGTCCTGAAAGTTCTTCAAAGGTGAGAACGGGAATACCCTGGCCTTTTTCACCATAAGTCTTACCTTCCATCTCGGCGATGACATATTGCCACGAATCGAGAAAATAAGGACAGCCCGGGCAATTGGTAATTATAAGATCCGGTTTGTAAGGAGCCATGGATTCGAATTTTCTTTTGGAGCAGGAGATACTGTATCCGCGATTGGCCTGGACCACGTATTGCCGGAATCCAAAGCCGCAACAGGCCCTTCTTTCCGGGTAGTCAATTACTTCTCCCCCGAAAGTTTCAGCCAGTCCGGATAAAACACATGGGTACTCAGCTCCGCCAATACCCTTGTGAGGGAACATACGAGCGTAATGACAACCAATATGTTCTACTACCCTAAGCGGGTCTCCAGTGTTTTTGTTGATTAGCCGGTATTTCGACATCCCCGCTATCTCATTTCGGTATTTGTATATAATGTCGCTTGAGTGAGCCAGATTCTCAGGAACCTTAAACTCACGACCTGTGGCTTTTAAAAGGAAATGTCTGATTTTGTCTTCAATTTCCGGATGATGCGCCCATAATTCCAGAACTTCGGTGTATATCCCAAAGGAGGTTATGCATGATGGCACAAAATTGCTATACCCTCGCTCGGTCATAAGTGCAAATTGCCTTGCAACAACGGTCATGGTTGTTTCAAGCGAAACCACATCAGAATGATAGGCAATCCCTGTGCATGTTGTGTGACGGGGATCATCGTAAACATCTTTTTTCAGTTCCTCTTTAAGTATTTTTAGAAAGGTTTTTTCCGCACCGGGGAAAAAGTTTTGCCTTATGCAACTCCGGGCATAGAAATACTTATCATCAGCAATTTCTTTCTGGTAATCATTCCAGAGTGTTTTTTTGCCTTCGCTTATCATAACCGGCTTTTTTTATGTTTCCCCGAGTTTGCAGTGTATACCATACGGAAATAGGGATCGTCGATTTTTTCGGTAAGATTGTACCCCATGGACTTGGCCTTAGCCGCCGAGAATTTTTCAATCGTGTCGAATCGGCTCAATGCCTGAGTAACTTCAAAAATCCTTTCAAGTTCTTTTAAATCCTCATCGGCAATTTTCCGCATGGCCCCTGCCCCTTCCTCTTCGAAGTTCCCTCCCAGCCTGTTGTAAAGATCCTTTGCGTTTTCCCTGATCCAACCCCAAACAGGCCCTTGTTCAGGATGCATAGCATGATCCATGGCAGATATATGAACACAGTATCCACTCCTGAGGATACTCCCACCAAGGATTCTTTTCAGCGCGAGTACCTGTCTGCCTTTTTCCGATTCAACAAAAAAGCCCGTCTCAATGGAAAGCTGCCTTAAAGCCATGATAATCAAGCCGGGAGTATTCCCTCTGGGACAGCGGGTTTTGCACGACATACACTCTCCACAATACCATATTGTATCGCTCTTAAGCAAAGCCTCAATTATTTCATCATTGGCCGACTGCACCTGAGTGGCGATTTTTTTCGGGTCGTAATCGTAAAATGAGGCAGCAGGACAAATAGCTGTGCAGGTACCGCAGTTGATGCAGGCCCGGAGACCTTCCTCAAAGCGAATATCCAATTTTAGTCTTTGAAAATAGTTTTTCAATGTGTCTGGAAATAAAACATAAAGTTACTCCCAGCAAAGCACTAAAGAAACAGTCTTTACATGTAAAAAAAATAGGTGGAAATACTGTTGGTATTTGAGCTTATTCCAAAGTAAGCATTTGTGCTTAGTTTACAAATACGAATCTTGTTTCGGGAAAAGCAAGGAAGCTGAAACCGGAATTGAAACCCTTACTCTAGTTGCGGCACGATTCGAATCTAGGGCTCAACCAGTTTATGTTCAATCGCAAACATAACAAGACTTGCCGTGTTTTTGGTTTCTGTTTTGCCAAGTATATTTGAGCGGTGTTTATCAACCGTACGTTTACTTATGCTAAGTTCGATTGAAATTTCCTGATTGGAAAGGCCTTTACAAATCAATTCCAAAATCTGCTTTTCGCGCAAGGAAAGATGAAATTGAAGAGCTTCGGCTTTTCTCACATCCCTGATATTCCTGACCACATTATAAAGAATTTCCTGGGAGAAATAGTTATTTCCCTGGGCAACATTGGTAATTGCCTTGATAACTTCATCAATATCGGAATTTTTCAGAATAAATCCCTTTACTCCCGAATCGATCATTTTATAATAGTATTCCTCTTCCCCGAACAGAGAAATGGTTATGATCTTTAAATCAGGATGTGTTTTAAGCGCCATGCGGGTTGCGTCGATGCCGTTCATAACGGGCATTTCAATATCCATTAGCACAATATCAGGCTTATAGCCGTTAAGAGACTCAACAAACTCCTTACCGTTTGAAAATTCCCTGATGTCGGCTATTTGCGGAAAAGCTGACAATAAGAGTTTCAATCCCTTCCTGAACAATGAGTGATCATCGACAATGCAAATACTAAGGGTTTCCATTTTTCAGTTGAGTTTTATGTATATGTTAGCCTTGAATCCTTTGCCAATAGCTGTATCAATATCCATGTGACCGTTGCTGGAACCGAGCCGGCTTCGGATATTGCAGTATCCCATTCCTGATGTCTCGGAATGCAGGTCCTCATATTCGAATCCAATACCATCGTCTGAATATGACATCAATAACAGATTATCCACATGGTTGAGCACAAGGTTTACGTTTGAAGCTTTTGCATGCTTGAGTGTGTTGTTTATCAGCTCGCATGCGGCACGGTAAAGCACGCATTCCACAGTTGATCCGAACCGCTCATCCTTTAAGTTGGTGGTGAACTGTATGGTTAGCGCACCCGTTTTACTTATTTTGCTAATAAAACCTGAGATTGCACTGGATAATCCAAAATCATTCAGGATGTGTGGGCTGAGGTTGTTGGAAATCTCCTTGATTTCATCCACTCCCTGATTTATAACATCCATAAGGTTTGCGAGTACAGCTTTTCCATGAGTGTCGAGATCTTTGGCCGACAATGCGGATACTGACATTTTTATCGTCGACATTATCGGGCCCAGGCCATCGTGAAGATCTTTGGCAAATCGAAGACGCTCCCTTTCCTCTGTTTTGATTATCGCGTTCAGGATTCTTTTCTCCGAGTGCTTCCTTATGCGGTCAGCTTCCTTGATCTGATTGAAGATTTTCTTTACCAGCAATATCCCTACTGCTATAAGTACCGAGGTGATGATGCCGATCCATTGATCAATAATCAGAATGTCTTCATAAAATTTGTTGTAGAGAAAGGGAATCAGTTCAATAATCCGCCGTATTGCCAGAAATATCAAGGCAATGGAAATCATTACCCAAGAAATGTTGTAACGTGTGATTTTTGTAAGGCTTATAGCAACTATTGCGGCTATCAGTTGCAGGGTAATTGAAATAACCAGGGCAATAATGGTATACATGGGAGAAAATTTACATCAAATCTAGGTTTTTTAAACAGTATTGCAAAAGCAATCCTATCCGCAGAACAGCGAAAGATAAATTGTACTGCCTGAAATTCATGCCTGTGGAAAAGTTTTTTTACAAAAAACAAAAAATATCCGGATTCAAACAACTAGATTTCAATACTCATGACATTAATGAATAAAACGTCATGCGTATCGTTAAAACACAGAAGATCCTTTACAATCATGAAATAAGAATTCAGTTGATCACCAATTCCGAGGATGCCTATTATATAAGGCTCGTAAGAAAACTTCCGGATAGCAGATGGAGCAAACATCTGAATTCCTGGCATTTTTGCAACATACAAAATCATATATCCTATCTGAACAGGATTTTTCCTTCCGACATAAAATTTTACGACATCAGTAATCCCGAGGCTCTGGTAAAAGTCAATGAAGAGTCATTGGAAAAGAGGATAAGCGTATGTCAGAATAATCGTGACAACTCGATAATTTTGAATTTTCTGTACGACCGCGAACTTGCATCCATGATTATAAACCTTGGCGGAAAAGCACTGGAAGAACCTGCAAGAGCATGGAAAGTGGAAAACTCCCTCGGAGCTCATGAGCAGCTTAACACCTATCTGAAAAAAGCCAACTACCGCATCGAAGTCGTAAGCGATTCAGCGGGTCCCTCTTGCCCTGAAAAAGAGTCCGTCCCAAGCCCGGGGGATATGGGGAAATTCATAAACGCATTGAAATCATTAAATTATAAGAATCGAACGATAAAACAATATACCTATAATGTAAAGAGATTTCTCTCGACGGTTCAGGGAAGTCATGCTGTAAGCAGCGAAAAAATCCGGGATTACGTGGATGATATGTCGATCGGGAAAAACCTGTCCCGTTCGTATCAAAATCAACTTATAAATTCCATCAATGCATATTATAAAACATTATATAACAAGCCTTTCGGCATTACAGAAATTCCCAGGCCCAAAAGGCTGAGATCCCAGCCATCAGTTCTCAGCAGACAGGAAGTTGACAGACTCATCCAGGTGATTCCAAATATAAAACACAACGTTCTGATCAGCATGATTACTCTGACCGGTATTACAGTTGGCGAAGCAGTTTCAGTTAAACCGGAGGACTTGGATTATTTGAATAATCATGTTTTCATAAGGGGGAGAAATGAGAATCAAGGAAGGAGTATTCCCTTAACGAATGAATTAATAGAAAAGATAGTGATCTATCGGAACTATTATCATCCCGGAAATTACCTGTTTGAAGGATACCATGGGGCAAAGTATTCGGAAAGAAGCATTCAGAAAGCGATAAAAAAGTATGCTTCCAAGGCTGGAATCTTAAAAAAGATAAGCACCAATACTCTACGACACAGCTTCGCTGCACAACTTGTTGAAAGAGGAACCGACATTCGATCAATCCAACAATTGATGGGGCACAAAAGCATCAGGACAACCGAAATCTATAAACCGCTTAAATCGGTGCAAACAGTTTCTTAATGTTGTGAAAAATAATTCAAAATGCAAAGTGCAAATATCAAAATGCAAAATGTGTCGCACATCCTCATTTTTGACATTTTCCATTTGCATTTTGCATTTTGACATTTCCCAATCTTTTCTGATCCCAAATACAAATTTACTCTTCTCTATCAAAACCTTTTTTAGTTGCAATAAAGTTTTTGTAGTTTTGAATAGGATTACAAAATTTCTGAAATCAAAACTCAAATTACAAAATTTCTCTCCTTTAAAAATTTAACAAATTATATTTATGAGAAAAAATGCTTCCTTCCTTATGCTTGTTTCCATTCTGGCAACTCTGCTTTCGATCAACGCATGCAAAAGCAAAGAACTTATCCTTCCGGCAAAACAATATGCTGTTGAGGATTTCTTCAAAAACCCTGAAAAATCGAGCTACCAGCTTTCGCCCGACGGCAGGTATTATGCCTATCTGGCTCCCTACATGCGCAGAATGAACATTTTTGTGCAGGAAATAGGTAGCGATTCTTTTATACAACTTACCCAAGACACCATACGCGACATCAGCGGATACTTTTGGGCAAACAACAACCGTATCCTTTATCTAAAAGATTCTGGCGGTGACGAAAATTTCAAACTCTTCGGGGTGAATATCGACGGCAGCAATTCCAGTGGACTAACTGATTTCGACAAGGTCAGAACAAGTGTCATCGACCCACTGCCCGAAATTGAAGACTTTATTATCATCGAAATGAATAAGCGCAATCCTCAGGTCTTTGATCCTTACCGCTTAAACATCAACACCGGTGAACTGACCATGCTGGCTGAGAATCCGGGCAATATCCAAACATGGATTACCGACCATGACGGTAACTTGCGAATGGCAGTAGCGATTGTAGACGGGGTAAATGCTTCGGTGCTCTTCCGGGAAACGGAGAAAGACCCATTTAAAACCGTCCTTACAACCAGCTTCAAGGAAACCATGTCGCCTCATTTTTTCACCTTCGACAATCAAAACATATATGCCTCCTCCAACCTTGGGCGCGATAAAGCCGCCATCGTCGAGTTCGATCCCCGCGAAGGCAAGGAAATCAGGGTTTTGTATGAAAATCCCGATTATGATGTCGACGGCCTTTATTACTCCCGGGTTAAAAAGATTCTTACAACTGCTCGCTATACCTCTTGGAAAAGAGAGCGCTATTTCTTCGATCAGGAGTTGGAGAAAACATTTGCCCTCCTCAAAAATGAACTTGGCGATTTGTCATTCGAAATCTCTTCCCGTAACAAAGCTGAGGATTTGTTGATTATCCGTTCCTATAGCGATAAGTCTTTAGGCGCATATTACCTGTACGACACCAAAACCCAAGTTATAAACAAAATTGTGGATGTCAGCCCCTGGCTCGACGAAAACGAAATGGCCAGCCAGTTGCCGGTGCAGTACACGAGCCGCGACGGATTAACCATCAACGCTTACCTTACACTCCCTAAAGGCTACAACATGGAAAACGCCAAAAACCTGCCGGTGGTTATAAACCCCCACGGAGGTCCCTGGGCACGTGACGAATGGGGATATAATCCCGAAGTCCAGTTCCTTGCCAATAAGGGTTTTGCAGTGTTCCAGATGAATTTCAGGGGATCAACAGGTTATGGAAGGAGCTTCTGGGAGGCATCGTTTAAACAATGGGGCAAAGCTATGCAAGACGACATTACCGATGGGGTTAACTGGCTTATCGAAAAAGGTATAGCCGACAAATCCAAAATCGCCATATACGGCGCCAGCTATGGCGGATACGCAACACTTGCAGGCGTAACCTTAACTCCGGATCTCTATGCCGCAGCTGTTGATTATGTTGGTGTTTCAAATCTCTTCACTTTTATGAACACAATCCCCCCCTATTGGGTAACCTATCTGGAAATGCTTCACGAAATGGTTGGGAACCCCTCAACCGACAGCCTGATGATGCGCGAAGTCTCTCCTGTGTTTCATGTCGACAAAATCAAAACCCCGCTGTTTGTGGCTCAGGGAGCTAACGACCCAAGAGTTAACATAAATGAGAGCAATCAAATGGTGGAGGCTCTAAAAAACAGGGGAGTTGAAGTGGAATATATGGTCAAGGACAATGAAGGTCATGGTTTC
>JAIFNN010000109.1 GCA_020047715.1 Bacteroidota bacterium | reverse complement strand
GCTCGCTGATGTTGGTTACCCTTGAGCGAACCGATTTTACTGCTTTGTCGGTAAATTTCAGGGGATTTACTTTTAACGCCGCAGATAAGTCCGTCATAACAGCCGAAAAAAGTAAGGTGCCATGGTGAAGGGTGCGGTTTTTCCAAACATGCTCTGCATTTCCTGAAAATTTCTTTCCGTCGATGGTAAGGTCGTTTCGTCCTTCAAACTTGGCATTCATGCCCATGGTCTGCAAAACATCGAGGATCGGTCGGGTGAACTTCCGGAAATCGACCTGTGAGCCTTCTTCGCTGTTGCGGATAAAGGTAAAATTGAGATTCCCCAGATCGTGAAAAACAGCGCCCCCACCGGATATCCGTCGAACCACTTTGATGTCGTTTTCCCGCACATAATCGATATTTATTTCGGCCAGAGTGTTTTGATGCTTCCCAACAATTATCGATGGATCATTCCTCCAAAGCATAAAACAGTCTTCTTTGAAATTTTTCATCACATATTCGTCGGCTGCCAGGTTAAAATACGGGTCGGTGTGAAGGTCTTTGATGCAAAGCATAGGGTTAAACGAATTAAGTAAGATTCTGCTAATTTAAACAAGTTAAAAGAAAAATGGCGAAACGATTAAAATAAAAGTTATTCTTTTACCTCTCAACTATAGCAAACCAAAACCATATTCTTATTTTTACCAAAACAAATTGAAAAAACCGTGAAGAAATTTTTATTAGTCCTGCTCTCTGTGCTCCTTTGGATTTACTTTGTTATTTCATCTTTGATTTTAACTCCCCTGGCCATACTGATTCTGGTTCTGACATTTATCCCTGACCCCAACCTCCGGATACTTTCGAAGTTCTCCTGTTTCTGGGGAGCCCAGTATATTTGGGTGATTCCGTTATGGAGGCTTAAAATTATTGGACGGGATAAAATCAACGACCGGAAACTGCAGATCCTTGTAGTAAACCACCAGAGCCTTGCCGATATTTTGGTAATGAACAGCCTCTTTAAGCATTTCCGCTGGACCTCGAAAGTCGAAAATTTCAAGATTCCCCTGGTAGGATGGACACTGCATCTTAACCGCGCCATCAGGATATACCGGGGAGCTGCTGACGCCTGGCATAAATTCGAGGCACAGGCTGTAAAAACGCTCTCACAAGGCAATTCCCTCTTGATATTCGCCGAAGGAACCCGTTCAAAAAACGGCAACATCGGGAAATTCAAGGAAGGGGCCTTCCGGCTTGCCCTTCAAACAAAGACCGAAATTCAGCCTTTGGTGCTCGATGGCACATCCAAAGCCATTCCAAAATCGGGCTGGGTGCTTACGGGTCGCCAGGATATGATTCTGAAAGTTCTGGATCCTCTGCCTTACGAGAGTTTCAAAGACATGACTCCCGCGCAGCTTGCCGAAAAAGTGCATGGGATTATCGCTACAGCCCTGAACGAAATAAGAGCTAAGGTATAGCAATATGCTCTGTCCCGCTCCCGAAAAGAAAATCCTGAGGAGAATGAACTACATCTCCGATCAAAAGGGAATACTTCGCCGTTTCATGCGCGAAGACGGATGGAAAAGCCATGTAGACCAAGCCGGGAGTTTTATCAATGATGTCCTGGAGAAAAACAGTTTCCGCCACATTGTGGTTCTGGGAAGCGGATGGCTGCTCGATTTTCCGATAGAAACCGCTTTGCAGCATGTTGAAAAAATTACCTTGGTTGACGTGTACTTCCCTCCACCGGTGCTAAAAAAAGCCAAGAGTCTGGCAAACGTTGAGTGTATTGCAGCCGATATTACCGGGGGATTCATACGTTCGGTATACAGTCAGGTGCGAACGAGCAAGCAGAATTTCTTTATTCCGGGGGATGTGCTTCCGCCTCGCATCATGCCTGAAAAAGATAAACTTGTGATTTCGCTCAATATCCTTAACCAGTTGGATATTCTGCTGGTTGACTACATTCGTCTGCACGGCAGATATGATGAGGGTTCTGTCCTGAATTTCAGGAAGATGATTCAGGAGTCGCACATCAACATGATTCGAGAGCACTCCTTTATTCTGATGACCGATTACCGGGAAATACTTATCAACAGCCAGGGAAATGTGATTGAAGAAAAGGAGCTTGTTTTCACGGATTTTCCCCATGGAGACACAACAAATGAATGGGAGTGGCAGTTTGACTCCCATCGGCTCTACAATCCCCATGCCGACACCACAATGAAAGTGAAAGCTGTTTTTTCCAAATCCCTTTAATAGCTATAAAACTACGGTTCAGGATGTTAATTTCTTTGTTGAAAAACAAATTAAGGAAGCCGTCTGCTTTTGAGTATATTTGCGCAAATATCGTGGGTTATGACTGGGAATTATTCGGAAGATAGCATTAGGACACTGGACTGGAAAGAGCATATCCGCAAGCGTCCCGGAATGTATATTGGTAAATTGGGAGATGGTTCGTCGCCCGATGATGGCGTTTATATTCTCATCAAGGAAGTTCTTGACAATGCTGTGGATGAGTACATGATGGGTTTTGGTAAGGCCATCGACATTACTATTGAAGACCGGCAGGTGACAATACGCGACTTTGGCCGCGGTGTTCCGCTTGGAAAATTGGTAGAGGTTGTGTCAAGGATGAATACCGGGGCAAAATACGATTCCCGGGTTTTCAAAAAATCGGTAGGTTTGAACGGAGTGGGTGTGAAAGCCGTTAACGCGCTTTCGTCGAGGTTTTTAATCCAGGCCATTCGGGAAGGCCGCGTAAAATCAGCAGAGTTTAACAAGGGAGAACTTATTACCGATTCGCCTGAATCGGACACCTCCTTAAAAAACGGCACCATTGTGTCATTTATGCCGGATGAGGAAATGTTCGGCGGATTTCGCTTTATCGATGAGTACATCGAGACCATGATTAAGAACTACGTGTACCTCAATGCCGGCCTGGTAATCTCCTACAATGGAAACAAGTTCGTCTCGAAAAACGGACTCTTCGATCTGCTTACCGAAAACATGGGGGGAGAAGGCCTGTACCCGATAATCCACATACAAAATGGCGATATTGAAGTTGCTTTGACCCATGGCGAGCAATATGGCGAAGAATACTACAGCTTTGTAAACGGTCAGCATACCACCCAGGGCGGAACCCATCTGCTGGCTTTCCGCGAAGCCCTGGTGAAAACCATCCGCGATTTCTACAAGAAGGATTTCGATCCTGCCGACATTCGCGCCTCTATTATTGCTGCTGTGAGCATCAAGGTTGAGGAGCCTGTTTTCGAATCCCAGACCAAAACAAAGCTCGGATCGAAGGATATGGGCCCCGAAGGACCTTCGGTACGGAACTATATCATGAATTTTATTGCTTCAAAACTCGACGATTATCTTCATAAGAATTCTGAGACAGCGAATATTTTGCTCCGGAAAATCCAGGATTCGGAAAAAGAGCGCAAGGCCATTTCGGGCATTCAGAAGCTGGCCAGAGATCGGGCCAAAAAAGCCAGCCTGCACAACAAAAAACTCCGCGATTGCCGGATCCATTACAATTCGAGCGACGAGCGAAAAGACGAAACCACTCTTTTTATTACCGAGGGAGACTCGGCCAGCGGCTCCATTACCAAGTCGAGGGATGTGAACATCCAGGCAGTTTTCAGTCTCAAGGGAAAACCCTTGAACTGCTATGGGCTTACGAAAAAAATTGTTTACGAAAACGAGGAGTTCAACCTGTTGCAGTCTGCCCTCGATATTGAAGAGGGCTTGGATACCCTGAGGTACAAGTATGTGGTAATAGCCACCGATGCCGATGTCGACGGGATGCACATCCGCTTGCTGCTCATAACCTTCTTTCTCCAGTTTTTCCCCAACCTGGTTAGAACAGGTCATTTGTACATCCTGAAAACCCCTTTGTTCAGGGTGAGGAATAAGACTAAAACTTTTTATTGCTATTCCGAGGACGAGAAGCAGAAAGCAATTTTAAAGCTGGGAGTGTCTCCCGAGATTACCCGTTTTAAAGGGCTGGGGGAAATCTCCCCCGATGAATTCAAAAATTTCATCGGAAAGGAGATAAAACTCGAGCCGGTGCGACTTCACAAGGACGACTCCATTCCTGGGATCCTTGAGTATTACATGGGGAAAAACACTCCTGAGCGTCAGGATTTTATTATTGGAAATCTTAAAATCGAAGACGATTTGGTGCAGGAGGAAAAATCCGAGCAGGTTTCAGAGGCGGAAACCGTAATGGAAGAGATGGCCTAAACAGGATTGAATCCCCACTCCTAAAAAAGCATTTAAGGTACTGATTAACAGAATAGAATGTATCCATGACCGATGATTACGAATTAATTGATAGCCCTGAAGAGGGTGGGCCGGATAATTTCGACAACCCGACCGAAAGTGGAGTAAAGGAGGATCTTACGCTTCCCAAGGTTGTTCATTTGTCGGGGATGTACCAGGAATGGTTTCTCGATTATGCTTCCTATGTTATCCTCGAGCGCGCTGTGCCTCACATGGACGATGGACTCAAGCCGGTTCAGCGAAGAATACTCCATTCCATGAAGCGTCTTGACGACGGGCGCTACAACAAAGTTGCCAATATTATCGGGCACACCATGCAGTACCATCCCCACGGCGATGCGTCCATCGGCGATGCACTTGTGCAGTTGGGCCAGAAAGATCTTCTAATTGATGCCCAGGGTAACTGGGGAAATATACATACGGGCGACAGCGCCGCAGCTCCCCGATACATCGAGGCGCGCCTGTCGAAATTTGCTCTTGAGGTTGTTTTCAATCCCAAAACTACCCAATGGAAACTCACCTACGATGGCCGTAACAAGGAACCCCAGACACTTCCGGTGAAGTTCCCGCTTCTGCTGGCTCAGGGTGCAGAGGGAATTGCAGTGGGTCTGGCATCCAAAATCCTTCCTCATAATTTCAACGAGCTTATCGATGCCTCCATCGCATACCTTCAAGGAAAAGATTTTGAACTTTTCCCGGATTTCCCTACCGGGGGATTGGCCGATTTCCAGCGATATAACGATGGGCTGAGAGGCGGAGCCGTTAAGGTGAGAGCGAAAATCGAAAAGCTCGACAAGAAAACTCTGCTGATAAAGGAATTGCCCTTTGGTAGAAATACCAGCACACTCATCGAATCTATTCTCAAGGCTAATGAAAAGGGGAAAATCAAAATCCGCAAGATCGACGATAATACCGCTGAAAATGTAGAAATACTGGTTCATCTGGGATTGAATGTCTCCCCCGATAAAACCATTGATGCCTTG
Organism: Bacteroidota bacterium; assembly: GCA_020047715.1. Taxonomy (GTDB): domain Bacteria; phylum Bacteroidota; class Bacteroidia; order Bacteroidales; genus JACJXF01. Next base: position 1,226 of record JAIFNN010000109.1, on the reverse strand, counting down.
TATGCCTTTACAGATTGTGAACTTCCTATTTCACCCAACTGCTGCATCATTGAGGATAATAAGCCGCGTTTTGTGGGGGTCACGGAAGTGCTCAAGCTTAATACAGACCATTCTCTGGAACTTCTTAAACTGGAGTTGCAGATTAGGCTCTCCGAACTTGAGGAAGCCTGGCATTTCTCCTCCCTCGAGAAAATATTTATTGAGAAAAAGATTTACCGCGACATTGAAGACTGCGAAACCTGGGAAGCCATTATAGAGGCAATCGACAAAGGCCTGTCGCCATACAAGGCCTTGTTTATGCGTGAGATTACGGTTGACGACATCACCCGGCTTACCGAGATAAAAATCAAGAGGATTTCGAAGTTCGACGCGAAGAAGGCCGATGAGCTGATTCGTGGCATTGAAACCGAGATGGAGGAGGTGAAGAACCACCTCGACAATATCGTAGAGTACACGATCAATTATTTCAGGCAGATCAAGAAAAAGTACGGCAAAGGCAAGGAGAGGAAAACCGAAATCAGAAGTTTCGAAACCATTGAAGCCACGAAAGTTGTGGTTGCCAATGAGAAACTTTATGTGAACCGCGAAGAAGGGTTCTTTGGCACCGGACTCAGGAAAGACGAATACGTTTGCGATTGTTCGGATATTGATGAGGTAATCAGCTTCCGCAAGGACGGCACCTTTATTGTAAACAAAGTGGCCGATAAGGTTTTTGCGGGAAAGGATATCCTGCACATCGCGGTTTTCAAGCGCAACGACTCGCGAACCATTTACAATGTTGTTTACTACGATGGTCAGTCGGGGCACACCATGATGAAAAGATCCCCCGTGACAGGAATTACCCGGGATAAGGAATACAGCTTTATCAAAGAACACAAAAACTCAAAGATCCTTTACATGTCGGCCAACCCCAATGGAGAAGCCGAGGTGATCAAAGTTTACCTCAAGCCACGCCCCCGGCTTAAAGCTTTGGTTTTCGAAATGGATTTCAGCGAGTTGACCATAAAAGGCAAGGCTTCACAGGGGAATATTCTCACCAAGCACGGTGTGCATAAGATTATCATGAAGGAGAAGGGGATTTCAACCCTTGGGGGAAGGAAAGTCTGGTGGGATGAAGTTGTGATGCGGCTTAATGCCGATGGAAGAGGGAAATTTTTGGGCGAATTTGTGGGTAGCGACCAGATTCTTGTAATCACCAAAAACGGACATTTCAGAACAAGCAATTT
>JAIFNN010000082.1 GCA_020047715.1 Bacteroidota bacterium | reverse complement strand
AAGAAGGGGCCGAAGGTGCAGCGCACCAAAATATTTGTAGAAAAATGTTTGTGGAAAAGGCCGAAGGTGCAGCGCACCGGAATATTTGTAGCAAAGGGCAAATGAACAGCGCATACAATCAGGGTTAATGCCGGGATAGTGTTATGGCGAAAACCAGGAAAAGCCTTTTTTATAATAGATTTGTCAGGTTTAAACAGGAATTGCTCAAATTATTCAGGGAAGCTGTGAGATAAAGTTTCATGAGCGTAACCAATATTAAACTATTCCGTTTAATTTTATGCAACTTTTATTGAATCTGTCTGTTAATAACTTTATTTGAAGCCAAGCTATAAACAGACTAATTTTCAAGCTTCTATAATTGTCTGATTATTTGGACACTGTAAGACCCTAACAAAGGAACTGTGAAGAAATATTTACTCATACTATTTTTATTTATTTTATCATCATTCTATTTATCAGGCCAGGATCCGCAATTCACTCAATTCTACGCCAATAAGCTTTACCTTGCGCCCTCATTTGCCGGAGCGGTTCAACAGGATCGTGTGTCGCTTGTTTACCGAAATCAATGGCCAAGTTTACCCGGCACCTTTGTAAGTTACGCTTTCTCTTATGATCATTTCTTTTCGAATTTCAATTCCGGAATCGGCGTTTTGATCCTGCGGGACCTTGCCGGGTCTGGAAATCTAAGCACAACAAACTTCGGAGTGCAATACTCTTACGACATCAAGATTAACAACTGGTGGCATGTTCGGCCGGGGATTCATTTTCTTTATACCCAAACAGGATTGGATTTCGACAAGTTGCTTTGGAACGACCAGATTTCAGTCGGGGGAACCACATCAACCACAGAACAGCGCCCCGGACTGGAGACAAAAGGTGACGTGGATTTTTCCTCGTCGGCCCTTGTTTACTCCGACAAGCATTGGTTTGGTTTCTCGGTTGATCATATGCTTAAGCCCAAAAACTCCCTTTACGGCAACGATTTTACAGTTCCTTTAAAGGTATCTCTTTTTGGGGGAACACAGGTAATCAGGAAAGGAAGACTGCTGAATCCTATCGACGAATCCCTTTCGCTTGCCTTTCTTTTCAAGACCCAGGATCAGATATCTCAGCTCGATCTGGGTTTATACTGGTTTAAATCGCCACTGATGCTGGGGGTTTGGTACAGAGGGATACCAGTTATCAACAAAGAAAAGGTTGGAGACGCCGTTGCTTTTCTTACCGGATACAAAATCGAGAATTTCAGTATCGGTTATTCCTACGACTTCACAATTTCGAGGCTCTTGTCAAGTACCGGAGGTGCACATGAGATTTCGCTGATTTACGAATTCAAAACCTCAAGGAGCAAGAAGAAACGACATATGATTCCTTGTCCCGAGTTTTAATAAGCTGCAGTTTCTCTTCAACTTGAATCTGTCGTTGCCACTTTTCCCGTCAAGCCTTACTTTTCTTGCTTTTTATTGTGATCTTAAATCCCAAAAACTATCTTTGCACAAATTTATTTCCAAACCATCATTAAAATGAAGAAAATAAACACAATCCTTACTATTGTATTGATACTTGCGGTTGGCGTATTATACGTTTTACATTTCACACAAGGCAGCAAAACCTCCTCCAAAGCAGCAAGCGAAGGCAGCGAAACCTCCCCTGTTGTAACTGATGCCACAATTGCATATATCAATATCGACACCATGCTTGTTCAGATGGAGATGTACAAAGACCTTCAGGCAGGTCTCTCGGGCAAACAAAAAGAACTTGAAGGATCTTTCGGAATAAAATACAAGGCATTTGAGAAAAACGTTGCAGATCTTCAGAATAAAGTCAGCAAAGGGCTTGTGACCCGTGCTGAGGCCGAGCAGCTCAACCAGCAGCTTTCGAGCGACCAGATGCAGCTTGAAAACCTTAATGCCACTTACACCCAGCAACTTCAGGAAGAAGGCATTGTAAGTAACCGCAAGGTTATTGATTACATAATGGAATATCTTAAAGAGTACAACCAGGATAAGAACATAAAATTTGTTTTCAGTTATGCATTTGGAGGCAATCTTTTATACATGGATGGAGCCTATGATATTACAAGTGATATTCTTACCGGAATAAATGCAAAGTATCTGGCTGAAAAAGCGGAGAAGAAAAAATAAATCTCCTTGGAACCAATCCGGACATACCTGAATAAACATGCACCGGGTGATTCACTGATCGTGTCGGATCCTGAGATAGGATTAAAATATATAGTAGTTATTCCCTCTTATCTTGAAACCAGGCTTGAAGAAAGTCTGGTTTCTCTTTTTGATGCATCTCACCCCTCCTTGCCGGTTGAGGTAATCGTGGTTATCAACTGGCCGGAAGATGAGAGTCAGGAGAACATCCGCTTAAGCCGTGAGACAGTTCTCACGACAAAGGTATGGGCCAGACAGCACTCATCTGAAAAGAAGCAATTTCATGTAATCACTGCGGGATTTATCCCCCGAAAAAAAGCGGGTGTTGGCTTTGCCCGGAAAACGGGTTTGGATGAGGCAGTGCGGAGGTTTCAACGTGCCGGGCAGGAAAACGGGATATTGATTTCCTTTGATGCCGACACTCTTTGCGAGGCAAATTACCTTAAAGCCATAGAAAACCACTTTCTTATGAATCCCTCAGCAGACGGTTGCTCGATCTATTTCGAACACCCGATGGAAGGGAATTCTTACAAGCCGGAGGTTTACAAAGCAATTATCCAGTATGAGCTGCATATGCGTTGTTACCTTCATGCTATAAGACATGGCGGGTTCCCCCATGCTTTTTATACCGTGGGATCGGCTTTTGCTGTGAGGGCCAACAGTTATTGCCGACAGGGAGGAATGAATACACGAAAAGCCGGTGAGGATTTCTATTTTCTGCAAAAGTTTTTCGACCTCGGCAATTTTACCGATCTGCTAAGTACCAGCATAGCCCCATCGCCCAGACCATCGTTACGTGTTCCTTTTGGTACCGGAAAAGCGATCGACCAGCTTTTGAAAAGCAGTGATTCCCTAAAATCCTACAATCCGGAAACATACAATATTCTTGCTGGTTTTCATGCTTTAGTGCCCTTAATGCATGAGCAGATAAAGATCTCAGGGAATGCCGACCTACAAGGACTTCACCCCTGCATGAAAGAATTCCTGGCAGAGTTGAACTTTGAAAAGGAGGTTTTGGAGATATATCGGAATTCGGGCAGCCGGGAAGCATTTGTGAAGCGGGTACACCGTTACTTCAATATGTTCAGGATCCTGAAATTCGCAAAGCATGCGCGAAACAGCTTTCCCGACCTTCCGGTAGCCTTTTGCGCAAAAGCAATAATGGAAACCACCGGCATGAAAGTTTCAAATGAGATGAGTGAAAAAGATATGCTATTGGAATTTCGCCGAAAAGACAAGGGCCTCAGCGGTCAACAATAACAAATATATCCTCGTTGTCCCTTTTCATGAGGTATTGCTCGCGGGCATATTTCTCGAGCATTTCAGGACTGCTGTGAAGTTCAACCAATCTGGCGGAATCGTTTACTATCCTTTCCCGGTAATATTCACAGTCATTTTCCAACTGATACACTTCGCGAACCATCCTGAAACGTTCGATCAGATTATTGCGATCCAGGAATGTAATCCAAAGCAGCACAAGCGTAATGGTCAGAATATATTTGTTTCTGAAGTAAGGTTTTATTCTTGCCCAGGTATTTAACAAAAAAGTAAGAATAGTATTCATGCTTCAAAATTATTCAAAATTGAAGTCTGAAATGAATAGGACAGAAATATTTATCAACAGCGGAGGAATCAAATCAATTATTCTTCCTGCATAAACATATATTTATATTCTGTTGGCGGGCGGAAATTTTCCTTAATGGTACGAGGCTGCACCCAGCGAAGCAGATTGATTACAGAGCCGGCCTTGTCGTTTGTGCCCGAACCTCTGGCTCCGCCAAAAGGCTGCTGCCCCACAACCGCACCGGTTGGTTTGTCGTTGATATAGAAGTTACCCGCAGCATTCTGAAGTTTTTTGGTTGCGAGCTCAATGGCATAGCGGTCTTTTGAGAATATCGCACCTGTTAAGGCATAGATGGATGTGTTGTCGAGAAGATCAAGGGTTTCCTCAAATTGGTCATCCTCATAAACATACAAGGTAAGAACGGGACCGAAAAGTTCCTCCTCCATGGTAATATAATGGGGATTGGAAGTAAGGATCACGGTTGGCTCGATAAAATAACCGATAGATTTATCGCATCCTCCCCCGAAAACAATTTCCGCATCCTTGTCGTTTTTGGCATTTTCGATGTATGAAGCCAGCTTGTCGAAAGAGGCTTCATCGATAACCGCGTTGAAAAAATTCCTGAAATCCTCAGGCGAACCCATTTTTATTTCGGAAAGGAAGCTCCCCATTTTATCTTTGAGAGAAGGCCAAAGGGATTCGGGAATATATGCGCGTGAAACAGCAGAGCATTTTTGGCCCTGGTATTCGAATGCTCCCCGAACAAGGGCTGTGGCAAGTTGCTCAACATTTGCACTGCTGTGGGCCATAACAAAGTCCTTGCCTCCGGTTTCGCCTACAATTCTCGGGTATGATTTGAAATTGTGGATGTTCTCACCTATTGTCTTCCAGATGTTTTGAAACACTTCGGTTGAGCCGGTATAGTGGATTCCCGCAAAATCACGGTGGGAGAAAATCTCTTTTCCTGCAACAGGTCCGGAAACAAAGACCAGATTAATAACCCCGTCGGGAAGTCCAGCTTCCATAAGAACCTCCATAATTATCCGGGCTGAATAAATCTGGGTGTTTGAGGGTTTCCACACAACGGTGTTTCCCATAAGGGCTGGTGCAGTGGGAAGATTCCCGGCTATTGAGGTGAAATTAAAAGGAGTGAGTGCAAATACAAAACCCTCCAAAGCTCTTTGCTCCATTCGATTCCAGGTAAGCGGAGCCGACTCGGGTTGCTGGGAATAGATTTCGGTCATGAACTGGGCATTGAACCTGTAAAAGTCGATTAGCTCGCATGCAGAGTCGATCTCAGCTTGGAAAGCGTTCTTTGATTGACCGATCATCGTTGCGGCATTGATCCGGGAACGGTGTTTTCCTGCCAGGAGAGAAGCCGCCTTAAGGAAGATTGAAGCCCTGTTTTCCCAGGGAAGAGCTTCCCATTTTGATTTGGCAGCAAGGGCTGCTTTGATAGCCATTTGAACGTGGGTGGCATCGCCTCTGTGATAGTTGCCCAGAATGTGTTTGTGGTCATGCGGGGGACGGATGGCAATTTTATTTCCGGAGCGGACTTCCTTACCGTCGATAATCATAGGGATATCCACGACAGTTGACCACATTTCAGAAAGGGTTTGTTTCAACCTTGCTCTTTCGATTGTGCCCGGGGCGTAATTTACAATCTCTTCATTTTCAGCGATGGGAACTTTAAAGAATCCTGTAGACATGACTTTTATCAGTTTATTTAACTACTTGAACAATTAGTATTTACAAGGGATAAATGTATTCCAATTTAAATTCATAATGCCTGACGGATGTCATATTATATAACACATTGAAGGATGAAAAAGACAGTGTATTGAAAGGGGGAAAAAAGAAGCTTTAGGAATGTGTCGTCAACATCGCCAAGAAAAAAGGAAGGACGCAATTAAACATTTTCCATTTCGGGGTGTTTAGTCTGGAGAATATTATTTATATTGAATCTAAACAAAAACAACAAACAATACGACAATGAGCTTTGAACTCCCACAATTACCGTATGCATACGATGCACTTGAGCCTCATATTGATGCAAGAACAATGGAAATTCACCATACCAAGCATCATGCTGCATACACAAGCAATCTGAATAATGCAATAAAAGGAACCGATCTGGAAGGGAAATCCATCGAGGCAATTCTTGCAGAAGCGTCGAAACTTGCGCCGGCGGTTCGCAATAACGGCGGGGGCTTTTACAACCACAATTTGTTCTGGACTGTAATGAGTCCCAATGGTGGAGGCCTGCCAACCGGAGATCTTTTGGATGCCATCAACAAATATTTTGGATCGTTTGACAGTTTCAAGGAAAAATTCAATGCTGCGGCAGCAACTCGTTTCGGTTCAGGCTGGGCATGGCTAACAAAAAATGCAAATGGGGAGCTACAGGTAAGCTCAAGTCCTAACCAGGATAACACCCTTATGGATTTATCCGAAGTAAAAGGATATCCGATATTGGGTTTGGATGTATGGGAGCATGCGTATTATCTGAATTATCAGAACAGACGTCCGGATTATATTGCAGCTTTTTGGAATGTTGTGAACTGGTCTGAGGTTACAAAAAGATTCAATTCAAAGATTTAAGCATAACTGTGACTTGGGGATTTGAAAATTTTTAGCCAGGCTTTCTTATGGATCGCGTTGCAAAGCACATTTTGCAGGCTTCATTTTCAAATTCCCAAGTTACTTCCTTTCCGCTGTCTGTTCTACCTCTGAGAACACCCGAAGAAAATTGCCTCCCCAAATCTTGCATAAATCTTTTTCGCTATAACCTCTTTTCAGAAGTTCAGCGCTTATATTTTCAAGTTCTCTAACATCGTAGCAGCCCTCTACGCCCCCTCCCCCGTCGAAATCGGTACCTATACCCACATAATCTACCCCGGCAATCTTTACAATATGGTCGATATGATCGACCACATCCGAAACGTTCGCGAGTTTCGCCGGAAATTGCTCATCGATTTTGAACCAGTCGACCAGGAATTTTTTTCGTCCCTCTTCGTCGAGGGAGTAATAGTTGCCATGAATCCTGCGAACCTCTGCCTTTGCTGAGTCACGCTCAGGCTGTGGCTCAGGGGCTTTCACATAGTCGCTCAGGATACACATCTGTATAACCCCGCCGTTTTCGGCCAGGGTGCGGATCATATCGTCGGTCATATTGCGCGGGTTGTCGCAAATAGCTCTGGCGCAGGAGTGCGAGGCGATAACCGGGGCCGATGAGAGTCGCATGACGTCGTAAAATGAGGAATCCGAGATATGGGAAACATCGATCATAATTCCTTTTTGGTTCATCAACCGGACCACATCCTCTCCCAGGCTGGAAACCCCATCATGCTCAGGCCCGGCAGGATCGGTTGACGAATCACAGATATCATTGTTAGAGGTGTGGCAAAGGGTAAAATAACGGGCACCCAGGTTGTAGAAGGTGTCGATAAGACTCAGGTCCCGACCCATGGCGTAGGCGTTTTCCAGACCGATAAAAATTGCTTTTTTGTTCTTTTTAATTATTGGGTAAATATCATCCGAATCCAGAGCCAGTTGTATTTTATCGGGGAATCGTTCAAGATTGGAGTAAATGGAATCGAAAACACGCAGGGCTTCGTTTTTCGCGGCCAGGTTGCCGGCATCGTCCCTACCCTGCTGACCGATAAAGACCGCCAAAAAAATACCATCCAATCCACCTTCTTCCATACGGGGGATATCCACTTTTGAATGTTGGGTGCGTGCATCATGCCGTTGGGCAAAGGAAAATCCCTGATCCAAGAACCTCATAGGAGTATCGGTGTGACTGTCGATTGTTATGGCTCTTTTATGAATTCTGCTAATTTTAGCCTCTGACAATTCTTGTTGGGCACATTGGACAAATCCCCCGAGAAAAAAGAGAAGAAAGAGAAATGATTTCATAGTTTTCATACTTCAGCAGGGTTTTTTTGTCCGGAATTCTCAAACGAAGAAAATCTCTCGAGGATGCTTGCATCGTGTATCTCTTTGGATAGAGAGGCAATGGTATCGATGGGCACATCATACAGGTCGAGGAAAAGCAGGCCGTCCAAAGCGTTATTGAACTTAGGATCTATGTTAAAGCCAACAATTCTCCCGTTAAGTTTGAGGTATTTCTTGAGTAAAACGGGCATGGTGTAATTGGACATATCTACATCCTTAATGAATTTATCGAATTTATTCAGGTCGCTTGACGACTCCATGATTATTTCCGTATCGACATCCTGAAATCCCGTGGGAACAAATTTTGTTCTTGGTTTAATGTATCTCCCAATCTCCTTATTATAATGATTCTCCATGATATACTTTATTATCATCCCTTTTGAAAAGTTTGAAAACCGGTTACTGATGCTAACGGGACCAACAAGGTAGCGGTATTCGGGATTTTTCAGGAGAAAGTACAAAATTCCTTTCCAAAGCATGAAGAGTGGCAAAGGTTTTTTCTGATATTCCGAAACGATGAAGGACCGACCCAGCTCGAGAGATTGTTCGAGGGCTGGGTAGACTCTCCGGCTCATTTTAAACAAACTCTGGGTATAAAACCCATGTATACCGTATTGTTGCATGATTTCCTTTCCAAGTCCGACGCGGTAAGCCCCAACAATTTTTTTCTCAAGGGAATCCCAAATAAATAACTGGTTATAGTAGAGGTCGAACTCATCGATGTCGATAGATCGGTTAGTTCCCTCGCCAACCTGCCGGAATGTAATTTCCCGCAAACGTCCAAGTTCGTTCATTATAGCGGGGATACAAAAGGATGGGGTACAGAAAACCTGAAACTCTCCGCTTTCGAAGAGCAGGTGTTTTTCTCTGAGTTTGGCGATTTCCGACTCGATTTTTAGGGGATCTACGGCAGGGATGATTTCCTCCTCCTTCTTGGAGCGGAAAATGCTGGGGCGGAAAAACTTCTGAACTTCGAGGGCCGAACCCAGTGAGTATGTCTTTGCCCGCAAAAATCGGCCATAGCGGGATATATCGGTAAACTCATTCTGGTCCTTTACGCTGATGGGATTACCGATTCGCAGCCTGATCACCTTTCGCTTTTTATTAAACAGCTCATAAGGCAGCCTTACGGTTCTGAGATTTGGGTGAATGAGTCCCAACAAATGGAACAGACGGCTGTTGGAACCCTGGAAATAGACGGGCACGACCGGGACTCCTGCTTTTTTTATCATCTTCAGTGCCGAGGTCTGCCATTCCTTGTCGGTGATACCAATAGAAACCTGGTTATAGCTCGAAACCTCACCTGCAGGAAAAACGCCCAGCGGAAGACCGTTCTTGAGGTGCAACAGAGCATGTTTGATGCCTGTAACGCTCGACTTTACATCTTTGAGGTCTTCGAAGGGATTAACCGGCAGTATAAATTCTTTTACCGGCTCCACTTTCTGCATCAGGAAATTTGCCAGAATTTTGATATCAGGCCTCACCAGAGAGAGCACTTTTACCAATAGCATTCCGTCGATGCCGCCAAAGGGATGGTTTGAAACGCTTATAAAAGCCCCGGTTCTGGGGATGCGGTTGAGTTCCTCCTCGCTGACCTCGAACGAGATCTTAAGTTCCTCGATAAGTTTGTCGATAAATTCTATCCCCTGCAAATGGGAGATGTCGGAATAAAGTTTGTTGATTTTATTAATTCTCAGAAGCATCATGAGGATGCGAGCTGTTCCGGTTCCCCCGAAACGATTGAGTTTTGCTGCTTTAATAAAATCCTCGGTCTCGATTAATTTCTTCATGGAAAGAAAATCCTGATTAAAATTAAACTCAAATATACTAAAATCGGCATTCCCGATGCACCCGAGGAGTAATTAATAAAAGGAGGGATTGGTAAAATGGAGGCATTATTTTATGAACCAGACACTTAAAATCGCAGCGATTCCGAGGAAAAAAATAATAATGCCGGCGACTTTATTCATCCACCAGATGCTTTTCAGTCGAAAACGGTGTCGGAAAATATTCACGAATGTTGTAAGCAGGAACCACCAGCTTGCCGATCCCAAGAACACGCCCGAAACAACCAGTCCCACAAAGAATATATTCATGGGTCCGCTGGCCAGGTTTACCCCTGCGAACATTGCCAGGAAGAAGAAAATCGCCATTGGGTTTGAGACTGTAAGAAAAAACACAGACAGGAAATCCTGAGACAGCTTGTTTGGGTTCAAGCGTTGCAGGCGGAGCTGTTTGACGGGATTCGTGTAGAAGATGTGTATTCCGAGATACATGATGATGGCGCCCCCGATAACCTGAAAATAAACGTGCTGGGCTTTGAGGAAGGCAATGATCATGGATATTCCGAGACCGGCAACGAGCGCGAAAAAAGTATCTGCAGCAGCGGCACCCAGTCCCGATACGAAGCCCGCCTTCCTGCCTTTATTAAGTGTTCGCTGGATACAGAGCACGCCGATAGGACCGAGCGGGATGGAGACCATCAGCCCGATAATTATTCCCTTCCAAAAAAGCTCGATTCCCATTTATCCGTTCGTGTGACTTTTTTTTCGCCCGTCATTTTCTCCGACGTAGATACAAAGAAACTAAATAATGCTGATTTAGCCTTTCACCGTTTTGAATTATTTGTATTATGCTGGCTAATGAAAGGAACAAAAAGTGAGCCAAGAAGTTAATTTGTTTTTCTACTTGATTTACCTTTACGCAAAGGAGATACAAAAAAAGGGTTCACGCAGAGACGCAAAGAAAATGGGTAGTTCCATCGTCTCTTGAGAGAAAAAAACTTTGCGACGTTGCGTGAAAAAAAAGGTTCGGCAGAGATTTCGGTGAGCTTTGTCGAACCACAACGAATTGGTTAAAACATCGAAATTAATTGCAGCAGGGGATTACGAGTGGTTTTTTTTCGTTTAATTTGTCGGATTAATAAAAAACAGTGATGTCAAAAAGAAATCTTTATCTCCTACCCCTTCTTTCCGGATTGCTTCTTACCCCTGCATGGTACTCATGGGGCTCGGGTCTGTTCCTTCTGTTTGCCCTGGTTCCGCTTCTTTTTGTGGAAGACGAGCTAAACAGGAACCCTGAGAAATATAAAAAACGGCTGAATTTTTGGCTGCCCTTTTTGGCCTTTGCTGTTTTCAATATACTTTCCACCTGGTGGATAAAGAATGCCTCCTTTGCAGGGGTTATTGTTGCGGTTCTTTTGAACTCCACATTAATGAGCACTGTTTTTTATCTCTTCAGTCTTACACGCCGCAAGCTGGGTGATGGTTTCGGCTACTTCTCACTGATATTTTATTGGTTGGCCTATGAATATCTCTATATAAATGCTGAAATATCCTGGACATGGCTGAATCTGGGAAACGGCTTTGCCAATGACATACGTCTGATCCAGTGGTACGAATTTACCGGGGTGTTGGGAGGCACATTGTGGGCCCTGACGATGAACATACTATGGTATAAAGTGCTCAACGCTTACAAAACCGGCAAATCACTGAAAGAATCAAGAACAGAGCTTGTTCTTTTCCTTGCTATCCTGATTGTCCCGATAAGCTATTCGATCATAAGATTCTACACCTATACCGAGAAAAGCATTCCCTACCAGGTCGTTGTTCTGCAGCCCAATATAGATCCTTACCAGAAGTTCAACGACATTCCCGCAGAGGAGCAGATGAGCATTCTGTTGGACCTTGCCTCCACCCTAACCGACAGCACGACGGATTATGTTGTTGCGCCTGAAACATTCATAAACAACAATTTGTGGCTGGATGAAATGGACCAGAATCCAAGCATTCTGGCAATCCGCAGTTTTCTAAAGGCCTATCCCAAAGCCAAAATGGTGGTGGGAGCCACATGTTACCAATATTACCCCGATGAGGCAAGCAAAAGCATAACAGCACGGCCCTTCCGAAACGGATTCTACGACAGCTTCAATTCTTCGCTTCAGATCGACTCGACCCGAAACATTCAGCTCTATCACAAATCGCAGCTGGTAGTTGGGGTTGAGAAAATGCCCTACACCAAGTCACTCAAGTTCCTTGAAAACATTATGCTGAATCTGGGTGGGACGTTCAGGAGTCACGGGACCCAAGAAGAGAGAACCTGTCTTTATTCGCCGCAGGACAGTTTAAGTATTGCCACCCCGATATGTTACGAATCGATTTTTGGGGAATTTGTAAGTGACTATTTAATTCCCGGGCAGACCGGATTTATCTTCGTTATAACCAATGACGGCTGGTGGGGCGACACACCGGGATATGTTCAGCACAACAGCTTTTCGAGCATCAGGGCAATAGAGAACCGCAGAAGCATTGCCCGGTCGGCGAATACCGGGATTTCCTCATTTATTAATCAGCGCGGGGAGATACAACAGAAAATTGAATGGTGGCAGCGCTCGGCCATCAAAGCCACAATTAACGCCAACGACAAGATGAGCTTTTACACGCTTCATGGCGATTACCTAGGGAGGATAGCCACCTTTTTCGGCTTATTCTTTGCGCTCTACACCTTTGTGAAAATTCTCATGATGCGTAAGAACGGCCTGTAAGCTGCACTCCTCCTGTCTCTTTTCCATTTCCTTTTACTTTCAGCCTCTGGAAGTGACTAAGAATTTACAGCAATTTTGTAAATTTAGAGTCGAAAAATGCAACCCTGCGAAAAAACGCTTGTCATTATACTTGAAACAAATCAATCATTGAACTCAGGTTATCAGGACATACATCGGGAAATAATTGAGCTATGCACTGCCGGCAATGTGAAAGCACAATTTAAGCTATATTCCCTCTATTCAAGGGCGATGTTCAGCATCTGCATGCGCATGCTCAACCGTAGGGAAGAAGCGGAGGATGTACTTCAGGAAGCATTTACCGAGATCTTTGACAAACTTGGAACCTTCAGATTCGAGTCGGCTTTTGGTTCATGGGCGAAAAGGATTGTTGTTAACAAATGCATCAACCACTTGCGCCGGAAAAAACCGGATTTGCGATTTGAAGCGGAACTGAGGGATGCCGAAATTGAAGATGATTCTGTTGATTATGAGAATCTCAATCTGCAGGTTGAGAAAGTGAAAAAAGCCATGCAGGAATTACCGGATGGCTACAGAGTTATTTTTAGTTTGTACGCGCTCGAAGGTTATGACCATGAGGAGATTTCGAGTGTTCTGGGAATCAGCGAATCGACCTCAAAGACCCAGTACATGAGAGCTAAAGCAAAAATAAGGGACTTAATAATTCAAATGACATGAAAGACAGGCTAGAACAATTTATTGATGACAACCGCGATTCATTTGATTCGTTTATCCCTCCCGCTGCGGATAAGATCCTTGGCAAATCCCCGAAGTCAAGAAGGTTTGATTTTAACCGGAGAATTTGGATGAAAAATTTTGCCCGGGCAGCCTCAGTGCTCTTGATCTTTGGATTGTCGTATATGTTTCATGAATACATCGACAGGCAGCAGGATTCCAAAATCGCGGAAAGAAAGATGAACGACATCTATGAGCAGCTCCCCGAGCTAAAAGAAGCAGAAAACTATTATTCAAGCATGGTGTCGAACCGGTTGGAAGAGGTAAAACCCTTTTTGGCCAAAAATCCCGGAATAAGCGAGGCCATAAATTTCGATCTTACGGAATTGGACAGTGTTTACGCATCGCTCAAAAACGATCTAAAAGACAATGTTGCCAACGACCAGATCATTGAAGCCATGATTCAGAACTACCGGCTGAAACTCCGGATTCTTGAAGAGCTGTTGGCTGAAATAAAACAAGAAAACAATGTAGAAGATGAAAAATCAAATGTCAATATTTAGCCGCCTTATAGTTATTGTTTCGATACTTGCCATGATGCCTGGCCTGGCTGCACAGACATTCTCAAACAGCAAGTCGGTAACCCGAAGCTATAAGGTAAATCCCGAAACAACTCTGGAAATCAACAACAAGTATGGCAAAATCCATGTTGTTCCCTGGGATAAGGATTCCGTTCAGATCACAGCCAGTTTGAATGTGTTTTCGAACAACCTTACCCGACTTGAAAAAGTTAAAAACAGTATCGATTTTAATTTCACCCAGACCAAGTATTACATATCTGCCATAACCGATTTCGGAAGCAACAGCAATCAGATTTTCACAGAGCTGAAGAGTTTGTCGGACGCAATCATTTCCGGACAGAACCAGATAGAAATCAATTATATGGTATACTGCCCTGCTGAAATAAACCTCAATCTGGTAAATAAATTCGGAGATATTTACATCGACGACATGATCGGCAAACTGAAAATCAGCCTTTCGAACGGAGATCTTAAAATAAACAGTCTCGAAGGCGAAGCGCAGATTGAAATTGCTTTTGGAAGCGGCATCATTAACGATATAAGGGAAGGCCAGCTGACAGTGTCGTATTCCGACATGAAAATCAAAGATGCCCTTCGACTCGACATCGACAGCAAATCATCGACACTGAACATCGACCGTGCAGATTTTTTAAAAACAACGAGTCGACGAGACAAGTACTTTATCAATACCGTTGAGAATTTCTACGGAAACTCTGAATTCTCGCAGGTATGGATCGACAATCTCATCTGCGATGCGGATTACAGCCTGAAATATGGCAGCTTTACCCTGTCTTCTGTTAACAAGGAGTTTTGCAACATTAACCTCAACTCCGAATACACCGACCTGAATTTGAAGCTTAAAGAAGGAAGCCGTTATGAAGCCGATATTTTCTACCCGGAAGGGGCTACGGTAAATTTCCCCGTAAACAAAGGAAAATACAGTTTCAGGAACGATCGCGAAGGCAGCATCCAATGGCATGCAAGTTATCAAACTGCATCAGGAGATGATCTGCCCAAGTTGCGAGTATTCGCTATCCAAAAAAGCTATATCAGCATTCTGGAAAAATAATTTTACAACATAAAACAAACACACTATGCAAAGATCAAAGATCATGTTAGCCTTGCTATTAGCAGGGCTCATGTTAGGCAACTCATGTTCCGATTCGTTCTGGAACTGTATTGAAGGCAACGGCCGCACAGCCACTGTTAGACGAGTGGTAGGCGATTTCACGAACGTAACCAGTTACGGGGATTTTATTGTGGATGTAAGTATAGGTGAAACCACAAGTGTTTCTGTCGAAGCGGACGAAAACCTCCTCTCCTATATTGAAACCTACATTAAAGGGAACACCCTTGTTATTGAAACCGAGGATAACCAATGTATTGAAAGTCGCGAGCAGATTTACGTACACATTGTCACCCCTTCCGTTTACGAATTGAAGATGTCGGGTTCAGGAGTCATTTATTGCGATGATGTTACTGCCGACGAATTGAAATATGTGCTTACAGGCTCGGGAGACATACAAAGCACAGGCCTTTCCGTAAATTTCATCGAGGCTAACCTTACGGGTTCGGGCGAAATATCCCTATCAGGATCTGCGGCCCAAACTGACTTTCTAATCTCCGGTTCGGGTAATATCAAAGCACTGAGCCTTGAACAGAACAAATGTATCGCCACCGTCTCCGGTTCAGGAACCATCTACACTTTCGTAAACGAGCTGCTTGACGCGCTTATTTCCGGAAGCGGGAATATTGTTTACAAAGGCGAGCCTGAGAAGGAAGTTAACATTACGGGCTCCGGCAGGGTTATCAGGTACTAGGCTATGCTGAAAGCATGAAGAAATCGTCAGCAAGCATTAGTACAATTAACCGAAAAGAAGTTCGCGTATCGGCCAAGAAGGCCTCAATCAAAATAACCCCGGTTGGTTCCGGGAAAAAAACATAAGCATGAAAAAACTTTTAATCTTACTACCACTCCTAATTGGCATGATTATCAGCGGTTCGGCTCAGGATGCAGGAAAAGAGGTAGGTATCAGGGGAGGAATTACCTCCGGAATTACTTATCGCCAGTATCTTGAACATAATTTCTCATACGAAGGCCTATTGAGTTTCAGACAGGACGGCCTGCAATTCACTCTTCTGAGACAAATCCACGAGCAGGCCCTGCTCGATGTTTCCGACAATCTTTATATTGTTTACGGATACGGGGCACATGTAGGGTTCTTTTATGCTTCGGACTACAAAATGTTCATCTACAACAGGATTTATTATCCCGAAAGAAGGTTCTCGCCCGTTGTGGGTATCGATGGATATGGGGCCCTGGAGTACAGAATGAGTTCGTATCCTTTGAGTTTCGCGTTGGACTACAAACCCTTTTTCGAAGTGTCAACATACCAATTCTTCAAAATCAGTATCTGGGACATGGCCCTGGCGGTCAAATACCGGTTCTAGAATCAATTCCGGCAAGCATACCGGATATCTATTAACAATTAAAAAATAAAATATGAAAAAAATAATTCTGATTTCGCTTTTAGCATTCGTCTCATTTGCTACTTTCTCACAGTTTGCCGGACGAGAAAACGGAGAACAAAGATCAAACGATGAAATCCGCACCCTGATGGGTAGGAACCATCATTCCAATGGCGGTTACGGATCTTTCGGCGCAGGGTATACGATGATCGACGGGAAAGACGGAGTTACTCTGTCGGGACGGGGCGCATGGATCGTTGGACATTCACTTGGTTTCGGTTTTGCAGGAACGGGATTTGTAAACTCCACCAGTCCGTCGCTTCAGCCCGACCGGGTAGTGAACCTTACAGGTGGCTATGGAGGCTTCCTCCTTGAGCCCATTCTGCTGCCAAAATTCCCTATACACTTGTCGTTCCCTATGATTGCCGGAGCTGGAGCAATAGCCTACACCTCTAGTTTCCAGCCGGAAAATTCCTGGGAGTATTACGATACATGGGTTGAAGATACAGAAACTTATCTGATTGCAGAGCCGGGAGTAGAAGTTGAGATGAACGTCCTTAAATTCTTCAGAATAGCATTCGGACTTAGCTACCGTTTTACCACAGACATTAACTGGGAATACAGCAGTCCGGATGTGCTGGAAGGATGGAATGCGGGTATGACTTTTAAGTTTGGGAAGTTTTGATTTATGGGATAACGCGACGTCGTCACCCCATCACGCATTAAAACGCATCAACCCCCGACTGCAGGTACGCAGCAAAACTTGCCGCATCCATATCTTTTCCGCGGGGATCGACCAGAACATTCCCTTCCGTGTCGAGCAAAACATACCAGGGAGTGGCGATGGTGTTGAACTTCTCTATTTCGAAGTTTTTATTGAGATCGCCCAGGGTTTTTATGACCTTCCCATCCTTTGATGTTACCCACTCGCTCTCGGCAAGCTTGGTCTTGTCGTCGGTATAGAGTGATATGATCACAAACTCGTTTCTCAGGAGTTCCAGAACTTCCGGCTCCGGCCAAATCTGGTTTTCCATCTGTTTGCAATTGCTGCAAAAGTGTCCGGTGAAATCGAGGAAAATGGGTTTGTTCTTTTCTTTGGCGCAGCTCAGGCCGTCCTCGTAGTTGAAATATCCTTTCAATCCCAGGGGAAGATCAAAGAGCTCATCGTTTTTCCCTGGACCACAAAAGGTCTTACTGCTCTCTGTTGTCACAGTTTGAACACTGCCTGTGGAGAAGTTGAAGGCGCTAGACGATTTCGGGGGAATAAGTGGGGAAATGGATTTCAGATCGGCGCCGAAAATGCCGGTAAACAAGTAAATTGCAAACACAAAAGCTGCCATTGACATGATTAGTCTTGGCACCGAAACAAAAGGCATTTCGCTGTCGTGCGCAAACCTCAGCTTTCCAAGGAGGTACAAACCCAGCAACACAGAAATCACGAGCCAAATCGCAAGGTACACCTCACGACTGAAGATTCCCAGATGGTACGACTGATCCATGCTGCTCAGGAATTTCATACCAAACGCCAGTACAATGAAACCTAAAACAACTTTTACCGAGTTGAGCCAGCCACCGGATTTCGGCAGGTTTTTCATCATCGAGGGGAAAATAGCTAAAATAGTGAAAGGCAGCGCAAAGGCCAAAGAGAAGAAGAACATCCCAAGGATAGGCTTAAGCACCTCGCCGCCGGTAGCGGAGATCAGCAAACTGCCCACAATTGGGCCGGTGCAGGAGAATGAAACCAGTACGGTAGTTACACCCATGAAGAACGAACCAACAAGTCCTCCCCTGTCCGCATTTTTATCGGCGCTGTTAACCAGACCTGAAGGAAGCACCAATTCGAACATTCCCAGAAACGATGCTGCAAAAACCATAAATAAAACGAAGAAAATAATATTGGGGATCCAATGGGTACTAAGCATGTTCCCAATATCGGCGTTCATCCCCGTAAGGCTTACCAGAACTCCAATTCCCGTGTAAACCAGTATCATGGAAAATCCAAATATCAGGCCCTTGAGTACAGCAAGTCCCCGGTTTTCACTTCCCCTGAGAAAGAAAGAAATTGTCATGGGAATCATCGGGAACACGCAGGGCGTAACAATTGCGGCCAATCCCGCTATAAAAGCGATAAGAAGAAAAACGAACATCGATTGCTTGTCCTCAGCAGGCTGGGGGCTTTCCGCGGTTTTTATTTCGGGGGATTCCGAAGCAGGAATCAGGCCAGGCACTTCAACAATGTTGTCAGTCTTGTCCTGCTCCGCTTTGTTGTCAATAGCAGCATCCTCAACTGATGTTTTTGCTCCTGTTAAGTCGGTGCCCGATTCAGGCAGAGTAGCGACAATCCCGGCGGGCAGGGTGATTTCCATCTCATGAATATAGGGAGGGAGACAAGTCTCATCGTTACAACACTGAAATTCGACACCGAGCTTCAGCTGCACAGGCTTGTCGCTCAGATTGCGAACCACCTGACTGAAAGAAGCCTTTTTAGCATACATTCCCACATCGAAGCGAAATCCCTCATCGTATTTCACGATAGGTTTGGTGAGTTCCTTCAATTCGCCAACCAGCTTTACAGAAGCATTGGGTTCGAAGGTGAAAGTTGTTGGGATGGGTCCGTCTTTCTCAAGCTTAATGGCATAAACATGCCAGGGCGAGTTGATTAGTGCGGTAAAAACAATTTCCTGGTTACCGTCAACCGGTTCACTGAGTTTGTATTTCCATGTAACTGGGTTTTCAAATTGTGCCGAAAGCTGGTTTGTAAGCAAGAATAGCGCTGCGAGGAGGACAAGTTTGTTTTTTAGCATATCTCGAATCATAATAATTTTCCAATGTTTTTTGAAAACACAAAGATATAAAATAAAGTATTCACATAAGTCGATATGTTACAAATCAGAAAAATTAAATGACAGATGCAGAGGGCCGGCACTTCCCTTTTGATTGAGCCATACGGCAGGGATTCCAATTGAAACGATTTCCAAAGGAGTAAAAAAAAGAAAACCGCGAAACGATTTGCCCGGGGCAGTTCGTTTCGCGGTTAAAAATTTAAAAAAGGATCTACAGGCTGAAATCTACTTCATCGCCGTTTTTATCAAACACCTTAAATTCAAGAAGGCTGTTCGACAAACTTTCCTTTACAATAATTTTGCATCCAAGTTCTTTGCTCCAGCTTTTACTCATGGTGTTGAACAGACCTTTGTTAAGGTATGCCGCCACGAAGGGATGTGTTCTGAGGGTGATGGAATTCAGTTTGAACTTTTCAAGAATCAGCTTAAGCTGCATCTTTATGGTATCGGTATACAAGAGTGTTGACTCCACCTTACCCGTGCCAAGGCATGAAGGGCAGGTTTCAACGGTCTCGATGTGCATTTCAGGCCTTACCCGTTGACGGGTGATTTGCATAAGCCCGAATTTACTGAGTGGGAGGATATGATTCTTGGCACGGTCTTTAACCATAAATTCCTTCATCTTCTCGTAAAGCAACTGTTTATGCTCGTTGGTGTGCATATCGATGAAGTCGACCACAATAATTCCGCCCATATCGCGCAGTCGCAACTGGCGTGAGATTTCCTCAGCTGCGGCCAGGTTAACGTCCAGAGCATTGCTTTCCTGGTCGCTATCCGACTTGCTTCGGTTTCCGCTGTTCACGTCGATTACGTGCAGGGCTTCGGTGTGTTCGATGATTAGGTAAGCACCGGATTTGAAGGAAACGGTTTTACCGAAGAGGGATTTGATCTGTCTCTCGATTCCGAATTTGTCGAAAATCGGATCGGGACCCTGATAAAGTTTTACGATCTTGCTTTTCTCGGGGGCTATTTCCTGAATATACTGACGCACTTCGCGATAGATATTCTCCTCGTTGACGACAATATTTTCGAAATTCCCATTGAGAATGTCGCGCAATATAGCCGATGTGCGGTTAATTTCTCCGATCAGAAGCCGGGGTACGCCAGGTTTGAAGTTCTCAAAAGCATTTTCCCAGCGCTCAACCAATCCGCGCAACTCACCGTCGAGCTCTGCCACCTTTTTTCCTTCGGCGGCTGTTCGTACGATGACTCCGTAATTTTTGGGTTTGATGCTGTGAAGCAGGTTTTTCAACCTTTCTTTTTCCTCGTGGGGTTCAATTTTCGAAGATACCGACACCTTATCTGCGAAAGGCATAAGCACAAGATTCCGGCCTGCGATGGATATCTCAGAACCTAAACGCGGGCCTTTTGTTGAAATGGGTTCTTTAGCTACCTGTACAATGACCGTCTGTCCCACTTTAAGAATCTCCGTGATTTTCCCCTCTTTGTTGATGTCGGAATCACGTTTAAACTTAGGAACGGGAATCATTTTCCCTTTGCGCGATTGCGCAATGTTGAGAAATTTGTTTAGGGTGCTAAACTGTGGCCCCAGATCAAGGTAATGCAAAAACGCATCCTTTTCATATCCCACATCTACAAATGCAGCGTTCAACCCCGGCATAATCTTTTTTACCTTACCCAGATAGATGTCACCCACTGTAAACTTGGTGTCAGTCTTCTCTTTATTAAGCTCCAAGAGCTTTTTATTCTCGAGTAAGGCAATTGCGATTTCAGAGGAAGACGCGTCAATTACCAATTCGTTGCTCACAATATTCAGATTATCTGTTAAAGGTAATCCTAAGGAAAGCTACTATACAACATGATAAACCTAAAGAACCAATAAGGATCTTTAGGTCTAATGAACTGAATCTCTTTCGCTTAAAAAGCCTTATTTCTTCTTATGTCTGTTTTTCCTCAAACGTTTTTTACGTTTGTGGGTCGCCATCTTATGTCTTTTTCTT
>JAIFNN010000215.1 GCA_020047715.1 Bacteroidota bacterium | reverse complement strand
AACTTCGTTCTCATCAACACCTAATTTGTCAACGATGATAGCTTTAACTCTTGATGCAATATCAGACATAGCTGTAAAATTTAATTAATAATATGTTTATTTTTGAAGTTGCAAAGAAATGCAATAATCAATTAAAAACAAACAAATCTGGTATTAAAATGATAGAAATATTTACTTCAAAGGCCAAAATAATCCAAAGAATTGATATTTAATCGCTTGTGCGTTCGAAAAATTCTCAAGAAAGAACCTATTATAACTAAATGAAAAAGAAACATATAGCGGTCTTCGCCTCCGGGTCCGGATCCAATGCCGAGAACATCAGTCGATTTTTTGCAAGCCACCCTCTTGTGGAGGTTAGCCTCATCCTTACCAACAAGCCTGATGCTGCCGTGGTTCAGCGTGCCAAAAACCTCGGGATCCCTTGCAGAATCTTTAACAGGGAAGATTTTTACAACTCCGGATCGGTGCTCGACGACTTGAAGCGATTTGAGGTTGATTTTATTGTTCTTGCGGGTTTTTTGTGGCTCATACCCTCAAATCTTCTCTCTGCTTACCCAAAACGCATCATAAATATCCACCCTGCCCTCCTGCCGAAATATGGGGGAAAAGGCATGTATGGCGCGCGTGTCCACCAGTCGGTTGTTGAGAACAAAGAAACCGAATCGGGAATCACAATCCATTTCGTGAATGAGGAATACGACGCCGGTGACATAATCTTTCAGGCCCGATGCAGCGTTGAGGCCGGAGACGATGCCGACAGCCTGGCGCAGAAAGTGCATGCGCTGGAGTACCGTCACTTTCCTGCAGTTATCGAATCGGTGGTGCAAAAGGAATTGTAATTTATCTTTAAAACCCCATAACCTCTGTTAGGACAGAGCTTTTTGCCCGGCCAAAACTCTCGAGGTTCGCTTCCTTCACAGGTTCCACAGGCGGGGCTTCCACCTTCAGAGGATCTACCGGACTCCCGTTTTTGTAAAACCGGAAATCAAGATGCGGACCCGTGGAAAGGCCCGAACTGCCTACATAACCTATCACATCACCCTGTTTAACATATACTCCCTGCTTTATTCCGCTTCCATATTTGCTAAGGTGAAGATAAGCTGTGGAATATACCGAATTGTGCTTGATTTTAACCATGTTCCCGGCTCCCCCGTTATAACCGGTCTGTATAACCACCCCGTCACCAATGGAGTAAACAGCTGTACCTACCGGGGCCGCATAGTCGACACCGTGGTGAGGCCTTCGGATTTTCAGTACAGGGTGAAGCCTCGAGTTGGAGAACCTGCTGCTGATGCGTGAAAACTTGAGTGGGGCTTTCAGAAATGCCTTGCGGAGGCTCTGTCCCTCATCGTCGAAAAAGCTGACAATACTGTCCTGCATAAACGGAATAGCCCAAAAATCCTTGTTCATATGCCTGAACCATGCGCCATGAATAGTGCCGATCCCCACAGAAACAGAATCGACAAAATACTCGTCATACACCACACGCATGCTGTCGCCTTCCTGCAAACCGAAAAAATCAATGCTCCAGGCATAAATCTCTGAAAGCTCATTGGCCATCATCGGGTTGGCGCCATGGTCAACAAAGGTATTCCAGAGAGAAGATTCGATGCTTCCGGCAAAAGTGTTTTTCAGGGTGTCGATCGACTTTGCTCCGTTCCATACTTCAATGCTGTCGCAAAGGCTTATTACCAGATAATTTACCGGATCACGCTCGTAAACAAAGTATTTCAGCTTTGGGATACTGTCGAAGGTGCTGAATGTAACGAACTTGTTTCCTGCTTTGAATTTTCTGACATCGAAGAACGGTTTGGTCTTTTCCATCATGCGGTTAATCTCATGGATCGAAACGCCCAGGTTGCTCAGCAAGCCGGCCAGTATCTGGTTGGAACGCACCACACCTCCCCCGATAGAAAAAGAATCTGCCGGTATACCATATATATATTGTATCTCAGGCACTACCGCTTCTGCTTCGAGGGGATTGAGATCGGTTTGCGGAACAGTGCCCGGCATTCCGGAATAATATCCAACCACAACCACACTCAGAATAATGGTAATCGATATGATAGACAGTTCAATAAGTGACTTTCGCATAAGTTATTTTCAGACAACCAGATTAATAATTTTTCCCTTCACAATAATGATTTTTCTGGGAGGCTTTCCTTCCAGCCACTTCGCGGTGATCTCATGGGCGAGCACATGCTTCTCGATTTCGGTATTGTCCATATCGAGTGGGAGGAGAATCTTGAGGCGCATTTTTCCGTTTATGGAGACAGGGTACTCAAACTCGTTCTCAACCAGATATTCCTCATTTGCAGCCGGAAGTGCGGCTTCGAAGATGCTTCCGGAATGCCCCATGATTTGCCAAAGCTCCTCAGCAATATGGGGGGCAAAGGGAGCCAGAAGTATAAGCAGCGGCTCAAGGATGGCGTGTTTGTTGCATTTCAGCTCGTTCAGGCTGTTCAGACAGATCATAAACTCAGAAACGGAAGTGTTGAAAGAAAATTTCTCAATATCCGAACTAATTTTTTTCAAGGTCCGGTGCAGTACTTTCAGTTCTTCTTTCGAGGGATTTTCACCGCTGAGTTTTAGTGTCCCTTCTTCATTAATATACAATTTCCAGAATTTCCTCAGGAACTTGGAAACTCCGTCGATTCCATTGGTATCCCAGGGCTTGGATTGTTCCAACGGGCCCAGGAACATCTCGTACATGCGCAGGGTATCGGCCCCATAGGTTTCGATGATGTCGTCGGGATTTACCACATTGTACATCGATTTCGACATTTTCTCCACCGCCCAGCCACAGATGTATTTTCCGTCTTCGAGAATAAATTCGGCTGATTTGTAATCGGGGTTCCATTTCTTGAAAGCCTCCAGATCGAGGATGTCGTTGTGCACAATGTTCACATCCACATGAAGTTCAGTAAACTCGTAGCTGTCTTTCAGGTTGAGGGACACGAATTTGTTGCTGTTTTTTATTCGGTACACAAAATTCGAGCGGCCCTGAATCATACCCTGGTTCACCAGTTTTTTGAAAGCTTCGTCCTTGCATACTTTTCCGAGGTCGAACAGGAACTTGTTCCAGAAACGGCTATATATAAGGTGTCCGGTGGCGTGTTCAATTCCCCCGATATAGAGGTCCACGTCCTGCCAATATTCGTTGGCTTCGCGCGAAACGAGTTCGTTGTTGTTGCGGGGGTCCATATACCGGAGGTAATAGGCCGACGATCCGGCAAACCCGGGCATGGTGCTCATTTCAAGCTTGTGGCCCTCTTTGTTTTCCCATTTTTCGGCTCTTCCCAAAGGAGGATCGCCATCTTCGGTGGGTTTGAAAGCATCGATTTCAGGAAGCTCCAACGGCAGCTCATCCAGACTGAGGGTGTAGGGAAGTCCGTTTTTGTAATAGATGGGGAAGGGCTCGCCCCAATAGCGCTGGCGGCTGAAAATAGCGTCGCGCAGACGGTAGTTTACCTTTCTTTGCCCGATGCCTTTCTTTTCGATCTCCGAAAGCATCTTTTTAATGGCCTCGGGAACCCTCATCCCGTTGATGGGTTCTGAGTTAATCACAATACCGTCTTTGGCTTCGAATGCGGACTGTGAGATATCTCCCCCGGAAATAACCTCACGGATGGGCAGCTTGAAGTGTTTCGCAAAAGCATAATCGCGTTCGTCGTGCGCAGGAACAGCCATGATGGCGCCGGTTCCATAGCTGATGAGCACGTATTCGGAAATCCATACCGGAAGTTTCTCCCCGGTAAAAGGGTGAATTGCATAGGATCCGGTAAAGACGCCGGTAACCTTTTTGGCCTCGGTCATCCTCTCACGCTCGGAGCGTTTTTTTGTGTAAGCGATATATTCTTCCACTTCTTTTTTCTGGGCGGGAGTGGTGAGAACATTGGTAAGCTCGCTCTCGGGGGCAATAACCATGAAGGTTACCCCAAACAACGTATCGGGCCGGGTGGTGAAGATTTCCATTTTTGTGGCAGAGTTCTCCAGATCGAAAAACATCTCCGCACCTTCCGAACGGCCAATCCAGTTGCGTTGGATTTCTTTGAGCGATTCGGACCAATCGATATTGTCGAGTCCGTTCAGCAGGCGCTCGGCATATGCAGTGACCCTGAGCAGCCACTGTTGCATTTTCTTTTGCTCAACGGGATGTCCGCCGCGTACCGAAACTCCCTCTTTAACCTCGTCATTTGCAAGCACCGTGCCCAGGGCAGGACACCAGTTCACGAGGGTCTCTGCGCGGTAGGCCAGACGGTAATTCAAAAGGGTTTCCTGCCGTGTGTTTTCGTCCCAGGCGTTCCACTCCCCCGAAGAAAAACTGATTTTCTGAGTGCAGGCAGCATCCAGTCCCTCTGTACCTTGCATGGCAAAATGGTTCTCGAGGGAGGAAACCGTCTCAGCCTTGTTTGTTTTGTTGTTGTAATAATGGTGAAACATCTCCACGAAGGCCCACTGTGTCCATTTGTAATACTCCGGGTCGGAGGTGCGGAACTCGCGTTCCCAGTCGTAGGAGAAGCCGATCTTATCCATCTGCTCGCGGTAGCGGCGGATGTTCTGGTCGGTGGTAACGGCAGGGTGTTGTCCGGTTTGTATGGCGTACTGCTCGGCAGGAAGTCCAAAAGCGTCGTATCCCATGGGATGCAAAACGTTGAATCCCTTAAGACGCTTGAAGCGGGTGTAGATGTCAGAGGCAATGTAACCCAGCGGATGCCCTACGTGAAGGCCTGCTCCGGAGGGATAGGGAAACATGTCGAGGACATAATATTTTGGTTTGGAGGGATCAACTTTCACCCGGTAGGTGTGGTTGTCTTTCCAGTAGCTCTGCCATTTTTGCTCGATTTCCTTAAAATTGTAATCCATTTGTTGGAATATGTTATGATTGTTAGACTCAAAGGCTAAAGAAAGGTTTTCGGATAGTGTTGTTGCAGCAATATCCCCGGCTTTTTCTTCCTGTCTGAGTTATGTGTCTTTTCCTTGTTTGGGCTTATCTTACTTTTTAATCTGTGCCTCTGATTTTGTAAATGCGGTAGTTTTTCGATCGGTACACCTCATCCAGAAAGTCCTCGTTCAGATCGCTCATGCTAACTATGAAATCAATTTTCTTATCCAGGCCGCTGCGAAGCATGTAGGCCATATCGGCTTTTATTTTTTCCTGCTCAAGTCCGCGCATATACCAATCGTAAATGCTTTGCGTCTGCGAAGGGATGCAGCGGAAAAAGTAATAAACGTCGCGCTCTGCTTTTCGCGGGATAGTGATGTTGAATAAGGTTTCTTTGCCGTGGAGCATGAACATATCGCCTGTATTGGAAACCTCTTTGAGGTTGGAGGCAAGTTCATCGACTTCCTCCCACAGAGGCTCGTTGGTTTTTTTACTCTCAATCCGATTGTCGATTCTAAAAACCAGGGTAAGAATCGAAATTGCCAGAAAGAGGCTCATCTGCAGGGAATAAAAAACTTTTGCGCGAACCAGTGCATACTTTGCGGTAACCGCAAGGTAGAGTTTGGGAAGCCAGACATGGCGCAGCATTGCGATGCTTGCAAGCTGAAAGAAAAACATAGCCAGAGAGCTGCCTCTCCATGGGTAGAATTTGGCAACATAGCCGTTTTTGTCGAACAGGGCAACAATCAGGAAAAGCAGATTCTGCGCCAGGATAATAATCAAAAAGGTATTGATCCATTTATATTTCTCAGGGATTTGCCGGCGGTAGGTTGTAAGTGCAAGGGCGAAGGCGCCAATGGCCAGCAGCACCTTAACCATATGGTAATGGTAAAAGTATTCCCAGGATTTAAAAATCCCTACGTGGTGCGGATTCCTGACATAGGCGTAAAGATAACCGATGTTTACCCCATTTATGATATTCTCGTTTCCCGACATCAGCCCGAGGTAGATGTAAACAACAAAGGGGAGGAGCAGCAATCCCGCATAAAGCCAGTAGAGGATGAATTTTCTCTGGAGGCCCATGGTAATGAGCAGGTAAATGAAAAGGTAAAGAGTATACCATCCGCCCACCAGCATGTGCCAATAAATGGAAACGGCAGCGAAGAGCACTGCGGGCAGAAAGCGCTCTTTAAAGAGGAACCAGATGCTCCAGAAAACGAAAACGTAAGCTATGGTTTTGGTCTCGAATCCCCCGAAAATCCACTCCCCCGCATAGAAATTCTGCTGGGGCACGAAGAAAACAGCAAGCCAGAATACAAGTACAATATTGTTGATGCGAAGGTCTTTAGCGATTGCTGCAATGGGGAATGCAAGCAGGATATATCCCAGCAGCCGGCCGAAGAATGCCAGGGTTTCGAAGCTCACATGGGTAAGAACCCAGCCGAATATTGACTGAAAGAGGATGCGCGTCCCGGCAAAGTCGGTAAAGAGGGTTGAATCAGGAATCCATTGAGGATCCATATAGGCTTTTGAAAAGGCGAAATAGATCTCCTCATTGAAATACAGGTGGAACCCAATATAAAAGATGCTCAGCACAACCACAATAAGCGCAACCG
>JAIFNN010000210.1 GCA_020047715.1 Bacteroidota bacterium | reverse complement strand
CTCACCGTATTCCGGGTGCATGGGATCTGCGCCACTTCCTTTGTAAATCCCATATATTTCATGATTTCCCAAGGTGTTGTACACTGGCATCTTAAGATTTGGAATCATCTCCTCATAAAGTTTGTATAGAGAGTCGGAACGCCCGTAACTTTGTCCTAACGCGTCCATTATCAGGTCGCCGCCAGTTATCACGAAATCGGGATTCAATGCGTTGACAGAATCCATTGCCAGCTTAAAACCTGTCGGGGCGTTCTGCTCGGGCTGAAGGTGGATATCGGTCATGAACACAAAGGAGAAATCATTTTCGGAACTACCTGCAGGCTTGGTGGTGCAGGAATAAAAACCAATCAGGATA
Source organism: Bacteroidota bacterium (assembly GCA_020047715.1). Taxonomy (GTDB): domain Bacteria; phylum Bacteroidota; class Bacteroidia; order Bacteroidales; genus JACJXF01. Next base: position 6,146 of record JAIFNN010000210.1, on the reverse strand, counting down.
AGTAATGCTGAAGCGGAAAGGAAAATGCCGATATAGTTTTTCATGGGATTGAGAATTTTGTTTGGATAAAATTAGAAAAAAAAGGCGAAAAGCATGTGCTTAAACTTTTTGCCGGGAAAAATGGATTCCCTACTTGTTATGCCTTTCTTCCAAAACCGCCAGCACATCGCGGATGTCTTTGTCGCGGGCTGAAAGCAGCACCAGAAGGTGGTACATTAAATCAGCTGCTTCATTCAGCAGCAGCTCGTCGTTCACATCCATGGCCTCAATAACGAGTTCTACGGCCTCTTCCCCTACCTTCTGGGCAATCTTGTTCATGCCCTTTTCAAATAAGCGGGTGGTATAGCTGTCGGGGGGCATTTCAAGCTTTCTCTTATGAATCAGATCCTGCAGACTGAGTAAAAACGCAGGTCCATCGTTGTTCGTTTCATTGAAACAGGTGTCGGCTCCGGTATGGCATACGGGACCGGTAGGTTCAACCTTGATGAGCAGGGTGTCGTTATCGCAATCCGGGGTCATCTCAATGATCTTCAGGAAATTGCCACTCTCCTCACCTTTTGTCCACAAGCGTTTTTTGGTGCGGCTGAAAAAGGTTACCAGTCCAGTTTCCACAGACTTATCAAGTGCTTCCTGGTTCATAAAACCGAGCATCAGTACTTTGTTTGAAGAGTTGTCCTGAATAACAGCAGGAACCAATCCGTTGAGCTTATCAAAATCGAGTTTCATAATTTATGACTTATCGTACAACAATATTTTGGTTTCGAAGATAATCTTTTAAAACGGGAATAGGGATCTCATTAAAATGAAAAATACTGGCAGCAAGTGCGGCGTCGGCTTTCCCCCGTGAAAAAACTTCTGAAAAATGCTGCAGCTGACCTGCCCCGCCTGAGGCGATAATGGGAATAGAGAGGTTCTCCGACAAGGTAGCCAATGCCTCGCATGCGAAACCGCTTTTGGTACCATCATGATTCATCGAGGTGAAAAGAATCTCGCCGGTTCCCCGCTCCTGTGCTTCCCAGGCCCATGAGAAAAGCTCCTTTTCTGTTCTGATGCGTCCTCCGTTCACATAAACCCACCATTTACCATCTTCCTCCAGTCGGGCATCGATAGCCGTAACCACAAACTGGCTTCCATAACCCGAAGCTATGTCTTCTATAAGCTGAGGATTTCGAACCGCCGAGGAATTCACGGAAATTTTGTCGGCCCCGGCTGATAAAAGCCTGTCTGCATCCGAAATCTCATTGATCCCTCCTCCCACGGTAAAAGGAATATTAAGATGCAGCGCAATCCTTTTGACCAGATCGGTAAAGAGTTTTCGCTTTTCGTGGGTTGCGGTTATATCGAGGTAAACGAGCTCGTCTGCGCCTTCACGTGCATATTTTGCACCGAGCTCAACAGGGTCGCCAACCTCTTTGATGTTGACGAAGTTTATTCCTTTTACGGTTTGCCCGTCTTTGATGTCCAAACAAGGGATTATGCGTTTTGCAATCATTTTCGGATTCGTTTTTTTATCACAGAGTTTTAATACTTTGTAAAACTCAACTCTAAGTTTAACCTCAATAATTCCAATTTCTTATAATTGTTACACAACTATTGTTGCAACAATTGCAATATTTCAGCTTTGGAAATGCGGTTCTCATAAAAGGCTTTGCCAATAATCACCGCAGGAACCCCGGCTTTGTCGAGCTGAATAACATCTTCGAGATTACTTACTCCCCCACTGGCAATAATCTGCAAGTCGGGCCATTTGAGAAGTATACGTTTGTAAAGTTCAAGGGAAGGGCCCTGAAGCATTCCATCTTTTTGTATATCGGTACAGATAACCTTTGTGATCCCCTTCTGAATGTACCCTTCCAGGAATGGGAATAATCCCGTCTCGCTTTCCTCAAGCCATGCATTGAGCGAGATTTTCTCGTTTTGATGGTCGGCACCCAAGATAATTTTCTCCGGTCCATAGGTTTCAAGCCATTTCAGAAACATCGATGGATCGTGTATGGCAATGCTTCCGCCGGTTATCATGGAAGCTCCGTTTTCAAAGGCAATTCGGACATCGCTGTGGGAGCGGATACCTCCCCCGAAATCAACTATAAGACTGGTGCGGGTTGCAATGCGGTTAAGTATATCCGTGTTGACGATTTTTTTGGCTTTGGCCCCGTCAAGATCCACCAGGTGAAGATGCTGAATGCCCCACGACTCGAAGGTCTTGGCCATTTCCACGGGGTCTTCTGAATAAATTTTCTTTTTGCTGTAATCGCCTTTTTCAAGTCGTACGCATTTGCCGTCGATGATGTCTATGGCCGGGATAATTTTTATCATGGGAGAGAATATTGGCGGTTACGTTTCTTTATAGCTCTATAAAACTTTTTAATATCAAATGTCCAATATGCCCTGACTTTTCAGGATGAAACTGGGTTGCGAAAAAGTTGTCTTTCTGCAGTGCTGCGCTGAACCGGGTGATATATTCGCAGGAAGCTGCCGTATTTTCGCAAAGGGGCACGTAATAGCTATGAACAAAATAAACATAACTGTTTGCTGGAATGGCAGCAAAAAGATCGCCATGGGTATCGTGCAGACAGTTCCATCCCATGTGTGGAACTTTTAACAGGGGAGGGAATTTCAATACCGGCACATCGAAAATCCCGATGCAATCGGTATCGCCTTCTTCAGAATGAGAACACAACAGCTGCTGACCCAGACAGATGCCTAAAACCGGTTGTTTAAGACTCTTTATCAGAGTGTCTAATCCATTGGCTCTAATATGCTTCATGGTTGTACTGGCCTCGCCCACTCCCGGGAAAATGACTTTGTCGGCTTTGCGGATATAGTCGAAATCATCGGTTATTTCAGCTTTTATTCCCAGCCTGTCGAGAGCAAAGCCCACAGAGCGGATATTTCCTGCGTTATATTTGATTACGGCGACTTTCATTTGCTAAAAAATTGTTCCATTTCATATTTTTTGTCAATTCCGATAACATCTTCAAAAAGCTGAACCAGCTAAATAACACCTTTGGTACTGGGCATTTCGAGACTGGTGGGATCTTTGAAAACCGCCATTTTTATTGCTTTGCTGAAAGCCTTGAAAATTGCCTCTATTTTGTGGTGCTCGTTATCGCCTTCAACTTTTATGTTTAGATTGCACTTGGCCGCATCCGAAAACGACTTGAAGAAGTGATAAAACATTTCGGTAGGCATTTCGCCGATTTTTTCGCGTTTGAATTCCGCATCCCAAACAATCCAAGGACGCCCGCCAAAGTCAATAGCCACCTGGGCCAGGGAATCATCCATGGGGAGAAGAAAGCCATATCGCATAATACCCTTTTTATCGCCAAGGGCTTTTAAAAAAGCTTCGCCCAGAGCGAGGGCTGTGTCTTCAATGGTGTGGTGCTCGTCTACATGTAGATCGCCCAATACTTTGATTTTCAGATCACAGCCGGAGTGCTTGCCGATCTGCTCGAGCATGTGGTCGAAGAACCCAAGGCCGGTTGAAATTTCGGTTTTCCCGCTTCCATCGATTATAAGTTCAACCTGTATATTGGTTTCGCGGGTGGTTCTGGTAACACTTGCTTTTCGTTGCTGCTTTGTAAGGAAGGTCCATATCTCATCCCAATCAGGACTTATAAACGCGCAGGAATCCTGCAGACCGGATGATGCAATCTCTGCTTCACGCTCCGGCAGACCCAAAAGGATACCTTTGGCTTTTAGATTGGCTGCCAGCTGAATGTCGGTGAGTCTGTCGCCAATTACAAAAGAATTCTGAAGATCGTAGTCCCCGCTAAGGTATTTGGTGAGCATGCCGGTTCGTGGCTTGCGGGTAGGTGCGTTATCTGCTGGGTTGGACGGGTCGATGAGAATATCGCTGAACACAACACCTTCATTCTTGAAGGCCTGAAGGAACTTTTCGTGTGGTTTTATAAAGTCCTCATACGGAAAAGCTGCAGTACCCATGCTATCCTGGTTGCTTACAATTACCAGCTCATAATCGAGAAAACGACTGATCTTATATAGGTTGCGGAACACACCGGGGTAAAACTCAAGTTTTTCGAGGCTGTCGATCTGATGAGTTACCGCTGGTTCCAGGATCAGGGTTCCGTCGCGATCGATAAAAAGGGCCTTTTTCATGCTGATTTCTTTTATGTTTTCAATTTGGGTTTCAAGGTTCGGGGCAGAATTAAGTAAAATTTGCTAAGGCAAAAACTCACTGAGGTTATTTATGAGCTGTGTGTTTTCGTCCGGACTGCCAACTGTAATCCTCAGACAGCCCTCACACAGGCTCACACGTGAGCGGTCGCGGACAATTACTCCCCTGTTTTTCAGGAAATTATAAATACCCTTTGCATCGGTTGTTTTAACCAGAAGGAAATTGGCATCTGAAGGGTAGATTTTCACAATAAAATCAAACCTGCCCAAATCAAGGCGAAGCTTCTCCCTCTCGGAAATTATTGTTTCAATCCAGTCCCTGGAGCTTTCCATTTCCACCAGCCTTTTAAGCATTGCTTCCTGGGTAAGGATGTTGATATTGTAGGGATATTTGATTTTATCCAACACGGTAATCACTTCCTTGTCAGCAAAGGCCATTCCCAAGCGGATCCCGGCCATTCCCCATGCTTTTGAAAAAGTTCGGAGAACCACGAGGTTGTTGTGTTGTTTTATGTCTCCGAGCATTCCTCTGGAGGCAGCAAAGTCGATATAGGCCTCATCCACTACTACCAATCCCCCGAAATCATTTACGATCTGCAGCACAGATTTATAATCGAGAAGGTTGGCGGTTGGATTGTTCGGAGAGCAAAGAAAAACAATACGGCTTTCTTTGTCTGCAGCACGAAGCACAGCTTCAGCATTCAGGCTGAAATCATCATTTAGCAACACTTTGCGAAAGCTCACATCATTAACATGGGCACATACTTCGTACATTCCATAAGATGGATCGATGCTAACAACATTGCTTTTCCCCGGTTCGCAAAAAGCCCTGAACAGCAGGTCGATGGCCTCATCGCTGCCATTTCCCAGGAAAATCGAATCACTGTCGATCTGGGTCACGCCTGAAATTCTCTCTTTCAGAATTCTTTGGTGAGGATCGGGATAACGGTTTAATGGCGCATTAAAAGGATTTTCGTTGGCATCGAGCAATACGGATGCTTGCCCCTGAAACTCATCCCTGGCAGAGGAATAAGGGAGCATGTTCCGAATGTTATCACGGGTAATCGATCCAATATTAATTCTTGCCACTGTTATAGTTTTTGGAAACCGTATTCATTCTTATCTGCACGGCCATTCTGTGCGCATACAATTCTTCAGCGTCGGCCATGATCTCAACAGCAGGTCCGATGTTGAACAATCCATAGGTTGTGAGCTCCTGGAAGGTTATCTTTTTCGTAAAACTATCGAGATTCACTCCGCTGTATGCCTTTGCGCTGCCATTGGTAGGAAGGGTATGATTGGTGCCTGAAGCATAATCGCCTGCGCTTTCGGGGGAGAAATTCCCAAGAAATACAGAACCGGCGTTAATGACCTTGTCTACTAGTTCGTTGTAATTTTTTGTGGCTATAATCAAATGTTCGGGGGCATATTCGTTCATCATTTCCAGCATGGTCTCGTCATCCTTTACCAAAATAATCTTGCTGTTTTCCAAGGCTTTGGCTGCTATTTCTTTTCGGGGGAGGTTCTCCAGCTGCGCCGCCACTTCGGCCTTAACAAGATCTACAAGCTTCTCAGAAGTGGTAATCAGAATTACCTGGCTGTCCACGCCATGCTCAGCCTGCGACAGCAGGTCGGATGCAACAAAAGCGGGAACAGCTGAATCGTCGGCCATAATAGCAACTTCCGATGGACCTGCCGGCATGTCGATGGCTGTGTTTTCCATACTAACTTTGAGCTTGGCGGCTTGCACGTATTGGTTGCCGGGGCCGAAAATTTTGTAAACCTTTGGCACGGTTTCGGTTCCATAGGCCATGGCTGCGATAGCCTGGGCTCCCCCTATCTTGAATACTTTGGTTATCCCGAGCAGGTCTGCTGCATATAAAATTGAAGAATGTATTCTTCCATCTTTTTCAGGGGGAGAACAAAGGATGATATCCTTACAGCCGGCAATTTTAGCAGGAATGGCAAGCATCAGAACCGTTGACACCAAGGGTGCAGTTCCTCCGGGG
>JAIFNN010000190.1 GCA_020047715.1 Bacteroidota bacterium | reverse complement strand
GCAGGGGTTGTAACCGGTTCGTTGGGAGGGAAATTCTCATATGCATTTACCCGTAAATATGTAGACCCTGAGTTTATAGGACAGAAATCCAGCGCAAAACCCTACCTGATCAGGTTTTCAGAAGTTGCACTGATTTATGCTGAGGCTGTGGGTCCCACAACCGACGGGTATAGCTGGCTGCAGCAAATACGCAACAGAGCAGGACTAGGTGAACTTGCTCCTTCAATGACTGTATCTGACTTCAGAAATGCTGTTATTCAGGAAAGGGCCTGGGAGCTTGCTTTTGAGGGGCAGCGACTTTACGACTTAAGAAGAAAGGCAATCGTCACTGCCAAAGACCCAAAAGCAGCAGCCTCCGGGATCACTGAGGCCGAGGCAGCATTCTACCCGATTCCCCAAATGGAAATCGACTTAAATCCGAATTTGTAAAAACGGAAAAAATTCCAAACAGAAAAATCTAAAGCTATGAAAGCATTCAAATATATTATGATTTTGGCGGTTTCTACTGCTCTTTTTGGCTGCCAGAAGGATCCCCTTTCGGAAATAACCGATGGCTCCTGGAACAGGGAAAGGAATATCCTGAATATTTCTTTCGCAGGGATGATAGGTAACCCAACCATTGAAAGAGATGGCGACGACGCGACCATTGAGTTCCTCTATAATGCCAACCTGGGTTCTGATTTCAGCGCTATTGAAGTGACTTCACTCGAGGTCTCTTTTGGTGCGGAAGCATCGGTTGCTGTGGGCCAAACACTCAATTTCAACAATGCCGACAATACTGCCACAATCACGGTTAATCCGGTTAATGGGGAACCTTTCAACTGGATCGTGAAATTAAACCCCTTTTCAGAACCACTGGATGGAAACTGGATCATCGCGGAGATGAAAATCCTTATTAACATAATGGGCGATTTCCCTGAATGGGGTGGTACATGGGATGAAAGCAACATGGCCGATTACCTTACGGAATCTTCCTTTGAAATGGATAATGTCTTGTCGTTTGTTTTCGGGGGATTCAATGAGCTTGGCAACAGCTATGGAACTTTTAGCAACCAGGTAGGCGCTGATGGCAAATACGGAGAGTTCACACGAAATGAATGGGGTTACGATTACAATTCCAAATACCGTCTGTTGCCCAAAGGTAGCGGAACATGGGAGAAAAATTATTCAAATGGCACAATCAAATTTATCGATGCCGATGGCAAAGTTACTACGGCTACCCTTATTAATGTTACCGGGGGAGTAAATATCCGATTCGAATTTGCTGATAGTATTTTCTGGGATAATCCTTGGGACTGGGTAGCCAAAATAGGGCAGGAGACCAAGTACTTCTGGTATTCTATCAGGGAGCAAGTGTAGCATTGTAAGCCTGAAACCATCTGGATCATACTCCGAAAAAAACAAAGTGGAAAAGTTGAGGAAAAAACTATTGCTCAACTGCTCCACTTGATTGAAGATTTTTGTGAAGTATCTTCCAGGGGGGTATTTTGGAAGACATTTTAAATGTATTAAATAGAGTTTTTATACCTGAATTATTATTTATAACTAAATCATTTAACTATGAAAACAATTTTTACCATTGTGTTTCTTTCAGTGCTTGCATTTGGCGCAAGTGCTCAGTTTCCTGCTGAGTTCGAATCTGCCAAAGACAAAACATGGGAGGTTTTTGGAAACGTAAACCTGGATGCTGAGAATTTTAAATATGTAGCAAATCCCGATAAGACTGGGATTAACCCTTCCGACAGTGCAATGCAGTTTACCGTAAACGCTACTGCTGAAACCTGGGCAGGTGCATGGTCGGAAAATTATGCTCCAATGGAGTTTACTGAAACAGCTCATACTCTCACAATGATGGTAAATAAATCAATCATCAGCAATTGTGCTCTTAAATTGGAAGGAACGGGTCTCGATGCACTTACCGTTTGGGTTGCAAACACTGTGGTTGACGAGTGGGAGATGCTTACTTTTGATTTCACTGCCGCAATTGGCAAATCATACACCAGACTTGTTGTTTTCCCTGATTTCCCAGATGTAAGAACCGCAGGAACCGTGGTATTGTTCGACAATATCAATATGGGTGTTCCAACTTCAATAAGAAACAGTTCCAATGCCAAAATCAGTGTGTTCCCCAATCCTGTAAGCGATCTGATGCTTGTTCAGTACCCTGATATGACGGGTATCACAATTACGGATTTATTGGGGAAGACTGTAAGAACAATCAAATTCCAGCAAACTGGCAGCAAATCGATGGAGCTTAGTGATTTGTCCAAAGGTGTATATTTTGTTTCGGTTCATGCCGGAGCAGTCACTCATATTACAAAATTCATTAAAAAATAGCAATCCAATCCAAAGAGACTGTTTCAAGAAACAAAGTCGCACAATGCATTAACAATTTACGAAGGAATTTGCGTGTATAGAGGGAAAAGGAACAATGCATGAGGTGGATTTAGTTTTTTTGAAACAGTTTTTTTTTGCCAGTCATCAGGAATCATTAGTACTCATAGAATATTTACCAGGGAAACAACTGAAAATTATGAACCGTATTCTTTTGCTCGCACTTTATTTAATTCTAATGGTTTCCTGCAAAAATAAGGAAGTCGATGATGTCATTCCCGATCCACAAAATGATCTTCTGATCAAAACAGAAATAATTACCCAATCTTTTGTGGGAAATGGCGTACAGTGGGGAGGTTACGACGTGCTGCAGTCGTGGACCGGCAATCCGACTCTCAGTCAGGCCGATTGGGATAAGCTCTTTCTTCGCGTGAGGTTTATGCGTCCACCGCTTGTAAGGCTAATGGTCGCTTCAGGATGGAACTATATGATCGATGGGGTTTTCGATCCCTCGAAAAGTGATGCGATATTAATTAAAATCCTTGATTTCTGCGAGGCAGAGGGAATAGCGGTTATGCTTGGCGAATGGGGACATTCAGGGGGTACCACCATTGATCAGGAATGGCTCGAAAACTCTGCGAAATTTGTGGAGTGGCTGCTCAAAACTAAAAAATACAGCTGCATTAAATATTTCAATATGGTTAACGAACCTAACGGCGATTGGTCAAGCATCAATGGCAACTATGATCTGTGGAAATCGCTGATCAACCAGTTTCACACGAAACTCGTTAATAAAGGAATCGACACCCAAATAAAAATTATTGGTCCGGATATCGCAATATGGGATGCGAATCTGACCTCCTGGCTAAGCAATGCGCATTTCGATCTGGGATCAAAAATCGGAGCTTATGATATCCACACCTATCCCTCTGAAGTAGAAGTTCGAAACGGAACGTACAAAAACATTGTAAAAGCTTACAAGAATGCCGCTCCCCCGGAAAAGGAAATGCTCATGACGGAACTTGGTTTCAAGTATTCCTCAGGCACAGATCTGGCCATCGAAAATGCGCTCAGGATTTCAAAGGACCCCTATGCCTCGGACGACAGTAACATGTTTATATATGATGCTTTTTATGGAATAGATGTCACCGACGCAATGATACAGAATATGCTTGCAGGCTATTCCGGTTCCCTGATCTGGGACCTTGATGATGCGATGTACAACATCAACGGAGGAAGCTCAACCAAACTGAAGCGCTGGGGATTCTGGAATATACTGGGTAGCGAGAAATTTGAGAATGCCGGCGACGAAAACATACGGCCCTGGTTTTATCCTGTAAGTCTTATATGCCGGTACTTTCCGACGGGAACTTCCATACATGATGTCATTACTCCTGCTAAAAAAGGCCTTAGAGCTATTGCCGGTGAAAAAAACGGGAAATTCACAATTGCCATTGTCAATTCAAATTTTGTGGCTTATGATATAAACCTGAAAATGGAAAGTGGAGAGACAATTCAATCAATAAGTGTATATAAATATCTTTCCGGAAAGACATCTGCATTCACAGGAAAAACCGATGAAAATGGTTTTGCGGTGCCGGAAGAAACCATCGGTTCAATAGATTTCTCATCGGATAAATCTAAAAAAATTAACATTCCGGGTCAGTCGTTTATCCTTCTGACAAATATGGAATAGAATCTCCGGGTATGCTTTCTTAACACTATACCTGTAACAGTAACCTGAAAATTAACTATAGCAAATTCTTAATTGATGATTTTAACTAAGTATCAAAACAATCCGATCTTGTCGCCCAATCCGGCAAACTTTTGGGAAAATCTGGCCGTGTGTAACCCGGGAGTTTGGTGTGAAAATGGAAAATTCTTTATGTTATATCGGGCAGCAGGCGACGATCTGGAACATGTTATCCGGTTTGGATTGGCAACAAGCGAAGATGGGATGAATTTCAGAAGGGAGAGCATTTTGCCGGCATTTGGACCCAGCGAAGAGGGGCCCGACAGCGGCTGTGTTGAGGATGCGCGTATCGTTAAGTACGATGATTACTACTATGTTACATATGCTTTCCGTCCATTTCCTCCGGGACAGTATTGGAAGTTCGCGCACGACGAGGTTTTAACCCGCAATCATGGTTCAAATGCCCCGTTTTTCCTTAAAAAAAATATGGCCAATACAGCCCTTGCCATAACAAAGGATTTCAAATCATGGATCAGGCTTGGGAGAATAACCCAATCCAACATTGACGACAGGGATGTCATCCTTTTCCCTGAAAAGATTAACGGCAAATTTGCAATGCTCCACCGTCCCAAAGAATGGATAGGCCCGAATTGGGGACCCGAGTACCCGGCTATCTGGCTGAGGTTTTCCGACGATATGCTCGTTTGGAATGAGCCAAGTAAATTGCTAATGCAGGGAATAGTAGGTGGCTGGGAAGAAAAAATTGGTGGATCCACGCCTCCCCTGAAAACGAAAGATGGCTGGCTGGTCCTTTATCACGGTGTGGAAAACGGGGGAACTGGCTACTACAGGGTAGGAGCGGCGCTGCTTGATTTGAACGACCCAACAAAAGTAATTGGCAGAACCAAAGAACCACTCATGAGCCCCGAATTCGACTACGAAATTGAAGGATTTTACAAGGGTTGTGTTTTCCCCACGGGAAATGTGATTATCGACGACACTTTATTTGTATATTACGGCGGTGCCGACAAGTACATTGGTCTTGCAACATGTTCAGTTAAGGAATTGCTGGAACACTTGAAAAACAACTAATGAAACTTCCATGCCATAATTATAAATTCATATGGAGGAGGCACAAAAGGACATGAACTTAGCGGAGCGATCTCATGAACGAAGTGAATAAAATTACACTTAACTCAGGAAGCTGGGCGCATGGAAGTTCCATGAGCCCAATTAATTAAATAAATTATTTCCGGATGAAACTATTTGGACTATTTGCAAGCCTTTGCCTGATCTTGTCCGCTTGCGCAGTAGAAACAGAGAAAATTATCTGGGTTGAACCAGGGAAAACAATCACCAGCTCATACATCGGTAACGGCGTTCAATGGTCAGCTTATCCCCATGCCGACGCTCCCGATGCCGAATGGGGCCCGATTATGACTCAGGAGAAATGGGATATGGTTTTCAAGCGCTTGGATTACATGAAGCCGCAGCTTGTCAGAGTCATGGATCAGGCAAACTGGAGGTATCTCAAAGGATTCAACAAGAAAGGAAAACCTGTGCTCGATTTCGAATCCCCCGAAATGAAATCGCTTTATAAATTGCTTGATTATTGCCAGAAAAACGAAAGATCGGTATTAATCGGTGAATGGGGTTGCCCGTTTCAGATGCACGACTCAGCGGTAAATACACTCGGATCATTCAAAGGCGCAAACGATCCGGAATGGATCGCAATCATTGTGAAACTCCTTGATAACCTTATTAATACCAAAGCGTATTCCTGTATCAAGTACTACAATCTGGTGAACGAGCCTAACGGTTATTGGGCTTCCACAAAGGGAGACTGGGACGAGTGGAGCGAAGGAATCAGAATACTCGATTCAGCGTTGGTTGCATCAGGCCTGAACAACAAAATAAGTATCGCAGGCCCCGACGCTGTTACCCAGTATGATAACCCAGATTCCAAATATACCGGAGTGGAATGGGTTGTTCAGTCCGGACTACAGCTCAACAAATATCTTGGTATTTACGACATTCATGCCTACACCAATTATGACCTTGTGCGAAGCGGCAGGTTTACCAAAGAATATGGAGATATTGCCCGTATTGCAAAAGATTTGAACAAACCGATAATTTTTGGGGAAATCGGCTTTGATAAAAGTACCCCTGAAAACATCGAACGCATTAAAACAGATACCTTTGCAAGCGAAGACAGTCAAATGTCGGTATACGATTTCAGCTATGGTGTGGATATGGCCGATGCTGCCATTCAGATCATGAAAGCGGGATACTCAGGTGCCGCTGCATGGTCGCTCGATGATGCAATGCATACCCTTGGCGACGAAGGTGACAAATTCAAATTGAAAAGATGGGGATTCTGGAATAGTCTTGGTACTGAGTTGTGCGGCAATCCGGAAGACGAGAATATCCGCCCCTGGTTCTACACATGGTCGCTGCTTTGTCGCTACTTCCCTGCCGGAATCAATATTATTGAATCGGA
>JAIFNN010000008.1 GCA_020047715.1 Bacteroidota bacterium | reverse complement strand
TTGCCTTATCTCTGCGGTGTTGGTATCTGCCGACATACTCAACCGAGAACTTCAACACATTCTCATCCTTGATGGCATCGGTAATCACATATTTGTGCAGACAGTCGCCAAACAGTTCCGCGGTAGTGCGCTTTCCCCGCTCGTTTTTCACCGAGTTGTCTGCAAAGATCGGTGTACCTGTAAATCCGAATAGTTGAATGTTATTGAAAAACATCTTTATCCGGGCATGGGTGTCGCCAAACTGGGAGCGGTGGCACTCGTCAAAAATGAAAACAATCCTCTCATCCTTCAGCCTTGTCATCCGGCTTAAATATTGCCGCTTGCTTATTGCGGTATTCAGCTTCTGTATGGTTGTAACAATCAGTTTGGTATCGTCGGAAAACTGTTTTACCAGTGCGTTGGTATTGTCGGTTCCGTCAATACTTCCCTTGCTAAAGGAGTTGAACTCCTTGGTGGTTTGGTAGTCCAGATCTTTCCGGTCGACCACGAATACCACTTTTTTTACCTGCGGGAGGTTCATGATCACCTGACTTGCCTTAAAAGAGGTAAGGGTCTTTCCCGAGCCGGTGGTGTGCCAGATAAAGCCGTTTTTATTGGTGTCCTTCACCCGTTCTATCAATGCTTCCACCGCGAAGAACTGGTAGGGGCGAAGCACCATTATAATCTTATGCGCTTCGCTCAGTACAATATACTTGCAGATCATCTTGGAGATGTGGCAGGTATCCAGAAAGGTAAATGCAAACTGCTCCAGCTGGGTTATGGTTTGGTTGTCGGTCTGACTCCAGAAGAATGTCTGTTTGAAGGACTGGTATTTATTGTTGGCGTAATATTTTGTGTTAACCCCGTTGGAGATAATGAAAATCTGCACATACTGAAACAAACCTATGGATGCGCCAAATGAATGCCTCTGGTACCGGTTGATCTGATTAAATGCTTCCTTCAGCTCTATTCCCCTGCGCTTCAGTTCGATCTGAACCAATGGCAGACCGTTTATCAACAGGGTAACATCGTACCGGTTTTTATAGCTGCCGTCCATGCTTACCTGGTGAGTTACCTGAAACTGGTTCTGGCACCAGTTCTCCTGCTCTATAAACTCAAAATAGATGCTCTCACCGGCATCGCTCACAATGTGCTGCTTCTCCCTAAGCGTCTTGGCTTTCTCAAACACAGAACCCTTAGTTAGGATATTCAGCACACGGTCAAATTCCTTTGGCGTTAAGGTAATCTTATTGTGTTTTTCTAACTGGGATTTAAGGTTGGCAAGCAGATCCTTTTCATCATTAATCGAAACATAGGAATAGCCAAGCTTTTGCAGCTGGACGATCAGGTTGTCTTCGAGGATTTGTTCGGGTTGTTTGGACATGTTACTTTTTAAAACAAAGACCCCCCAAATGTGCTTCAAATAGAGGCATGGGAGGTGTATTATCATTCGATATAAGAAGTCTATTTGAAACAGGCTTACATATTGCTTTCTGGTTGCTCAAAACGGATATTCTATCTTCAAATTCACTAATTTATTGATATATAGCTGTATGATTTGTATATTCAATCTATATCGAAGGTACTAAAGGTAATGTAAATTTAAACTTTGTGCCTTTACCTTCCCGAAAGCTGTCGGGATCACTTTCCACCCAAATTTTTCCACCCTGAGCCTCAATTAATTCTTTACATATTGGCAATCCAAAACCTGTACCTTTTTCGTGTGCAGTACCTTCAGTTGTATAAAGTTCAATGGAATCAAATAAAACAGAAATTTTCTCTGCAGGAATTCCAATCCCGTTATCTGAAACTGTAATAAGCATCTCTGAGTCTATTATTTCTGAATACAAACCAATATCACCACCTGGGTAAGTAAATTTAATTGAATTCGAAACAAGGTTCCGCAGAACGACATTCAGCATATGTCGATCGGCATAAACAACATCTTCAGGAGAAGCATGAATAGAAATCGTAAGATTTTTATTCGCAATGCTCATTTTCAACTCTTCATTAACTGCATTTATAATTTCAATAAATACCAATGGCTCCGGTTTACAGGAAACTTTGCCTTCTTGTGCTCTAATCCAAATTAAAAGGTCTTCAAGTAAGTTATAGATGTTATGTGCTGACTTACTTATAATGCCTATTTGCTTCTCAATTTTTTCAATGTTATACGTCCGGATATTATCATTCAGCAAATCCAAAAAGCCAAGAATTGAATTAAAGGGATTTTTTAAATCGTGTCCAAGAATTGACATGAATCGGTCCTTATCCTTATTGAGTTTTAAAAGTTCATCATTTTGGAGATGAACTTTTATTTCTGCCTGCTTTCGATCAGAGCAGTCAATAAGAAAACCTTCTATACCAATAATTTTTTCACCTTTCATAACAGAATTGCATGAAAAAATATGGTATCCTATGGATCCGTCTTTGCAAAGTCTGGAAAATTCTCCCACAGGAATTTGCTTGCCCATAAATAACTCATTTACATTTTTTTGAGCGATGTCAATATCAACACCAACCTGAGTAATTGAAAAATGTTTCCCTATTATTTCATCCGGAAAATTATACTTGTGCATTTGCAGCCAGGACTTATTGACATATTGGAATATCCCATCCCCACCAATATAAAAGTAACCAGCCAAAGAGTTCTCAATTATTGCCCGAAACCGTTGTTCGCTTTCCTGAAGTTTTTCATTTGTTTGCTCTAATTCATTGGTTCTCTTTTTAACTAATTCCTCCAGATGGTTTTGATATTCTATTAATTCTTTATTTTGTTTTTCTAAAATAGCTTTTTGCAGATTATTTTCAATACTCAGAGCGATTACATTTGAGAAGTTTTTTATTGCTGAAAGAGTTTCCGGCTGGAAATCTTTTCCGGTAAAAACAGAAATATAGCCAAACTTCTTATTTGCTATCTGAACAGGAATTACAGTTGCGCCCCCTTTGATAAGTAAAAAACAATTAAAAGTGTTTATGTTGCAATTTTGTTCGTATAGATTGCAGTCCCTGCAACTTTCATTATCCAGATCACCTGCTGGTCTGTTTGTAAAATTTAAACATACTTTGCAATGTTCAACACCATCAATTTGCTTTAAGCCGTATGAAATAAACGCGCTGAAAGAATCATTAAAAGGCATTAAATTCAGAGCTAGTTGGTAAGAAAGTAGCTGATTTAAGGCTCTCAGAACCTTTTTGTTTTTCTCATTTACCATTATTTTGGTAATAAGGATTCTTCGGGCGTTAAATAATACGGATTCTCAATAACCTGACCATTTATAATCATGAATGGATGAACTTTTAAGCAATCAATGATTGTTTCCCCACTGAATTTTCTTGCATCATATTGGCAAATGGCAGTTACAGGGTGAGTTCTTAAGGCATCGTTAACCAAAGACTCATATTCCATAAGACGTTCGGAACCTTCGATCTTGTTTAGTGCCCAATGCATTTCCCCGCTAACACGGCAGGATTTGTAACCTTTTTGAATTGATGAATCATAAAATTGTTTTAAGGTGCCTATCATTTCTTCAGGTACAAATTTCCCATCTGGACAATATGTGTTTTCTGCACCCAAAACATCAAGGTTTCCTTCATTTAAAACGACTCCAATTTTAGTCAATTTCGCCAAAAGCTCCTCCCTTGTAGCTTTTACTGCAAAATAGGAAACCTTTTCATGGCTTGAAAGACCTGTATGAACATATTGAGAAATGATTTTCTCCCTTTCTTCCTCATCCTTATAAATCAAACACATATGAGTACCTTCCGGAAAGCTTTGAGGTACAAATCCTAAATCAACATTTTGCCTGCTCATAATCCAGATATTAAATTGTTAATTACGAATTTCACTAACTATGAACTCCCTTTTTATATCCCAAACAAATCTACATCATCTGAAACTCAAATTAAACATATTTGACCTTTATATTTCACAGGTGTTTTGATGTTTAACAAACAGGGTTTTTGAAAACTTTTGTATATCGGACTTCTTACAAAACGTTAGTGATTCGAAATTAGAACTATTATCATTTTTGAACTAAGGTACGTGCAATTTGCAAAATATTGCAAGTACTTTGCCTTGTTTTTTGCCCTTGATCAGGAACCTTAAAAGGTCTTAACCGTTGAACCTAAATCAAGGTTTTTTTATGCATTTCCCTTTCCAATAAACTTCAAATTCCATAACGTATATTTTTTACACAAACATCTTCTGCAACAACCCCTTCTTCCGCTGCACTGTTTTTTCAATCTGGCTGCTGCACTGGTTTATCTTTTCGTCGAGGGAGGAGAGGAAGTTGGCGATTTTGGTTTGTTCGATAATTGATGAAGGGATAAAAAGGGGGCAGTTTAAAACATTTTCCTTCTTTAAATTTGTTTGACCGACCCCTGAATCAAATGACAAATAAAAACATTCCTTTTAAGAATAAAGTTTAAAGTAGAGGTATCATAATTTCTGATTTTAATGCATCTGCAACATTTATTGTTGGCAGAAAATATTTATTAAAAACAGTATTTTCTGTTTTAGCATGAAGGATTCCCCTGGATGTTCCTGTAGTTATTGTTGCCAGATGAGTAACAAGTGATACAGGCAGAACTAAAGCGTTTTTTCCTTTATCAATCAATGATTCCCATGATTCAGGCTCAATTGCAAAATCACAGACGGCATTTAAAATTATAAAAGGAGTTGCATTTGATAAAAAATCAAATTTTACGCTACAACCAATTATTTTGCCTTCTTCATTAATCCCAAATCCAAATTCAAAATTCAGATTAATAGTATTTTCTTGAATTTGAATATTTTCAATTGTTGCAAACTGCAATGTCGATATTTTTCGCAGAGCAAACTTAATTGTATCGGAATTCATTTAAGAAACTTTTTTATAATCTGAAAATCTATTATAACTCACTGCCAAACATCCGGTTCCAGCACTTGAACTAATTTTTGTTGAAGCAGTTGCAGGCTCATACTTAATCACTTCTCCGGAGAGGCTGACCTTAATAGATTCCGCTTGCTTCATTTTATCTTCATAATAAGAAGCTAAAATCGGAACATTTAAAATGCTTTGTATCTTGATTTGTGTTGCAATGGATAAATTTTCTTTACCGCTTACAATTTTAGTTATTTGCTGTGGACTTACACCCATTTTACGAGCTAAGTCTGCCTGAGACCAATTCATTTCATCTAATTTCATTAGAATTTTTAAAGCAATTTTTTGAGATTCTCTCAACATTGCTCTGTTACTGATTCTTTCCCGATTTCTTTCCAATGAGTTTGTATTCTCATCAGAAACCAATGCTAAGAATTTTTCTTTGTTGGTCATTTTCATTGTGCTATTAGTTCAAAGAATGAATCATTATCAAAAACACCATTTTCCTGTAAATAGAGTTTTGCTTTTTTCAATTTATCTAATTCCTTTTGGGTATTTTCACTTTCCTGCATTGCCTGACTAACCTTTATTGCTCCGCCGGTTAATACAAACAGGTTTTCATCGATTCTGATGGCATAAAAACGTAAATCATTTCTTCTGTATGAATGTTTTGTTTTTCCCTTTTGAAATGACAAAAGTTTGATAGAGTATTCCTTTTCAGATAAGGGTTCAAAAAAATGTTCAAGTTTTATTGTTTTATCAGTTGCCAGTTTTTCAACCAAATCAATTATTTGCTCAGCATCTTCGAGTCTTTCTTCAACATACTTTGAATAATCGGTTACCTTGACATGAGTCTTTGCAAATTTTAAAAGTTCCTCAGGGTTTGTCCAAAGTTCAATATTCCTGTCATATTCATTATCTTCTTCGTTTTCGTAATGAAATGAAAACAATGTATTTGAGTCGGCAAATATACGAACTATTTTCAATCTATCAACCAATAGGTTTATATTTTATAAATTTATATATTATACGAACATTTGTTGCAACAACCCCTTCTTCCACAACTCCGTTTTTTCAATCTGGCTGCTGCACTGGTTTATTTTTTCATCCAGGGAGGATAGGAAATTGGCGATTTTGGTTTGTTCAGCTTCAGAACCTGGAAGAAGAATTCTTGAACCATTTAAAAAATCATCATTATTAATATTCATCGTGTTTTTGGCTCCTTTTTGAACTAACGGATTCAGATAATTATATGTGTTAATCCAAGATGAAAAATAGTTATGAAGACAAAATCCCAAAGCATTTGTCTTAGGCTTAAAAACTCCATATAGGGGGGATACAACACCACTCCTATCCAATAAGTTTTGTTTTATTATCCCAAATGGGAATTCTGAAGTTGGACTTTTAGTATAAACAATATCATGAGGATTAACCACCTTGTAATTTGAAATATCTTTTGCGGAATATGAGCGTCCTAAATGTTCGATTTGATTAATAAGTCCCTTGTGCTTTGCAACAGAAAAAACTTCATTAAACGTGTTCTTTGAATTAACTTTTTTGTGTTCAATCAGCACATCCCCCAACTTCTTCTCTTCCCACTCCGGAAACTCCTGTAGGGTGCCTTCGACAGGCTCAGTCACCGACTGCCGCAGATCAGAAGATTCATTTGCAATTATCATATTCT
>JAIFNN010000054.1 GCA_020047715.1 Bacteroidota bacterium | reverse complement strand
TACTGACAAATTGAAATTCAACAAATCGTAAAAAATTAAATATTTCACCGGCTTTTTTTATTTGTAACAAAATTCTAATCCCCCATGAAGCAATATTTGGATCTCTTATCCCATGTAATGGAAAAAGGAGTTGAGAAGAGCGACCGTACAGGCACGGGCACAAAATCCGTTTTCGGCTATCAGATGAGGTTTGATCTGAATGATGGATTTCCGCTTCTCACAACCAAGAAGCTGCATATGCGGTCGATAATCTATGAATTGTTGTGGTTTCTTCAGGGAAATACAAATACACAATACCTCAACGACAAGGGCGTGAAAATCTGGAATGAATGGGCCAGTCCTGATGGTGAATTGGGGAAAATCTATGGATATCAGTGGAGAAGCTGGACGTCATCCAACGGAAAACATATCGACCAGATCAGCCAGGTTATCGAATCGATAAAAAACAATCCCGATTCCCGCAGACATATTGTAAGCGCATGGAATGTTGGCGATCTCGATCAGATGAACCTTCCTCCCTGCCATATTCTTTTCCAGTTTTATGTGGCAAATGGGAAGCTCTCCTGTCATCTTTACCAGCGCAGTGCAGATATTTTCCTGGGTGTTCCCTTTAATATCGCTTCCTATGCCATGCTGCTAAAAATGGTTGCTCAGGTTACGGGCCTTGAAGCGGGAGATTTTGTGCATACGCTGGGAGATGCCCACATATACCTGAATCATATCGAACAGGTCAAACTTCAGCTTTCCCGCGAGCCAAGAAAATTACCACAGTTGGATATCAATAAAAATGTAAAGGATATTTTCAGCTATACATATGAAGATTTCCAGCTCAGCGATTACGACCCACATCCCCACATTAAAGGCGCTATTGCCATCTAATCCAAATTTTCAAATTAACCAATTTTCAAATTTATTGCCTTGTAAAAACAACAATTTAACCTAGTTATTGCCTTGTATAAATTGAATTATTCTGCAATTATTGCCTTGTAAAAACAATATTTATTTATCTTTACAACTGAATATCAGCAAGTAAAACAAAATGATATATTACAGAAGAGACATTGAAGCCGAACTGATTCGTTGGAAGTATGATAATGAAAGACAGCCCTTATTGATCAGAGGCGCACGGCAAGTTGGGAAATCATCAGTTGTAAGGAATTTAGGTAAGCAGTTTAAAAGTTATCTGGAAATAAATTTTGAACAGGATAGCGAAGTGAAAAGCATTTTTGAAGGAAATCTGCGTCCGAAAAGTATTTGTGATAAATTATCAGTTCTTTACGAAACAGCAATTATTCCGGGCGAGACGCTCTTATTTTTCGACGAAATTCAAGGTTGTCTGCCTGCTATTTCTTCATTACGGTTTTTTTATGAGCAATATCCTGAATTACATGTAATAGCAGCCGGTTCGTTGTTAGAGTTTGCCTTTTCCGAATTGCCTTCCTTTGGGGTTGGCAGGGTAACCTCAGTGTTTCTTTATCCTTTTTCGTTCGGTGAATTCTTACGTGCAGCAAACTCAGAACTTTTACATACGTCCATCGCTGAAGCATCTCCTCAACATCCCTTATCCGAAGCAATTCATACTAAGGCATTAGAGTTCTATAAGCATTTTTTACTGTTAGGTGGAATGCCAAAAGTTATTTCCAGCTATTTTTCAGGTGGGGATTTGTTATCTTGTCAACGTGTACTGGATGGTTTGATTACTGCTTACGAAGATGATTTTGCCAAATACAAAAAAAGGGCTTCACCATCACTTATTCGCATGGTTTTCAGATCAGTAGTAGAACAGAATGGACAAAAGTTTGTTTATAGCAAAGCTTTGCCTGATGCCAAACACACACAAGTTAAAGAAGCATTGGAACTTTTAACCATGGCTGGTTTGATAATACCTGTTACACACAGTGCCGCCAATGGAATTCCATTAGGAGCAGAGATCAATCCAAAGATGCGGAAATTTATTGTTTTTGATTCGGGAATTTTTCAGCACATACTAGGGCTAAAGCTTTCGGAAGTGTTGCTTAAAAATGATTTTGAGTCGATAAATAAAGGTTGTCTTGCCGAGTTAAACGTTGGATTGGAACTAATAAAATCATCATCATGCTATCAGCGGCATAATCTTTATTATTGGCATCGCGAAGCCAAAAGCAGTAATGCGGAGGTTGATTATTTAATTCAGGCAGGCACACAAATAATACCCATAGAAGTTAAAGCGGGA
This sequence comes from Bacteroidota bacterium, assembly GCA_020047715.1. GTDB lineage: Bacteria > Bacteroidota > Bacteroidia > Bacteroidales > JACJXF01. The sequence goes on along the minus strand of JAIFNN010000054.1, from coordinate 4,340 downwards.
ACGAAAGGAAGTATGCAAAGCCTTAAAATCTTCATAGATTTAAAAAACACAAAGAAAGGAATTCGGGTATCCCAGGAGAATTTTTCAGCATATCAAAATATAGAGGTTTATCCACTTTATGCAGTTGCAAATATTGAAAAAAATCAATAGTCTCATAAATTAATATTTCATTTTCAAATTACCATGAAAACCATAACCAACAAAAACATCTCCATCATAGTAGCCATCGCCGAAAATAACGCCATTGGTTATAAAAACGAGCTTTTGGTCAACCTTCCGGAGGACCTGAAACGCTTTAAGCAGATCACCACAGGTCACCCGGTAATTATGGGTCGTCGCACCTTCCTGTCACTTCCCAAAGGAGCCTTGCCGAACCGAAGAAATATTGTTATATCCGATGTTCACGGGGAGACTTTCGCCAATTGCGAAATGGTTTCTTCCATCGAGGAGGCATTGAACATTTGTGATGAGAAGGAAGAAAGTTTCATTATCGGGGGAGGAATGGTGTACAAGCAATTTTTACCCCATGCTCGAAAATTATACATTACGCGCCTGCACCGGGATTTTGAGGGAGACACATTCTTCCCGGAAATCAATTACGACGAGTGGGATGAGACCGAAAGAACAAAATTCCATGCGGATGAAAAGAACCCGGTGGCATACAGTTATATTATTTATGAGAGAAAGGGATTATCCTAGGCCTAATGGCTTAACTCCTGATCTTGGTAGAAATAGTTGTAGATAAGCATCCCATTATACTTGTTTTCATGTTGGCCATCAAAAAGAGTTTTAAGCCTGGGCAGAACTTCGGCAGGGCTGGCCACATCGGATTTTTTTTAGAAGGTTTTTGCAATTTAAATTGTCGGGAAGCTTATTTCATTCCACGGATGAACCATTTATCAAAAAAATGCTTTAATTTGCTCCCACTTAACTAAAACCTTCCTTATGAAAAAGCTCACCCTTACCATGCTGGTCCTTTGCCTCGCACTCATTGCCACATATGGACAATCCGGAAAACTCGCCGTTGGAATGAAAGCCCCCGACTGGAAGTTCACCGATGCTGACGGCAAAGAATTCACCATGGCTACCTGGCCCGGAAAAGTGCTTCAGGTCAATTATGTGGATCCCGACGTTTCGGACCTGAACGACGTTTTCAATGACGCGGTAAAAAAAGCCCGTGAAGTTGACAATCGCATCAGCAGCGATAAGTTTAAAGGTTTCGGTATTGTGGATTGCGAGTCCACCTGGAAACCCAATGCCTTGATCCGCACCATTGCCGGGAACAAAGCCAAAAAATACGAAACCACCATTCTTTTTGACTACGAGGCAACCCTCCAAAAAGCCTGGGGCATGCCCGAGGATGAATATACAGTTGTAATTCTCGACAAAAACCGTGTATGCCGCGCCCTTTATAAAGGCAAGGTTCCCGATTCGGAAATTGAGAACATCATTAAACTTATCATCAAACTCGGAAACGAGTAGCCAAATTAGCACAAAAGTACCTGGAGCACCGGAAACACTTTAATATGTACTTCCGGTGCTCCAGGCATTTTACCCCCTCACTTCTCTAACTTCTCTCACTTCACTCACCACTCTCACTACTCTCACTACTCTCACTTCACTCACCACTCTCACTACTCTCACTTCACTCACTACTCTCACTACTCTCACCACCCCCTTGTCCGAAAACGAACACCCCCTGTCCTGTAACCGTTCATATTAATAGCAATCCCAAAAACCTCAGACGCTTATTATGAACTTGATTTACCGCCATTTACAATCTTTGGCACGCTATATGTTAAAATGTTTTCATTAACGATTAAAAACACAATCAAAATGAAAACAAAAATCTTCTATATCGTCCTCACCGCAATTTTAAGCGTAAGCACACTTAGCGTATATGCCGACGGAACAAAAGGAAAAAAAAGGACTGCAAAAAAGAACAGTGAAATGGTTTCGAATCTCATCAGCAACACAAAGGAAGTTGGAATGGAACTGGAAAGCTGGATGATTTCCCTGAAGGAATTCAACAATAAACCCGAGATCTTTATCGACACCCCTCTTGAAATGGAAACATGGATGATGAACGATTTCGATTCTAAGTTCAAATCCGAGAGTTTTCAGGAAGAAGAATTGGTTCTTGAATCATGGATGATGAGTGACTTTAACACAAACAACGACACCGAAAATTTTCAGGATGAAGAGTTAGTTCTTGAAGGATGGATGCTGGAATCTTTTGATACTAATAATCAAGAGATATTCACCGAAGATGAGCTCGAATTTGAAGCCTGGATGTTTGAAATCAAGTAAATTTTTTAGGTTTAAGTGGTTAGCGAAAAAGGGCAGTCCGTGACGGATTGCCCTTTTCTTTTTTTTAAAACGGCCTGGAATTTAAAAAGCATAAACTCCGCACACATCTGCTGGATTATCTCAGGGCTTTACCAAAACCCATTATTAGAGAGTTCTAATTCAAGGGGGAGCTACACTCTAACGTAATCCATTAGGTCCGACCGAAGGATTCTCTCGATCTCCATGAAATTGTCCTTTCGCGTTTTAAGATACATAAACCCAAATAATGGATGCTTTGAAAAATCCACCTCCCTGATTTCCAAAGGGTTTTCAAATTGGCCTGCTAATTTTTTGTAATCGAAGCTTTTAATGTCAGCCCCATCGATTCCCGTTCTGTTATCCAATACAATAATGCTGTACAAATCCGAATCCTTATTGGCCAGGATCTCAGACCATTCAGGCTTTATTTGGTTAAAGTAGTACTCATAGGGATTAAATCCATAGCTATACGGGGCCATATCGGCAGTGGTGCACCATCCTCCGAAGCGTGCCGGGTTTACTTCAATGGGCATTATCGAATGATCATCCGCGATGCGCACTTCCAGATGCAGGGGGAAGTTTTTCAGTCCGGTTTTTTTACCCAGTTTAATTAAAAAAGATTCTATCGCGGGAAGGGTATCTTTTACAATTTCAACAGATGTTGTATAGACCCTGTCGCTCACATCATCGCCGGATGCAAATACATGCTTGAAAATACTAAGGACTACGGGCCTGCCCTCAGCATCAAAGTAGCAATCCGAAGCGTACTCCTCCCCCTTTATATATTCTTCTATAATTAAAGTGGAACTGTCCACAACACTGGCCGGAAAGTATTTCTTTACTCTTTCGCTATCCGAAATAATCTGGGGCATGGCCTTTTCCCAATCCAGATCGTTATTGATACCGATAACCCCAAGACTCAGAAACCCAACAGAGGGCTTTATTACGAAAGGTTTCCGTATTTTGGCAACATCCACAGAGCCAAGTTCGCTCAGCTTTACGGTAGTATAAAAAAAATCGGGATACAGTTCCCTTAGCAGATCCCTGAACAAGACTTTGTTTTTAAAATACTGAATTGTAGCATAATAGTCCGTTTCCCCAATGTTTTTCTCAATCCATCCGATTGAATTCTCCGAGTGGGTGTAAAGCAATTGGCCGTTTGGTATTTCCATTTGTGAAACAACCTGCAGTTCAGATGTGTAAACCAGACTTCTCCCCCTACCCAAATCAAGGGATTTAGGGGTTTGAACCACAGCAATTTTTAATTCCTCTATGGTTTGAAGAAAAAAATCCGATACATAAGGCTCATCCAGAAAGGTTAATCTGAATGGCTTTTCGATTATATTATCTCTCATTTTCTTTGATTTATAATTCTCTATAGAACTTGCAGATCTCTGCTGGTATAGTACACATCGAGAATTATGACAACTTCTTTCTGTGGGTAATACAAATCGCAAAACTATACTTCGTATCTCTTTTTGGGGTCCTTACTCATATGAAAAACCGAATAAACAATTACGTTTTCATTCTCTATTTCATAAACTATCAGGTAGGGAAATTGCTTTAATGGGAATAGTCTATAGCTTTTATATCGAACAGGACACAAATACGGATTACTTTCAAGGGAGGAAAAGTATTCATCAAGTTCGATCATAAACTCATCTCCTAAGCCTTTACTTTTACCTTCATACCATCTATAAGCCTCGGTAACGTCAAGATCGGCCTCTTCTTTAATAAGGAGAGTATACTTCATTGCCGTATACGATCTTTTACTTCCTGCCAAGTATAAGATTTTGATTCGCCGGATAAATGTCTTTGCCTCCTTTTTTCAAGTTCTTTCTTTTGTCCGGAACTTAATTTCGGATCTGTCATTTCCTTTGAATAAGATTGAAGCATTGCGTAAATTGCTTTAAGAAAGCGGTCATCCAGCACCTCAATCTGTTTATGCAAGTATTCTTTAATTTCCGCGGAACTCATATCGCTTGATCTTTTTTACAAAGCTATAATATTTT
>JAIFNN010000238.1 GCA_020047715.1 Bacteroidota bacterium | reverse complement strand
CGGTCAGGCTATCACCATTTTTAACAATTCCTCCTCCTGAAACAGTACCGCCAATATTACCAGTTACTGAAAGAGTTATAAAATAGTTCATATCGCTGCACATGGGTTTACCAACTCCCCCCAGATCGGTATATTCCTTTAAAACAGCTGCATCGCCAAAATTCCAGTTCGGTGAAATACTTATATTCCTAAACTCATCTGCATAATAAGTACTTTCCATCAGGTTTTTATAATTCATCCAACTGCAATAAGCCTTCGCCATTTCATCTCTTGCTTTCACAGTTTGGCCGGCAACTTTAAATGTAGCACCGCGAATTTTATAGGCATAATAGCGACTCAGGTAGGCCATTTGTTTAATGTTGGTAATTGCCATTTCCATGTCAGCATTTCCATCACTGCTCATTTCATTTGCCAGATTAAGCGCTTCTGACGCATCTGCCTCCATTTCGTCGGCAAGAGTATAAGTTGATTTCTTTCCTGAGCAGATCCCTGCTGCAGAATTTGCGATATTGCAAAGGTTTGAACCATTTGCCACATCGGTTTTATCGAAACCGCTTTTTGCAAGATCAGTAACACCTGCTGCAGTAGTGATGGTTCTGAATCCGGAACAACGCCCCGGATCGCTCCAGCATGCTTCGGGCCACCAGTGAAAATCGAGTTGCCAGTTTTTCATTACAAGTTCAGTAACCTTGGGAAGGCTTCTTGAGGCCAGAGTCCATGCCGTAAACATGTTGTCGGCATTTTCCGCTGGAAATCGATTGGCCATTGTTTTTGTAAATACATCATTACTGGTTTGCGGATTATACGACAGCCTCCCCCAAAGCATTTCCATGTACCATCTTCTCTCTACCTCAAGCTGGCCATTCATGGAATTATCTTTGCAGAAATAGGTACGGCTTGGATTGTAACCATCAGTACCAATATACATTCCGGTAATTGCAGCTCTGTTGGGAATAGCATTCATAAAATTGCGTACAAATTGATGGTCGCCCCAGTTGATATAGAAATAATCGTCGTTACGAACGGTAATCCATGTTTTTCCACCAGCATTTGCAACATTACTAATTTCACCCGTTGACCATTGCGGTGCAGGAGTAGAGTACATGTGAGCCATAGCATACTTGATCGAATAGTTGACCGTTGCATTAGGCTGCGCCTGGAGTGGTTGGTATACAGAACTCATCAGGCTGAAGTCGGTATAGATACTCCGATGTATAATATTAAACTTTCGATCAGGATTTGCTATCAGGTAGTCCTTTACCGCTTTCCCGAAGCAGTCGTATGTCCAGGCCGTTCTTTCTTCATTGGTGGTAAATCCCTCACTCGAACCCATTCCATCGCCCGCTGATATTCCAAAACCATCGAGGTCCGGATAGGTTTCAATCAGAGCTTGCATACTTTTATACATGTAATCTCTTGTGGTAGAATTAGACTTGTCTTTTGTTATGCCTGGATATTGAGTTGAGGCATAATCGATATAAACGTTCCAGTTAAAGAAATAAAAAGACATTCCACGACTATGAGCATACTGCATAATGCGGCGCCAAAAGGCTACCCTTTGTTCATGATTCATATTGTTTACATATCCATCGAAGCCCTCAATATTAGGCAAACAGGCATTAGGATAGTCAGCTAATTTTACCAGTGCGGGAAAGGGATGATGTACCCAAACGGATAACATATTATAACGGTTTCTGGCCTGCTGATCAATAAGGGTCATCCAGAAGGTGGAGTCCCAGACAGCCGGAATAGCTTTTTTGGCAGAATTTGACGACCAGCCACCGACATAGGTAGGGATTCGCCTATCCAGGGGAAGATTTAGTTTCATACCGCGGTTAAGCATGAATGGGGTTTCCTGAATATTGTAGGTTCCCGAGAAACCGTTAAAAGATATATTTTCTGCTATCTGCAACCCGCCGTACATAGCTCCGTTAACATCGCCACCGATTGCCCAATAGGAAGTTTGACCCTGGGTGGTAGTGCGCAGTGCATAGGCTTGCTCACCGAGTCCTGTGGGAGCTGATCCTCCCTGATTTGAGAGAATCCCGTTTATAGCAATATTCGAAGCCAAAGCAATAACTATCTTTTTGTTTGCATACAAGTCGTTTAGAGATGACAATGCCAGCATTTCTACAGTGTATCCTTCCTTCACCAATGCAGTTTGTACGTCAGCAGCTGCAAATTTTATTGGTTCCAGAGTGTTATCATAAAAAACACCCACTGTTTGAGAAAAAGCAGTAGAATAAAAAGTAAAAAACAATGTCAATATTGGGAAAAATCGCAAGCTCAATTTTCTAGTCAGTTTTATCATACTTCTTTTTTTAAAAAAAATTCATTTTTTATATGGAGGGAAGAGCCAAATTCTTATGCGTCTGATATTAGCGCATTTCAACCTTGAATGAGAAAACATTTTGTTTGGTAAAAATCTGAACGATTACTAATCCTTTGGTTTTTAATGCCTCCATATCAATTTCGCTGCTTGAATTGTTTGTCTTTTCGTTAAAAAGCAACTGTCCGGCGACAGTAAATATCTTAATTTCAGTAACATCTTCTTTTTCAGGGGATTTAAAATAAAGGGTTTTGGATACTGGATTTGGGTATAATTCTATTGAATTTTCAGCCAACAGACCATTGCCCAAAGAAGAATCTACAACAGAAGCAGCCCAATTGTCTGTTTTACTCTGGTCGGTTGTAGTTACGGTAATTGAAGCATTTCCTGCTGCAACCGCAGTAACCAGACCACTTTCACTCACTGTAGCAATGGCTGTATTATCCGAGAACCAGCTTACTGATTTATTGCTGGCGTTTTCAGGTAAAATAGCTGCAGTTAGTTGATATGTATTGCCAATAGCAAGCAAGAAGGGTTCAGGCGAAATTTCGACCCCTGTAACCGGAATGTTAACAGGAGTTACCGAAACAGAGCTTGTGGCAGTCTTACCGCCATCCTGAGTTGTTACAGTAATTGTAGCATTTCCTGCTGCAACCGCAGTAACCAAACCACTTTCACTCACTGTGGCAATGACAGTGTTATCCGATGAGAAGGTAACTGTTTTGTTGGTAGCGTTATCAGGTATAACGTTTGCACTGAGTTGACTATTGTTGCCAACTGTAAGCGGCAAAATGGAAGGCGAAATACTTACCCCTTCAACCGGAACAGACGCTCCGCCAACACTTACGGTACCAAGTGTTAGCCAACCATCTTTATCAAGGTCTTGTTTTGCATTTGCAAAACGTAGTTTCATAGCATTTGAAGTAATAGCCTCCAAAGGATTCTTATACCGCATGAGTATTTTGTAAGTGCCTTCTGCAGACAAGTTGGCTGAAAAAGATTTTGAATAATCGGTTGCATCAGGTAATATTGTGGTTATATCCCAATTGGTTGAACCTAATGAGTTAAACACTCCAGCAGAGCTGATGCTCGCAAATTCCACATCCCAATTGTAATAAAAAGGAGCAACGCCTTTATTCTGGATTTTAATCTCCGCGGTAAAATCATTTGAAGCTTCCCCGGTAATTTTAACCGAACGCACATAGAATTGATACCCCATCATGTTATGCATTTTTAGCGCATTCGCATTTTGTGTTGAACTGCGTTGCGCCTTAAAAATGTAATAGCACTTTGTAAAACTTGCATGCGTTAGAGTTACACAATTTGTAATATCCTGACCCGATGTATTGGGCCAGGCATTAAAAAGAGTTGTTTGTAACTCCGGATATATTTCTCCCCCGAGCGGATGATATTTGTAATTATCAGCACTGCCATTAGCAATCATTTTTGGCCAAAAATGCCATGAAGTTGGACCGGCGGTTGATTGGCAAAACGAGTCGTCATAATAACCAGTTGACATCCTAAGAGGAACTGTGCTTAAATGATTTGGTTCGCGAATAGAGGTATGTGTATTGGGAAAAGCTGCGGTGAAAGCAGCAAGAAGCCGATCCTTATTTGCCGAAGTCAAATCCCAATTTTCGGGATAATTATGCCATTCCCCCCAATAGCCATAAAGACCAACCTCAACCATGGCCAGACGAGGATCGCCATTGTATTTGGCACCAAAAAGAGCAGCGAAATCCTCAAAGGCAGCCATTAAGTCGGAGTCGTTCCAATCGGGAGAATTCGAATCATGCCAGGATACAAGAGTGTCTAAAAATGATGGCATTGCCTCTGTCTGTCCGGGATAATCAATCCAGAACCGACAAACAGAATGCCGGCCACCGCTAACTATACGATTCAGTTCATTTTCAAAAGCAGTCCAGTCGCATTGCCCCCAGTTTTTATAAACAGCATCCCATCGCATATAGAAATGGTCGATGCTGTAAGGAAAATTAGAAACGACAGGTTTATATCCCGGAATCAATCCTTTCATGGGATTGTACTCAATTTTAGCCACATTAGCTTTGTAAACCTGATCTGTCCAGATATTTTGAGCATTGCTAAATTGAGGTGCAATACCGAGAAATAATAAGAAAAAAAACTTTAAAAGTGTTTTCATTTTGTAAATTAATCTATTATGATTCTAATCATTGTTACTACTACAAAAAAGTATGATGGCAATTTATACTATAGAGATTTTTGTTAATGCTAAGCCAATCTCTATTCAGCTTATCACCAATCTGAATAAGTTCGTATAGCCTCTATTTCATTGTTTCTAAATATAATCCAGCACATGTTTCCAAATATGAGTAAGGACGTTTTAAGGTCTAAAATTTATGACCCTATTTAATCTTTAAAAATCAACGAAATAGAAAAATTTGGGTCCATTACACATTCAAAGATTATGACATCTTTAATGACTGATTATTGCTTTAAACTACAAAGTCATAAAATCATGAATGATAATGCACTGTTCAGTAAAATAATAACTCTTAAATTAAGCACTTTTGATAAAGAATAAAGTGACAATTATTGTCCATATTGGAGTAATTCCTGTACAAAGCAATAGCTGCCTTTCGCCAAATTATTCAAGTATCAGCAAACTCGAATCTTCGTTGGGCAGAACAAATCAGATTCAATCACAAGTTTGGTCAATCCCAGCAGCCCTAATATTGCACCGATCTCTCAAATAAAACAACATGGAAAAACATTTCCGAATAGTTGACAAAATCCGCTTCAGTGGAAATCAAAACTGATACGAATGTCCTAACCAGACGCTATTGCTTAATTATATTATAATTGACAACATCCTCTTTACTAATTATTCTTATAAAATAAACACCTTGAGAAAGCGTACTCAAATCAACAATCTCGTGGTTTTTGAAAAGGTTTGCTGAAAGAACTAATTTACCCAATGCATTAAATACATTCATTTTGGCATTTTCATTAATTTCAATCGTAATCGTATTTAATACCGGATTTGGATATAATTTCAAAAAAAAATCTTTTGAGGACAAGGTTTGCAAACCAGTTGCAGATGTAGTAACTGTTAATAATTGAGACACTTCCGGTGCAGGGTGATAGCTGAAATCACCAGCTTGTGAGGCAGTTATGTTAGAGGTTCCTGCACCAACAAGGTGAATTTTCCCTTCAGTTGTAAAAATTGCAACGGCTGTATTCGAGCTTGAGTATGTAACCGGTAAGCCTGAAGATGCTGAAACTTCCGGAAAAAAATCCGCGTCGCCTACTTTTTTAACCGAAAAGGCAGGAAAAGTTAAAGTTTGATCAATCGTTTCTGCGACTACACGAATATTTGTTAATAAATAATGTTCCAGGGAACTAGTGTTATAGGCATTTACAAATATTTGCAAATTATTCCCTTTTATATCTGTTACCGTTTTGTTATACAATGAAAAGTTTCCTCCCGAGTAAACCAGAAAATTTATTTCCGTACCACCATCAACTTTGTAATAAATTTTCAAATAGTCCACACCAGCATCCAGTCCACCAGTCCCTTCCAAATCAATTGATAAGGAAACTTTTGGGGCACAGGAAATATTGATATCACAAATTTTTTCGTCAGTTAAAGTCTGATTAGATATGTCCATATTATTGCCATCCCAAGGCAAAAAACATGAGGTACCAGAACCAGATGCTACAGTTAATATCTGAGATATTTCCGTAGCTGGTTTAAAGTTGGCATCGCCAGTTTGTAAGACAGTAATTGTCGATGATCCTAAACCAGCAATATGAATTTTTCCTTCAGCAGTAATAGTTGCAACCTCAGTGTTAGAACTTGAGCAGACAACCTGTAAGCCTGAAGTTGCTGTAGCTCCTGGTGAAAAATCAGCATCGCCCACTTTTTTCGCTGGCAAGGCAGGGAAACTAATAATTTGATCGAGCTTATCATTGCTGACAATAAGGATATTCGAAATATTGTAAGTGTTGTTGGAATTTGAGTTATTAACTTCCAGAATTAACTCTACAGCACTACCTGTCACATTGGCAACTGAAACCGTTTTTTTTGTAAATGCGCCTGCATTAAGAGATAGCGTAATTCTTGAACCTCCATCTACTTTATAGTATACATTGCAAGAATCTGAATTATCTGTTCCTATTCCCTCAACATCCAAAGAAATGTTTACTTTTTGTGCACAAGTAATATTGAGTGTTCCTGAACTCCAGTTAACTTTGTTAT
>JAIFNN010000107.1 GCA_020047715.1 Bacteroidota bacterium | reverse complement strand
AAGGGAGGAGACTTTTCATTGTACAACAAAACTGTTACAGGTTTAAATGGAAATAATTTAAAAGTATTTGTAAATGCATACACCTCAACTGCGACGAAGCATTTTTTAGTAACGAATTTTGTGGTCCGTGAAATAGAACTTAATGACATTCATATAGCCCCGGAAGATTATTTGGTTATCTGCCCAAATCCAGTGTCCGGTATCCTGAATTTAAAATTTCCTGATTCGCTTGTAAACAGTTATATTAAAGTGTTTGGTTCTCAAGGCCAAATAATTTACAGTACTCAAACTAAGGAATCAAATTTGGAACTCGATGTTAAATCGATGAATCTTAAAGGAGTTCTTATACTTCAGCTTACAAAAGGGAGTACTGTTTCATACCATAAAATCGTTGTAAACTGAAAAGCAAAATAGCTTTCAAATATTTATATTTCAGTGCTCTGGAATCCATTTACTAAATGAAATATCATGAAGATTAAAGCATCAATTGAAAGAATTCCGGGAGGCATGATGGTTGTCCCATTAATTTTAGGGGCTCTTATTAATACTCTTTTTCCTCAGATTTTGAAAATAGGTGGATTTACTACAGCAATAGCTTCGAATCCCTTAGCAATATTAGGTGTATTTCTTGTGTGTATGGGAGCCGGGATGGATATAAAAGGTGCTCCTAAATCGATTAAAATAGGAGTTGTTCAAACTCTTACCAAGTATGGTGTTGCTGTAATAGTAGGATTAGTGATAGGCTACTTTTTCGGTTCCAATGGACTTTGGGGAATTTCAGCCCTTGCTTTTATTGCTGCAATGTCGAGCACCAATGGTGGATTGTACACCGCACTGACTGCTGAATTTGGCTCAAAAGAGGAGGTCGGTGCCATTGCCATTCTTTCAATTAAAGATGGTCCGTTTCTAACTATGATTGCTTTGGGCAGTGCAGGAATTGCATCCATTCCTTTTATGACACTGGTTGGCGTTATATTACCACTGGTAATCGGAGTTATTCTGGGTAACCTGGATTCAGATATGCGTGCTTTTCTTACCAAAGCTGGAATGGTTATGATACCTTTTTTTGCTTTTGGTCTGGGTTGTGGAATAAATATCCAAACTATATATATGGCTGGTTTTTCAGGTCTTCTTTTAGGCTTGCTCACTGTAGGGATTTGTGGTTTTTTCACTATTTTGCTCGATAAAATTACCGGTGGAACAGGGGTGGCCGGAGCTGCAAATGCGAGCGCTGCTGGAAATGCCGTAGCAACTCCGGCAGCAGTGGCTATGGTAGACCCATCACTTGCTGCCACCGCGGCTGTTGCAACCCCACAAGTAGCCGCAGCTGTAATAACTACGGCCTTGCTGGTACCGTTATTAACAGCGTATATTGCCAGGCGCAACAAAAGGAAACTTGATGTAAATAAATTGATCTAAATGCAGCAGCCAAAATCTGCTTTTACAACACCCTTGGCAATTTGTTGTTTGACAAAACATCAATCGCTGGGCTGTCAAAAATTGATATTAGAAAATTCGGCACAGAAAAAATGCTGATAATAAAAGTTATTACGGCTAAAGCTGCAGTTTCAATTAAAATTATTCTTTAAACATGAAAAGTGAAAAAAATGCATTCTTAGCAATATTTTACATTGTAATATCAGGTTTTAGCTCTCTTTGGGCTCAGGATTCTATTACGGTATATCCCCGGGAATATTCCGATGCACTTAGTAATCCGTTTAAAGGATTTCGACCTGAACCCAATAAAGCCAATGATTACCCTTATCCAACTATAGTTCGAGAATATATTAAATGGAATGAGGTTGAAAATCACTGGAGCGATGGCGCAGACAAAATTATAGAGCATTGTAACAACTTATGGAAAGGGTTTGAAAATCAGAATATTAAGGTAGCTGTCCAAATTTATATCGACTGGGATGCGAATACTGGCAATGAATACTGGCCCCAGGATATTGTTGATGAACTTGGCTGGCCAACCTGGGATATAAGATATTGGCAGAGCGATTTGGTGAAGGAACGCATCGAAAAGTTAATTTATAAAATGGGAGAAGCCTGGGACAACGATCCGCGCGTTGCATGGGTAAATACAGCAATCGTGGGATACTGGGGCGAACAGGAGAACCCTGTTGGCGTTGATGAAGAAGGATATGTAAAGTTGATGGGTGAAGCTTTTGACAAGGCATTCAATAATAAAAAATTGCTTGTGCGTAACCAGAAATACTGGGATGCTGAAGGCTATAATTGGGGAGTGGGATGGGGGTCGTTTGCCCATCCCGGACAAACAAACGGATCCTGGACCGATATTAGAAGAACGACAGCTAACGGTCAATACCTTACGCAAATAATTGAAGGTGAGGTTGCATATAATTGGGGACAAGATGTTTTTGAACCCGTTTATGGCAGCAGCCCTACCGTAACCCTTGGCACTGATCAGTACAGCAGTTATATGATTGACGTTATCAGGGAACTGCATTGTACAGGATTAGGATGGGTGGCCAGCTACAAAACAGATGGGACTGATGGAACCGATCCGGATAAAGTGAGAGAAAACGCTTCCGCAATGCAAAAAGCTTTTGGCTATCGTTTTTTGTTGCCGGAATTTTCCTGCTCGTCTCAAACAAATCAGGGAGATAGTCTGAAGATTAACTTTAAGGTTCAAAATGCAGGTTCTGCTCCCTTTTACTATAATTGGGAAACCGCTTTTGTCCTGATCGATGAATCAACACATGATATTGTATGGAAGGAAACCTTGACAGGGGTAGACTGCAGATCCTGGGAACCCGGGAAAAATTATAATTATCTTACACATGAATATGATATCCCTGCAACGGTACATGAAATCATATCATCGGTTAAAGTTCCCGATTCTATTGAAACAGGCCAATACATGGCAGGAATTACTATTTTGGAGCCTTTCTCAGGTACTCCGGGGGTGTTTTTTGCGATTGAAAACTTTCTTAAAAAAAGCCAGACCCAGCCGCTTTGCAGAATCGGCATTGGAGAAGATTTAACAGGAAGTGTTGAAGTGGATCCTTCAATATTTGCAGATCCTCTTTATGATGATGCCCGCTTTTATACCTTAACACCTCAGAGCAAAACCTATTCAATTTCAAGTAATACACCTAATGGATCATTAAAGTTTTTACCTAAGGGGGACAGCTATGCGCCTGGTACAACGGTAACTGTGCAAGCAGTAGGTGAATTAGGGTATGAATTCTCTTACTGGGGAGGTGATCTTTCAGGGATTGAGAATCCAGTTACCATTTTAATGGATGGCAATAAGAGCATTTCTGCAAGCTTTGATGAAGTTCCAACATATAAGCTTTCTGTTAATGCTGCCAACGGCGCTGTTAGTCTCAGCCCTGCAGGGGGTGTTTATAATGAAGGTACGCTTGTAAGAATGAGTCATACTGCAGATTTTGGTTATAAGTTCGGGAGTTGGACAGGCGATGCTAGTGGGTTTGAAAAATATATCGAAGTAATTATGGATTCAGACAAAGAAGTTACTGCTAACTTTGATTTTGTTGGAGCTCCACTTGAAACTTTTGCTGTAAACTGCGGCGGCTCTTCGTATACAGCTTCCGATGGCACTTTTTTTAGTGGGGATAAAAATTATTCAGGAGGATCTGTTTTTTCGACAAATGCATTCATTTCGGGCACAGATGACCAAACCTTGTATCAGAGTGAACGATATGGAAATGTGAGTTATAGCATTGATCTTCCAAATGGCATTTATGAAGTAAGCCTTATGTTTGCTGAAATCTACCATGAAGAAGCTGGCAAGCGTATATTTGATGTTTCTATTGAAGGAAATTCGGTAATTAAAAACCTGGATATTTATGCAAAAGCGGGTTCAAAGGCAGCTTATAACGAAACGCATATAGTTGCATTAGAGGACGGTAAGCTGAACATATCATTTCAAAAACTTTCAGACAATGCAAAAATATCAGCGATTAAGGTTAAGCCTGATTTCAAAGGTAATGCTTATAATGTCGATATTCAGTCTGTAAACGGCTCAGTTTCCTTAAACCCTCAGGGCAAAACCTTTATGGAGGGTTCCAAGGTTTCTGTAACAGCAACACCTGATTACGGATATGTTTTTAGCGGGTGGAGTGGCGATATTTCAGGAAATGATAACCCTGCGAATATTGTAATCGATTCAAATTTAATTGTTACAGCGAATTTTGTCAGAAATACGAACCATATCTTATTTTTGGAAAGCATCAATGGTTCAATTACTCTTGACCCTCCCGGAGGTGAATATAGTGAAGGCACGGTTGTTACTTTAACAGCAAACCCTAATGCCGGTTACTATTTTAAAGAGTGGAGCGGTGACATTGCAGGTTCTGAAAGCCCTGTTACCATCACAATGAACTCAGATAAAAATGTGAGTGCTGAATTCATTAATGCTAATGCTCTCTTACTTGCAATAAATAGTGTAAATGGCAGTGTGCAAGTTATTCCAAAGCAAGAGACGTATAATCGCGGTGCTTCGGTTGTATTGGTAGCTACCGCCGATGAAGGATTTGAATTTGCAGGTTGGGAAGGTGATCTGAATAGTTCAAATAACCCTATAGGTTTTATAATGGATGGGGATAAAAATATTACCGCTGTTTTCAAAGAAATCACAAGCACAGGTGTTCAATTTATAAACGATTCATTACAAAATGGTCTGATCAGAATTTTCCCTAATCCATTCACAACAGAATCAACCATTCAATATCGATTGAACAGGGCTTCACAGGTTAAACTAACAATTTACAATTCTTTGGGTCGCCATATTGCAACCCTGGCAGATGAATATCAAACTGCAGGATCCCATTCTGTGATCTGGATTCCGGAAGATGCCGAAGGAAAGCGTTTAGCCGGGGGCTTATACATAATTCGTTTGGTAACCGACAATAATGCTTTACAAATAGAAAAGGCATGTTTAATAAATTAGGGATAAATTCATTGAACTGAAAAGATGAGTTTTAGGGATTTTACAAAATTAAAGCTGAAATCAGTTCATTTTCCTGACATAAAAAAACCATTGTGATCATGAAAACGAATCACTTTTTTATTTTGATTTGCTTATTTCTGTTGATAGTTGGATTGTTCACTCCCGGACTTACTGTTGCACAGGAGAAAATCATAATAGAATCAGATTATAGATTAGATCAGACTCTCACAGATCTGGGCAATCCAAAGGGGAAATATTTTGAATTTTCGATGCCGCTGAATGAAAGTAAAATCTTTCGGGGCGAGGATTCAACGCTTGATCCCGGCAAACCGGTGCGCAAAATGCGTAAAATTTTTGTTTACATCCCTGCACTCTACGAGGATGGTTTGTGTTTAGCCGGAATACCGGACATTGTGATTCAAAAGTATTCGAAAAAACCCTTGCGGAAACGCTAATTTGGGTATGGAAAGACTACAAAGCTGTTGAATAATTCCCTGCTGCCAGCCAGGATTATTGTTTTATTGCATCTTCAACTTTTGGGAAAGGGGCGGGTAATTTGCCGTTTGATATTTCCATCACAGGTCCTTCACCTTCCGGAATATAATCAATGTTTGAGGTTAGGATAAATTTATCCATCTCAAAACCATCTTCGCGCATGCTGAATTGAATATCATGCACGTCTGCTGTATTTATGTCAAGATATATCTCTTTTGGTACTCCGCAATGAGCATTCTCTGTGCGCTGCTTACTGGCCCATGTCCAGTCGTTCTTATTGTCGCACCATTGCATTCGCTGACCATGTTCCGGCCAGTTATTGTTGAATCCGACGTGTAATCCATTGTCTTCAGAACCCGTAGAATAGCATCTTACCCAAACGTAATATCTGCCTGGTTTATTGATTTTCACCTTGTAATGAACAATAGCCATTTTTCCGGGAGTTCCGGAGAAATTGATACCATCGGTTATCGTGTCGGAGTGGGTCACTCTTGTATCGGGTAGAATTTTGATGTAAGCATTATTGCTGGCGCCGGCAAGGTGTGCAATAGCTGGATTGGGAACAAGTGTTGGCAAATTGCCAGTGCTGATACTATACCACTGACGGATTTCGGTGAGTGTTTGTTTGTAAAACAATTCAGCTTCCACGGCAACTAAACCGTCTTTTTCTTCAAAAACAAGCTTATCGTTCACAAGAGGCTTTTCAGTTTGGGCATGAAGAACCGTTGATGCGTTCAATAGATAAAGACCGATAGCAATGAATAGGTTCATTTTCATGATTTCTTATTTTAACTCCATGAATTTTTCGATAGCATAAAGGGCTATAGCCTCATCGTTTTCTCCATTCACAGCGCCTGCAACCGCTATTGCCCCAACAATATCCTGATCTATTTCGATTGGGTAAGAGCCTTTTAAGGGTACAAAAGGTGCTGGGGTTACACTGTTAAGAATTTGCATTGCGGGTCGTTGGGTGGTGATTGTTTGTTCCAGGATTGCTCCCGGCCGTTTGAACCCAATTGCTGTGGCAGCTTTTCCAATGGCAATGCTGGCAGCGGCTGCCATGGTGCCATCAATCCGCTCGAGGCATATAAGGTGGCCTCCGTCATCAACCACTGCAACAGCCCCGCCAACCCCAAGCTCATTGGCTTTTAGGATGGCGAATTCAATCAGGATTTTTGCTGCCTCGAGGGTAAGTGTATGTTTCTTTATCAGCTTTTGCATCAGATTCTGTAAATGTCTTTGTTTACAAACTTCATCAAACCATTGAAATCTTCATTCTTCATCATTTCCAGAACTTGTGGCTGATTCAGCGATTTTGCCAGGTTATAGGCACCTATTGTAATTTCAGAATGGCGGTTAAAGAACTCCACCACATTAAAAATGCGCGGAGAAGCATCGGTGGTAAAATACTTGTTGTAGTTATACTGCTGTGCCCAAAACATCAATTCCACATAGCTTAAAAAGTGACGGCTTGCTCCGATCAAATCCCAGTCGGCCTTTGTGTCGTTGTCGTTGGTGTGAATGTAAGCGTCGAATCCGTTTTCATAAATTAATGAAAGTGCTTGCGCCGGGTTTTCCTGGCTTTGCAGGGAATGGCCCATATCGAGGGTAATACCTGTGTTTTTGCATTGCACGTCTTTTAAAAGCAACAAGGCTTTCGCGGTTGAGTCGAGCTGACAATGTACCCGGGTTTCTGAATATTTTGGCTCGATGAAAAGTGGAATTTCGGGCAGATAATCGGCCGATTCTCCAATAGTTTCCACCATATAGTTCCATGCCGTTTTGTAGTTGATTTGAAAAAGCACATCATAGCCATCGCTTAGCGGACAGCAGGTAACATGAGGCGCCCCAACTGCTTTTGCAAAGTCTTTGGCACGTTTTATCATGGCTACCGCTCTGTCGCGTATCGCTTTATCCGGCCGGGTCAGTGCACCCGGAACCCACTCGGCTTCTTTCTTGATATTTACATTGATAGCAGCAAAGTTCAGTTTGAATTCTTTCATCAATGCTGATGTTTCTTCCGGCGTGGTATTTTCGTACGGGAACACCATTTCAACACCATCGAAACCATCGATTTGGGAAACTATTTCCAATTTTTCACGTGTGGTGGCGGGTTTTTGGTATTCGGAAAAGCGATCCTGAGTCTTACCCAGAAAGCCTATGATTACTCCTTGTTTCATTGTTTTATAGATATTAGACGATTGGACTTTAGTTTTATTTATGTATTATCATTTTTCAAGCAACCGGTTTCTGTAAAGCCTTTAGTTGTTTAACAGTTCTTTTGTTTTGTCCGCAACTGTTTCCAGGATTATGCGACAGGAAGTTGCTCCTGCATCAGGAACTCCGCGTGAACGCTCTCCCAAACGGCTGGCACGTCCTACTTTGGCTACCATGTCAAGGGTGGAATCACATCCTTCAATCGCAGCAAATTTCATTGCCTCCAATGCCTCGGTAAAGGATTTGCCTTCAGCCTGTGCTTTTTCATAAGCTGTCAATGCCGGGATCAAAGTATCGAGAAGGGTTTTATCACCCACTTTAGCCGAAGAAATGGAAGCGATTGCATCAACGGCGGCTTTTAAAGCTGCGCCCATTTCTTTTATTCCTATTTCTTCTTCTTCTTCAAGCGCCACAGCAATGGCTTTAAAGAATTTGCCATACAGCGGTCCCATGGAGCCTCCAATTTTCATCATCAGTATTTTGGCTAAAATATTCATGCTGGATGACAAATTCCCCGGGTTTTTATCCAATTCTGCGCGGCACAGGGTAAACCCTTTGTTCATGTTAATGCCGTGATCGCCATCGCCGATCAAGCCATCGATATCGCTCAGGTATTGTTTGTTTTCCTGAATGGCCAGAATCAGTTGGTCAACAATTGCTGAGCCTGCCTTGTTTGTGAATTTTTCCATTTTCAGGTTCTTTGAAATTGTGTTATGCCAACCGAATCGCATTCAAAGTCGATGCAGGTTTTAAGCTCTTCGTCCAATTTCATTAATGTAAGCGTAGCACCGGCCATTTCGAGGGATGTGAAATAGTTTCCAACATAGCTTATATGAATTTTGATTCCTTTTTCTTTCAGGATACGCTGCACGTCGTTAAACAAGATGTAGAGTTCTATAACCGGGGTAGAGCCAAGTCCGGAAATCAAGACCGCCACTTCATCACCAGAAGTGAAAGGAAGATCGGGGATTATTACATCGCACATACGTTGGGCAACTTTTGCCGCGGGTTCCAAATCAACAACATTTATCCCGGGTTCACCATGATGGCCGATTCCTATTTCCATTTTTCCTTCTGCAATGGTGAAATTGGGATGGCCAACTTCAGGAATGGTGCATGGACTAAGCCCGACTCCCATGCTGCGGGTGTTGTCGATGGCTTTTTGGGCGGCTGCAATCACTTCATCGAGCGATCCGCCCATAGCAGCTTTGGCGCCACCCACTTTCCACATCAGTATTTCGCCTGCAACCCCTCGGCGACGCGATTCTTCTCCCTTTGGGGCAGAAGGAACATCGTCGTTTGCAACCACTGTCTTAACTTCTAATCCTTCATCCCTGAGCTCCTCCATGGCCATGCTCACGTTCATATTGTCGCCGGCATAATTTCCATATAGAATGGCAATGCCTTTCCCTCCATTGGCAGCTTTGGCCGCGTCGTAAAACATTTGTGCCGGGGGTGACGAAAATAATTCGCCGCAGGCCACTGCATCAACCATATTGCGACCAAGGTAGCCAACAAATGCAGGCTTGTGTCCTGATCCTCCCCCGGTCACAATACCCACTTTCCCTTCAATAGGGGCTTTTTTATATTTGATAACCCGTTCATTATCAGTAGCCGAAACCAGATCGGAATGGGCAATCAAGAAAGCCTCAAGCATTTCATCGACTACAAGAGACGGGTCATTTATGAATTTTCGCATGATTATTTTGTTAAGATTTACTTTTCAGGATGGAATGATTTTTTCTCGAGATCCCTCATTTGCTGAACCTTTGGGGTTGACCCGCCTCCCTGGAATTCAGATCCCAGCCACGCGTCAATAATTGTTTTTGCTAATTCGGGACCAATAACCCTTTCGCCCATGGTGATTACCTGCGCATCGTTGCTTTTTCGCAGTCGTTCAGCCGAAAACACATCATGGCAGACTCCTGCATAAACTCCTTCTACTTTGTTGGCAATCATAGCCATCCCAAGCCCTGTGCCGCAAATGCTGATTCCTCGATCGTATTTTCCGGTCTGGATTTGTTTAGCAAGGTTATAGCCAATTTCGGGATACAAAGCCCCTTCCTTTGTTGAACTGTAATTGAGATCGGTTATGTCGATCCCTTTGCTTTTCAGATGGTCGATCAGAACCTTCTTAAGGTTCGCTGCCGCATCGTCACAGTCTATGCATATTTTCATCGGGAAATGATTAAGATTTTGAATTCAGTATTGGGAACTCTTTTAGCAATTTACGATTGAAATCACAACAAATTTAACGGGTAATATCCGGCATAATTTTCGCCAGATATTTAAGGCTCTCTTCCACCCACATGTCAGGGTCTTCAACAAAGCCCCCACTTGCTTCGCTTCCCATTTCAATGCCGGCTACGCATGGTTCTCCATATTTAACGCAATTTTCCTCGATTCCGAGTTCAAGCAATTTATCAACATACGCTTTAAAATCAACAGCACCGGTTCCTAAAATACTGTTGGTGTGGGCAAACGACTCGGTTTCGCTTAGGTGGACATGTAACAAACGGCTTTTGAGCTTTTCAAGCTGCTCCGGCTCTTCCCGGGTGATTACCAAATGGCCGACATCAACATTGGGGTAAAGGTTAGGCATATTAATGTCCTCCATCGCCTTGGCCAGTTTATAGGTGTTGTTGCAGATAAAGTATACATGGGGATCCAACTCGATACCTACCAGCATGTTTTCTTTCTGGCAGTATTCGGCAAAACGACCTACATTCTCACACATCAAACCCCACGACTTTTCAGGAGAAATCCCAAGTTCGTACAACCCACCGCCCCAGCAAACCAGCAACTGACGGCCTCCCAAATCTTTCTGGTATTCGGCGCAGGCTTTCATGTAATCAAAAGTTTCGTCAAAAAGCTTTCGGTCTGAACTAGCGGTATTTCGGGTTGCAACCAATAACATTTGTGTATTGATCAGACCTTCACCTTTGGCAATGCGTATAACCTCATTCTTCTGTTCGGTAGTCATGGTTAGCGGATTTCCTTTACGTATTCCGGCATATTCGATATATCGAAAGCCAAACTTAGCCGCGCTTCTTAGTGATTCTTCCGGCCCCTTATTTCCAACTTCATACACCAATGTGTTTAATGCTAATTTCATATCAAATTGTTTTTTGCAATGATTAAATAATCTTTTTTCGCTTATTTCAGACCTCCGGTAATTTCTTCCAGTTTATTGAAGAATCCCTTCTTGCGTTCAGAACTGATACCCCAGTTTACAGGTACCGACTGGTAGCCTTCATCAAAGGAAGTTTCACCCTTTAAGCGATAGTCAAAGTATCCCCACGATGCGTATGCTTTAACAGCTTCAACAAAATTGTTCATCGGCTTATCAAAATCAAAATGGTCGTCTTCATTGAATAGTATTGGCATTGGACGATATCCATCTACCTTTTTGGTTTGATTGACCAATTGCGAAATATCTTGAGGGTTTTCTATTCCATTTCCGTGAATTAAAATGAAATCAGAATTTTTTATAACATTTTCAGTGGGGATAGTACCCCCTCCAAAACTTGTACCTACAAGAAATGGATAATCATCTTTGCTTTTTGATTTTACCAGATTAATAAGTTCATGTATGCGCTGGGGTTTAAAAATTTCATAATCCCAGTCTTTTACGTCACATTCATTGTTTACTTCAATGATGACATTTCTGTATTTTTTGTTGAATAACCATTCTGCAGTGTTGTTAACCCCGTTTACAATTGCAGCCTCATTTTCCATGAATTCATCTTGGCCAAAATAAAAAATACCCAGAATTACTACCATACCTTTTTCATCGGCGCGGTCGATAATTTTTTCGAGTCTTGCCATGTATTCGGGGCGTAATTCTCCCTTGGGGTCGATGGCCGAATTAATCCAACCTTCGTTCCCATAACCTTTCGGGCTTCCTCCTTGCAGATTTATGGTAAATGCGAGCAATCCTTTTGAATACCAGTCGTCCATTGCCTTTATGAATTCGTTTGTATTGCGGTCGGCATCCCATATCTGTGTGTCGGGGTATTCCCATTGCCAAGCAGTTTTTGGATTGATATCGTCGAAAATTCCCTGTACCATGCGCGAGTTCATTAACAGGCCTTCAATGGGGTATCCCTGCCATGTGCGCCCTTTGTAGGTAGGCTGTCCGTTAATCAGGAATTTTTCGCCATTAATGCTGACAATGGTTTGTCTGGTTTTTTCGGGTTTTGAATCAGAAATCCCTGTACATGAAAAGAGGGAAATCGAGATGAGCATAGTGCTTAAAATAGTTCGTATCATGATTTTACAATATTTTTGACTCGTTGAAAATTGGTTTCTCAGGATCCATTGACAACCACATGGCTATAGCTACAAGGCTTAATACCGCACAAATGATGAAGAATGGCTCGTATTGATTCGTCCATTTAAATAGGTACGGGAAGGCAATTATGGTAACAAAAGCGCCAAGGTTTCCGGCCATATTCATGGTTCCGGAAACGACTCCGGCATTTTCTTTACCTATATCGATACAGAATGCCCATGAAGGGCTTAAGGTCATGTCGGCACCAAATACGGCAAGTGCCATAAATGCAACTGAGAGTATAGGCGAAGCGACTTGCGTTACCATGATCATGCCAACTGCAGAAAGTGCAAATCCGATGATTGCAGGTAAACGACGCGAAAGTTTCCATCTCCCGCTTCGGTAAACAGCATCGACCACAATACCTGCCAGCCAGTTACCTACAGCACCCGCAACTAAGGGTATCGATGTGTAAAACCCGGCTTCGATAAGTCCAAGATCGAATCTCTCCTGAATATAGGGATACATCCAGGTAAGTGAAAAATAGAATGTAAAGTTGCTGCAAATGTATTGAACCATAGTTTTCCACATGGTTGCCGATTTCATTATGGTATTAAAAGGAAGCGCTTTTTTAGCGCCGGGACTCGCTTGTTGTCGGTTCTTTTTAATATATTCAACTTCATCGCTGCCAATAAATCCAACTTGTTCCGGTTTTTCCCTGAAAATCAGGAACCATAATATTCCGTATAGGATTCCGAATGCCCCGAAAACCAGAAAAGTATGGCGCCAGCCAATTTCGTGGAGCATCCATGCTACCAGGGGCATGGCGAAAGCTGCTCCAATGCGTGAACCTGAAAAGTTAATTCCCTGTATAATGCCTCTTTCGCTGATGGGAAACCAATTGTAAACAACTTTCGATAGGGCGGGAAAGGCCCCGGCTTCTCCTGCACCGAACAGAAACCGAATAACCAACATGGATGTGTAGTTCCAGGCAAAACCGGTAAGGGCTGTCAAAAACGACCAAACAGTTACAATCCCGGCTATTACCCCCCGGGCGCCCCTTAGGTCGGCCAACTTTCCGGCAGGAGTCTGAAACAGTGCGTATCCTAAAGTAAAGACGCCCATAATCCAGCCAAATTCAGTCATACTGAATCCAAGGTCCGCACTTATGTTCCCTTTTGCTGCCGAAATACAGGCACGATCAACATAAAGTAAAACAGTTAGAAGAAATGTAGACGCAACAAGTAAAAACCTGACAGGTATGATTGTTTTTTTCATTATTTTTTATCGTGATGAAGCACAGGTTCAACTCCATTCGGGCTCGTTCCTAATTTTTCAATTATACATTTTTGAGATTTCCCGGAGTGTTCGCGGATTAATCTTTCAGCCAGAACAGCATCCTTTTGTTCAATGGCATCTATTATCGCAAGATGTTCGGGTAAGGTTTCTTTTGGGGCGCGAATTAACCCCCCACGATATGTTCGATAGGTAATATTTCTGATTACTTCAAACTTTTTCAGAATTTCGTTTCTGCTGAACTTGAGGATACTGTTGTGAAACTCCTGGTCGGCTTCGATGTATTTTCGATCATCAATATTGGTTTTGCCAATAAATGGTTTGAACAGCGACTTCAGATAAGCCAGTTCCTGCTTCCCGATTATCTGTGATACCCTGCGCACTGCAACGCCTTCAAGAGCTTCTCGGCATTCAAAAGCATCTATCAGTTGATTGTTATCGATACGGGTAACAAAAAACCCGCGTCGGGGCAGGTTCTCAACCAGCATTTCGTTTTCAAGCATCTGAAATGCTTTGTGCAATGGCATGCGGCTGATACCCAAACGTGCGGCAATATGCTCTTGCTTCAACTGTTCTCCTGGCAATAATTCATTTACCAGAATCATGTTTTTTAGTCGTTTATATACCTCGTAACTTAAATCTTGAAACTCTATTTCCATAATTTCAATTGGTTTATAAATGCAATAATCAGATATATAGATTTATTGTCACGAACAAATATATGTAATAATTGTATACAATATTCTATTTCCATTTGCATTAAACCTGACTTGAACAGTAACTTATCCATTCTGGACAATAATATACCCCTGCGTTTTTATGAAGGTGTTAATTTTGAAATGTTTACTTGTGCAAAACGAATTATCCGATTTGCTCATTTATCTGGTGATATTGGCAGATTATTCTTCCTGGAAAGAAATGAAGTATTGCCTCTTAACTTATTAAATATTAAATATATATGTTTATGATTAAGGAACTGTTATTCGAGTTTTGCAACAAAAAAGCTTTTGTTAATAGAATGTTTTCAATCATTTTCTTTTTGGCTCTTGGTATGGGTGCAAGCGCTCAGGAAAAGATTTGGCTGAATAGTGAACTGGATATGGATACCCGTATCTCAGCTTTAATTGATGCAATGACACTTGAAGAGAAAATATCTCAAACGGTAAACGAAAGTGCAGCAATCTCACGATTAGGTATTCCTGCATACAATTGGTGGAGCGAAGCATTGCATGGTGTTGCCCGTTCGGGAAGAGCCACTGTTTTCCCTCAGGCTATCGGATTGGGAGCCACATTTGATCCTGTTTTAATGAAAAAGGTCGGAGATGCTGTTTCCGACGAAGCTCGTGCAATCAACAATCATTTGTTGAATAACGGATACCCCCAGCGATTATATCAGGGACTCACATTTTGGTCTCCCAACGTAAATATTTTTCGTGATCCACGATGGGGTCGCGGGCAGGAAACCTTTGGCGAAGATCCTTTCCTTACCGGAACTATGGGCGCTGCCTACATCAAAGGTTTGCAAGGCAGCAATCCAAAATACCTGAAAGTAGCAGCTTGTGCAAAACACTTTGCGGTGCATAGCGGACCCGAAGAATTGCGACATGAGTTTAATGCTATAGCAAGTCCCAAAGATTTAAGAGAAACCTATTTGCCCGCATTTAAGATGTGCGTTGATGCCGGGGTTGAAGCAGTTATGTGTGCATACAACCGAACAAACGATGAGGCTTGTTGCGGCAGCAATCTGCTTTTGCAGGATATTTTAATCGACGAATGGAATTTTAAAGGACATATAGTTAGTGATTGCGGCGCCCTCGATAATTTTCACAGAAAACACGGATTGACAGCCAATTCAGCTGAATCAGCGGCATTAGCTCTTCTTAGGGGTGTTGACATCAATTGCGGGGATACCTACACAAAAAGTCTGAAAGAGGCATATGATAAAAAGCTTATTACCATGACCGATATCGACAACAGACTGAAACGTTCGTTAAAAACCCGCTTTTTACTTGGAATGTTCGACGATTCAACATCAAATCCATATCGCGCAATTGGTCCGGAGGTGATCAACAATGATGCTAAGAAAAAACTGGCGCTGGAATCAGCCCAAAAATCAATTGTGCTTCTCAAAAATGACAATACTTTGCCATTAAATCCCAACACAAGAATTATTTTCATGACCGGTCCTTTGGCTGGAGACAAGCTTTCGCTGGTTGGGAATTACAATGGAATTAATTCCGATTTCAGAACCATAGTTGAGGGAGTTGCGGGCAAAGTGTCTCCATCTACAGCCATGGAGTTCCGCCAAGGTGCGCTACTTACAACCGAGAATAAAAACGACATGGATTGGTTTAGCGGTCATGCAAAAGAAGCCGACGCAACAATAATTACCCTGGGGCTTACACTTTTGTTGGAAGGCGAAGAAGGTGAATCTCTGGCATCGCCAAACAGAGGCGATATAGTTGATATGAAATTACCCGAAAGTCAAATGGTCCTTCTGAGAAAAGTCAGTCAAAAAGCTAAAGAAGGTGGGAAAAAAGTAATTACCGTTATTTGTTCCGGTATGCCGCTCGATTTGCGTGAAATATCAGAACTTTCAGATGCCGTGTTGTATGCATGGTATCCTGGAGAACGCGGTGGTGACGCCGTTGCAGATATTATTTTCGGAAATGTTTCTCCTTCGGGTAAATTACCCATTACTTTTCCAAAATCAATAGAACAGTTACCTGCTTTTGACAATTATTCAATGGAGGGACGAACTTATAAATATATGAAAGAGCTGCCAATGTATCCGTTTGGTTTTGGATTGGGGTATGCAAAGCTGAAATGGGAGGTCCCAACCTTAAATAACAGCGCCATCAAAAAGAATCAGAGTCTGGAAGTTTCCTTAAATATTAGTAACACAGGTTCAATAAATGCAGAAGAAGTTGTTCAGGTATATGTGTCCATCGATAATTCAAATGAGCAATTGCCCTTGGCATCATTGGTTGATTTCAAAAGAGTATTGATTAATCAGGGAGACACCAGTATGCTTACTTTCTCAATTCCATATGATGCCTTTGCCTATTACAATAGCGAAGGCCTGAAAGTTCAGCATCAGGGAAAAGCAAAAGTTACGGTTGGTAATGCCTCCCCCGGCCTTAGATCCAAACAATTAGGCGCTGAAATATTTGAATTTGATGTAACAATAAAGTAGAAAAACATAACTGTATATGGTGTTTATTGATGAAATTGGTCACTTAAAAAATCCCCCCCGAAAAATGATCTTTAAATCAGTTCGTTTACAAATTCTTGCAAGTTTAATAGTATGGGCCTCTGCTATAAACGCTCAAATAACCTATCCATATCAATTTGCCTACGATGGCAATCCGCTGGTAAGAATGCATGGAGCCGCAGATCCTGACGTGGTTGTATGGGGAGATACGGTTTGGATGTATTGTTCTCAGGACAGGACGATGATTCCCGGAGTACATGTACATCATTATGATGCGATGGACGGTTACCACGCATTTTCATCAACAGACATGATAAATTGGACTGATCATGGCGAAATACTGCATTCCAGGGATGTGAGCTGGGGTAAACAAGGTTGGATGTGGGCCCCCGGTGCTGCCAGAAAAGATGGCAAATATTACCTTTATTTTCCGCATCAGGATCTGACAAATAATTGGAGAATCGGCATAGCCATTGCCGATTCACCCGCAGGACCTTTTATTGATATGGGAAAGCCAATGGAGGGTATAGGCGGAATTGACCCCAAAATTTTTATAGATGATGACGGGGAAGCTTATATTTACAATAATAACTCAATTGTGGCCAGGTTAAAACCTAACATGATTGAATTGGCCGAATCTGTTCGTAAAATCAATTATGCACCACAGCATGTCTTGGATGATGAATTATTACGATTTAATGAAGGTTCATATATGCACAAAAAGGATGGCGTTTATTATTATTCATATAGTAATTTTAATAATCAAATTCACCAGGGTTTCTATGCAATGGGCGATAGTCCTTATGGTCCGTTCGAATGGAAAGGACCAATGGCACCTAATCCACAGGGCGCGCAAGACCATCATTCAATTATAGAATTTCAAGGACAATGGTATTATTTTTATCACATTACAACTTCAAATTATCCGATATATAAAGAAGAACAAGGGCGGATTTCTTGTTACGACAGACTTTATTATAACCAGGATGGTACAATTCAGATGGTTGTTCATACTTTGGGCCCAAAAAATATTCTTAAGGTAGATTCCCCAAACGGCTATTTTACTCTTAGTCCTGCCGGAGGCGCATATAATCCGGGCAGCAATGTAACCATCTCCCTTAATAGCAAGCTCGGATTTGCCTTTGATTTTTGGAGTGGTGACCTTTCCGGAACCGCAAATCCCGCAACCCTTGTTATGAACAGTGACAAAACAATAACTGCAAATTTTATACCTACCCCCACCTATACTCTCTCTGCCAGTGCAACAAATGGAAATGTCAGGTTTGATCCTCCGGGTGGGGTGTATAACGAAGGCACGATTGTTAAACTTACACCGATTGACAACTTTGGTTATGATTTCAGTTCATGGAGCGGTGATTTGACAGGCTCGCAGAATCCGGCTACAATTACCATGAATTCCAATAAAAGTGTAACCGCCAATTTCTTACCAATCCCTATTTATCCAATTACAGTAAATGCTTCAAATGGAAGTATTATTTTGAATCCGCCGGGAGGCAATTATGAACAAGGATCTATAGTTACAATTGAAGCCGTAAGAGATTATGGCTATGTCTTTTCCGGATGGAGTGGCGATTTTACCGGTACTGACAACCCGGCCACAGTTACCATGAATGCTGAAAAAAACATTACTGCCAACTTTACTTATCAGGGAGGCGGTACAGTTGTTTTTGCAACAAATTCCGGTGGTGCGGCTTATAAATCGAAAGAAGGAGTTAAATACAGCTCTGATGAGAATTTCAGTGGAGGATCGAAGTTTACCACCAAGAATGAAATATCCGGAACAGAAGATGATTTTTTATTTTACGACTACCGCTTTGGCAGCAATTTCAGTTATACTATACCTCTTCCAAATGCAAGTTATGAAGTAACACTTATGTTTGCCGAAACTTTCTGGACAAGCACAGGAAAGCGGGTTTTCGACGTGTCTGTTGAGGGTATAAAGGTGTTGTCCAATCTTGATGTATATTCAAAGGTGGGGAAAAATGCAGCATATGTTTTTACATATCAGACAGCGATAAACGACGGGAAGCTCAATATTGCCTTTGGCACAAGTGTGGATAATGCGATTATATCGGCCATAAAGGTTATAAGAAAGGATAACTTCTCTCTTACTGCGGATGCCGTTAATGGATTAGTTGAACTAAATCCCCCGGGAGGAACATATTCCGATGGAACAAAAGTTACTATTACGGCCAGACCTGACACGGGTTATACTTTTAGCTACTGGACCGGTGATATCTCTGGTTCCACTAATCCTACTATAATTACAATGAATTCAAATAAAAGTGTCACAGCAAATCTCTCCTTAATTCCCAAATTTTCTCTTTCTATAAACTCAACAAACGGAAGTATTCATATTGATCCTCCGGGAGGAACGTATTACGATGGAACAATAGTTACGATCACGGCCAAACCCGATACAGGCTATATATTTAGCAATTGGGAAGGTGATTTGTCCGGTTTCGCAAATCCTGCAAGCATCGTTATGAATAATGATAAAAATGTAATAGCTTCTTTTTCAACGAGTTTAAGTTCAGGTAGCATTCGAAACAATTTTGCGGAAAAATCAAGGATGGAGCAAAATTACCCAAATCCATTTACAACCGAAACTACCATTCCGTATGAATTGGATAAGTCGTCTCAGGTTAAATTGTCCGTTTATTCGATCTACGGGCAGAAGGTTGCGACATTAGTCAATAAGTTTCAGACTGCCGGCAGGTACAATGTGGTTTGGAACCCAAATTCCTCTGACGGAATAGAACCGGGAAATAGACTGTATCTGCTCGTTTTTGAGACCGGAGCGGATGAGGTTTCTTTTAAGAAGTCAATTATAATGCAAACCCACTGAAAAACAATTGCATTTCAGGAACAGTCAACCTTGAATGTTTTAATCGGTATTTTGAAAATGTTGGGTTGCCCTTATATCCAGGGATAATGGCAAATAGTTTTTTGGGAAAGAAAGGAATAATGTCGGCCACCTCTCAATCCCGTTGAATTGCTTAAGTAAGGCTAATTAAATAACTACACATGAAAAATTTGGCGAAAAAAACCCTTGATTATTTTATTGAACGTTGCCCCAAATCGGGTAAAATCGTAAGATTCAGATTCGATACTATTTACGCCAGAATAGCATTCCCATTGGTCAGTGTTTTGGCAATAATCTGGTTTCTGATTCGCGTAATTCCTAAGCCTAGCCGGGCAGTGTATCCTTGTCAGCAGGTTGCATTAGGGATCGGAAGTACATTTATCCTTTATCTTGTCGGAGCACTAGGTTCTCTGGCAATTTATGATAAAATACGAAAAAAAATCAATAAGACTGTTGCTTTGGGATATAGCGCAGCATTAGTGCTAATTGCATCTTTTGGGATTGGAATTGCCCAGATTTCAAGTTCTGAATTCGTTTCTGATGTAACTCCTCCTGAAGGAGTGAACAATCCAATGGGTAAAGAAAGAGGTATTTTTCCGGGAAGGGTAGTCTGGACCCAGAATTTTGATGCGACGAATTGGGATGAAAAAACCGGAATGTGGTGGGACGATAGTAACATCTCTCAAGCAGAAACTGACAAAATGATTTCTCAAACCCTTCAGAATCTTACCGGAACAAACTCTGACAAAAAATCCTGGCTAAGGTTGTTCGAGTATAATAATATCCACGCAGGACGAGGGAGAAAGGGCTATAAAAAAGGAGAGAAAATTGTTATCAAAGTTAATATGAATGCAATAGGCAAGCAGGATGCTGAATGGCTCGACAAAGGATATCCAAGTCCTCAGATGCTATTTTCACTTGTTAACCAATTGGTAGAAGTTGCAGGGGTTTCAGGGGATGATATTATCATTACTGATCCATCCCGCTTCATAAATGGTCCAATTGTTCAAAAATTGCGTGGAACCGAGTCTGGCGAGCTTTCAAAGATTATATTTGAAGAAAGAGAAGCCCCAAAACTTGCAGGATTCCGGACGGCTGAACCGGATACCACATCTTTGGTTTGGTTCGTTATGCCGGATGGTTCAAAATATACGATGTGTTTCCCCAAATCATTTACAGAAGCCACATATATCATTAATTACTCATTGGTAAGACCACACCGTGTATTCGGAATCACTTCAGCAGCAAAAAATCATTTTGGTTCCGTTTGGGATTTTAAACAAAATACTTTTAACCCCAGTTTCTTGCATGCATTTGCTTTGTGGGATTATCCCACTCCGAATAAAATGAATTCCCCGCATTCTGCCCCGGTACTTTTAGGACATCAGATTACAAACCGTAAAACAATGCTTTATCTGGCTGATGGACTTTACACAGCCATTAATCAGGGAGGAAAGGTTGTGAG
Source organism: Bacteroidota bacterium (assembly GCA_020047715.1). Classification (GTDB taxonomy): domain Bacteria; phylum Bacteroidota; class Bacteroidia; order Bacteroidales; genus JACJXF01. The sequence goes on along the minus strand of JAIFNN010000107.1, from coordinate 206 downwards.
GATGTCAAGCTTTAATAATGACTGGTTTTCAAGTCTGCTGATGTCTCAGGATCCGGTAGCACTTGAATCGGTAGTATATGATTTTATCGCCAGCGAGCCCAATCTTTATTCCGTTAATCCAAGTTTTAATGGAAATCAGGATAATCAGTTTCACGAGTGCGCACTGGCAAACAAACCTCCCTCAGGTACTTTTTATGATCCTGAGA
>JAIFNN010000039.1 GCA_020047715.1 Bacteroidota bacterium | reverse complement strand
TTTATCAAGCCACTCCCTAAAGACATGTGTTCTTGCCGAGCTGACAATAAACTCCTCTTTTTGTTCGGGGGATATTTCAACTTTGATGCGACTTTTTGAAAGCACATATATTTTTTTTATCGATTCAAACGACAGAATCTGTTGCCTGTTTATCCTGAAAAAGCGCTGATCATCTAATAATTGCTCCAGTTTATCCAGAGAATACTCTACTGGATATTGCCTGTTGTCGTGAGTGCAAAGGAATGTGCCTTTTTCAAGGCTGTAGAAGAAGGCTATATCCTTGGTTTCAATTGATTTGATTGAGTTCCCGGCATAAACCAGAAACCGCTTTTTCCAGCTGGTTTTCTTTAAGTCCAATGTTTCCAGCAGGTCGTGGATAATGTCTTGTTTCCGGTTTCCTGTAAAATGCTGAAATTTTTCAAGGGCTGTTTTGAGTTTTGTCTCATCTATGGGCTTCAGCAGGTAGTCAACACTATTCAACTCAAAGGCCTTAATTGCATATGCATCATAAGCCGTTGTAAAAATGATGAATGAATCCACTTTGATATGCCTGAAAATCTCGAAACTTTTTCCGTCAGCAAGCTCAATGTCCAAGAGTATTAAATCGGGAGGAGAATTCTTCTTTAGCCAGTCAACCGATGATTCTATGCTGTCGAGTATTCCGCAAATCTGAAGGTCCAGCCCCGAGCGACTCAGCATGCGCTTCAGGCGCTCTGCAGCTGCCTGTTCGTCTTCTATGATCAATGTACGAATCATTTCTCTGGGTTTAAAAGGGGTATTTTTACCTTGAAATGCGTGGGGGTTTCAAGAATTTCCGGCTTTCTTTCGGTAAAGAAGGAGTACCTTTCAATGATATTTTTTAATCCATGCCCGCTTTTTGGAACATCCATCTTGGGCTGAATCCTGTTTTCTACAATAAGAAGATCCTCAGAATTGAAAATCCGTATTTCGAGGGGCTTATCGTTTGAAATAATATTATGTTTGATACAATTCTCAACCAGCATTTGTAAAGTAAGCGGAGGGATACTCAATTCCAGAAGGGTTTCAGGTACCTCGATATTCATTTTCAGGTTGTCGCCAAAACGGGAACGCATTAGGTCAAAATAGTTAGTAAGAATTTCGATTTCCTCTTTCAAACTAACCAACTCTTTCTGATCAGTATTAAGCAAGTATCGCAGAAATCCGGAAAGGTTCTGGATATATTTAACAGCGTCTGGATTTTCATCCACCATGGAAGAAAGGCTATTCAGACTGTTAAATATGAAATGGGGATTTACCTGGGCTTTGAGAGTTTCATAGTTTGCTTCAATATTGGCCTTTTCGAGACGCACTGATCGTGAAAAATTATATTTCCATTGCTTATAGAAGAAGACTGCTTCATGAATTGAAGTGATAAAATAGGTTATCAGAAGTGTAATAAAAATTTCAGCGACTGGATTTTTAATACCATGAAGCAGTCCGATTCTTGTTTCAAAAAAATATAGTCCTAGAGCAACCAGTAAAGTGTAAATGGTAATGAGCAGAAACTCGTAAATTAGGTGTTTGAATGGGTTTTGTTCCCAGGGGTATCTTTTCCAAAGAAATTTCACCATTGTCATGCAGCCGGTCCAAATAAGTAAGGTTATTAAAACCCCGTGAAAAACATATCCAATTGAGGTCGGAAATCCAGAAGATTCCATGGAACTTAGGTAGATCAGACTTATTAGAACGCCTGAAGCCAGAATTAGTGGAATTATTTTACGTATTGAATAGTTGATAGGTAATTCCGATTTCATAGAAACCTGATTTTTTTACTAAAGTATGAATTTTCCATAATGATTGGTTATTCTTTGTTCTTTGCCACACTTTGTCATTTAAGGTTTTCTCCCAATTTTTCAATATTGACTAACCACTTTTTTCTCAAAGAAAGTTCTGTGTTTTTTATGGGTCCAACATATGTTACTTTAACTGGCTTAACTCCACAAAATTCCAAAACAGATTTTTTTAGCTGATTAACGCTTGGTCGTCCAAATGCAAACCTATAATACCATGACGGCTGGTCGAGGGTTGTAATAATATGTGCTGTTTTACCTGCCAAAAGTTTGTCCCACCAAAGAGAATTATCACGATACTGAAATGCAAAACCCGGCAAAAAAAGCCTGTCAATAAATCCTTTTGTTATGGCTGGAAGTCCTCCCCACCAGACTGGATGAATCCAGACTAGATGGTCTGCCCACTTTATCTTTTCCCAGGCCTCTAATAAATCAGGCTCTAATTCGGTTCTTTTTTGGAATCCAAACTGCAAATTTGGATTAAACTTTAAATCATTAACTATAATCTCTTTTATGCTTGCACCCGCAGTTAATGCACCTTTTTTGTATGCTTCAAAAAGTCCGTTATTGAAACTGTCTTTATTGGGGTGTCCGTTTATAATTAGTATTTTTTTCATTCCTATGTTATAAAATATTCATTTGCTCAATTTCCGCTGATTCTTTCGATGACTGCCTGTTCTTCAATCAGGATACAATCACTAATCAAAACTGAATCCTATACAATACCATCGGATAAAATCCCTGTTGGTAAACTTTATAGACTTCATTCTTTTTTACATCATAGCCTTCCATAAAGATACTTTTGTAGCCTGTCAGGTTCTGAAGGTCAATACCCCATTCCTGACTGAATTTTTGTGCATTTAACCTTATGCCGATTCTCAGGTCGGATCTGAAATACGGATCGTACTTTTTCTCATAGGCATGATCCCAGTCCCTGACTTCCTCTCCTCTTAAAGCCGATTCTTCCAGATCAACAGCGATATACCTACGGCCACCGGCAAACACGGTTTTAAAGTCGAGAGTGACCATGGTTTTTTCACTTAGGCTCCATTCTTTTCCAAGCAAAAGGTTAAAAACATAGTTTCCGTTGAAAGCAGTGTTTCTCCATTTGTTATCCACAGTTTTATACTTTGAATCAAATAGGGAAGTGGTGAATAAAAAGTAGGATCCTTTGCTCAGGAATTTCTCAACCGTTAGTTCAAGTCCGTAATTTTTCCCCTTGCCTTCGTTTGTCAAACTGTCTTCTCTTGGAATTCCGAACTGATCGCCGGCATTTAGCATTGAAAATTCCGGGAAGGATGACTTAACAGGGACATCAAAAAGAAACTGGTAATAGGATTCCAGCTTAATTCTCATGTTTGCCAGAATTTTAACATCATAGCCTGCAACAAAGTGATTCGATCGCGAAAAACCGAGTTGTTCATTAGTGCGTGCGTACGAATTGTCTGAGTTGTTATACGATTGATTGAAATAGATTAATTTTGGCTGCAATTGGCTGTGCAGGCCATATCCAACGTTAACCGACTGATTACTGTTTAGCTGGTATTTCATGCTGACCCTCGGTTCAACCACCAGCTGACTGTTAAAGTCAGAATATTGCAAATGCAATCCCGTGTAAGTGGTGAGCCTTTCATTTAATTTGAATTGGTATTGGGTATAGGCTTTGATCAGACTCATGTTACCATTTACATCGGTACCCTTAACGAACTTGTTATATTCCGGCCGGTCGATACTGTCTATATAACTTATTGCATACCAGTCGGCAATAAACCCAAGACTAAACTGATGTCTCGAATGTAGCTTGTAACGCAACTGACTGCTTAGAGAAAGCTTATCTTCTCCCTCAGTGCTGCGTACATAGGGTTGGTACAGGGTTTCGGAGCCTTTTATAGAATCAAGGATCGCTTTGGAGCCGGTGCGTTGCCATGATACCGTTGATTTAAGTCTTGTTTTTTCGTTCAGGAATTTTGTGTGGCTTAATCCGTAAACCTGGAGGTTGGAACTGAAATCGGTAGCAACTCCCCTGGAAGTATAGGAGTTCTCGAGGGTGTCACCTTCATCATAGCCCAGCATAATATGGCTGTTCCCTGCGAGTCCGAAGAGTTTTATTCTTCCTGTTTTTGTGCTGGGGAGGTCAACCAGAAAGGTAAAATCTTTATATTTTGGTACAGCAAACCCGGTTCCAAGATTCATTCCAAACTGACTCATCAGGTCTAGTGTGGAATATCTGAAATTTGCCAGGTAGGATCCGGCAGCTCCTTCTTTGCTTAGCCTGATTGGGCCTTCAATTCCGCCTTCAAAACCATTAAATCCTATTTGACCCATAAATTCGGTTTGCTGGTTATTTCCTGAGCGGAGGTTAAGGTCAAAGGCTCCAGCCAATGCATTCCCAAATTCAGCAGGGAATGCCCCTGTAAGAAAATCAGAGTTGGCCAGAAGGTTATTGTTTATCATGCTAACCGGTCCGCCTGTGGTTCCAAGCGCTCCGAAATGATTTGGATTGGGTATTTCCACTCCTTCCAATCGCCAAAGCACTCCGGAAGGAGAGTTCCCCCTGATAATAATATCGTTCCTGGAGTCATTCTGTGTCATAACGCCAGCATAGTTTGCCACCATTCTTGCGGGATCACCGAGACTTCCTGCGAAGCGTTCGGTCTGCTCCACGGAGAAACTGCGCGAACTTATCATGGCAAGTTCATTTAGGGCTTCCCCTTTTTTCGTTTCAGGACGAATGGTAACCGCCTCTACTTCAAGGGCTTTTTCTTCCATCGGAATGTTCAGGAATACTTCTTTCCCCGATCCGAGAAGAATATTTGCAATAACCACTTTGTTGTATCCTACATAACTTACTTCAAGTCCCTGCCGACCTAGGGGAATGCCTGTGAATTTAAACGACCCATCCACTGCGCTGATAGTGCCAATTGCTGGATCAGAACCAATAAGGACAACGGTTGCTCCTGCTAAGGGCTGGCCCGTAAAGGCATCGGTAATTACTCCTCTTATGGTTTGCGTAAGAACCTCATTTGCGAAAGCGCTTGAGGAGTGATACGCTGAAAAAACGAGTGTTAGGAAAAGGAATATTGATCCAAAGTAATTTTTACGAAGTGTTTTCATTTTTGAAATATTTTTGATTCAAAAGTATGAACCTGAAAACTCTCTGAAAAAACAAAAAGGACGAAAAGGGGATTTTAAGCGATGAGCATGGAAAAAGGATGACAATTGATTTGTATTTACTTCTTTTTCTCGAAAAACTCCCTGATAATGCCGCAAATCTTCCTGATTTCACCGCTGCTCAGCTCATAGTAAAGTGGCAGTCGGACAAGGCAATCCGAATAATAATCGCACCAGGGCAAAACACGACCGTCGTGTTTCTCTTTATAGTATTCCGAATTGTGAAGTGAAAGATAATGGAAAACAGCCAGAATGCCGTTTTCCCGAAGTTTGGCAATTAGCTTGGTCCTGTCGTCAAGGCTTCCAAGGATCAAATAGAAAATATGGCCGTTATTTGTCGCATGTTCGGGTACACGGGGAAGCTTCAGATCGTACTTCTCCTCCAGATCCTTAAGCAGAGAGTAATAGAGGTCCCAGTTTTGAACCCGTTTTGCCTGAATCTTTTCCAGACAGTTAAGCTGTGCGTACAAAAACGCAGCGGTAACTTCCGACGGAAGCCATGAAGATCCAATATCCACCCAGCCGTACTTGTTCACCTCTCCCCTGAAAAACTCCGCGCGGTTAGTGCCTTTCTCCCAAATGATCTCTGCCCGCTTCTTAAATTGGTTGTCGTTGATAACAAGCATACCTCCCTCTCCGGCATTGATATTTTTGGTTTCGTGAAAAGAAAACGCCGACAATTGCCCAAAACTGCCGAGTGGCTTGCCTTTGTAGAACGAATCGATTGCCTGAGCGGCGTCTTCGATAACAAAAAGATAATGCTTGTTTGCAATACGCATGATCTCGTCCATATCGCAGGCCATTCCCGCATAATGCACCGGGACAATGGCGCGGGTCTTTTCTGTTATCAGGCTTTCCAGACTTTCAGTAGCCATGTTGGGGTGAAACTCGCTGCTGTCGGCAAATACGATTTTTGCTCCCCTTAGAATAAAGGCGTTGGCTGTGCTCACAAAGGTGTAGGACGGCATAATTACCTCATCGCCCGGTTGAATGTCGATTAGAATTGCAGCCATCTCCAGGGCATGGGTGCAGCTTGTGGTGAGAAGTACATCCTTAAATCCGTATTTCGTTTTAAAGAAATCATGACACAATGCGGTAAACTGCCCGTTTCCGGAAATTTTACCGGCTTTAATGGCTTTGCGGATGTTTTTAGTTTCCATACCTGTCAGGTATGGTTTGTTGTATGGAATTTTCATTAAAGAAATTTAGAATTTTATTATTAAACGTCCCTCACTCCCCCACCTCGTCACCTCGTCACCCCGTCACTCCGTCACCCCGTCACTCCGTCACGTCCTCACCCCATCACGTCCTCACCCCATCACTCCGTCACGTCCCAACCCCCCAAACATGATAAACATCTTCCACCCCCTTCACCGAAAATCCGATTTTCTCATAAAAAGCGCAGGAGACCTTATTTTCCAGTTGTGTTTGAACATTAAGTATGCTTACCGTATTCTCTTTGCAGAACCGGATGGCAGCATGCATCAGCAATTTCCCGATCGATCGTCCCCGATAAGCCTCGTTCACGGCGATGATCCCGATCCATCCTTCATTCTCGCGGATGTCGATAGTTATCATCCCCAGTTTTTGCCCTTCATCCTCATATGCATATACCTCTT
>JAIFNN010000091.1 GCA_020047715.1 Bacteroidota bacterium | reverse complement strand
TTGCTCTACATGCAGGTGACTATTCACGGCTCATTTTCTTTGGTACCATCATCATTGCCACTTTGGCAGAGATTGTTTTTGCCAACCTCGACTACCTTCTTATTCACACGGTAGAAAGTGCCACGGACCTTAAAGATCCTGAGCTTAAACCCATAGACTTCAGAAAAGCCCGGCGAGCTATTAATTTCAAGGAAATAACAATCAACCCCGCAGATCTCGAGTCGGGAATTATCGAAGAATGTGGTGAAGAGGCATTGGAATTTATAAATCAAAACATCGACATCAGCAATCCACACAGTCTGGTAATTTCCACCACCACCCGATTTAATATACAGCTTCAACCCGACAACTATTACAAAGCTGTTATAAACCTTAAAAGGATCAACGACATACAGTATATTAACAAATTTTTCGAAGCGGTTAACCGCAAACTTCCTGTGAACGGGATTTTTGTGGGTACCTGTGAAACCAAATTCCTCCGCAAACAGCGCATCCTTAAAAAGTATTTCCCGGGGCTGAATTGGATTATGTACACTCTCGACTTTATTGTGAAGCGCGTTTTTCCGAAGTTCATTCTAACCAAAAAAATCTATTTCTTCCTTACCCGGGGAGAAAACCGTGTAATCACCCGTGCCGAGGCGCTTGGCCGACTCTATTCCTGTGGTTTTGAGGTTGTTGAAGAACGATTTATCAGAGGATTGCTTTATTTTGCTGTTCGTAAAATAAAGGACCCGGCTTACGACATGAACCCAACCTACGGTCCATTTGTAAAGCTCTACAGGGTAGGCAAAGGAGGAAAAATGATAAAGGTTTACAAGCTTCGCACAATGCATCCTTACTCTGAATACCTTCAGGATTACGTGTACCAGAAAAACCGATTGGAAGAGGGCGGTAAATTCAAAGACGATTTCCGTATCTCCACAACCGGTAAGATCTTCCGCACTTTTTGGCTTGACGAGCTCCCCATGATTATCAATGTACTAAAGGGCGATATGAAAATCGTTGGTGTTAGGCCAATCTCCAAACAGTATTTCGACTTGTACAGGGAGGAGCTACAGCAAAAGCGAATAGGCTATAAGCCGGGGCTGGTGCCTCCCTTCTATGCCGACATGCCCAAAACAATCGAAGAAATCCAGGATTCGGAGATGAGGTATTTTGTTTTGTACGATGCCAATCCCATACGTACCGATGTCGCTTATTTTTTCAGGGCCTTTAATAATATTATTTTCAAAAAAGCCCGTTCGGCATAATCCCGAAAAAAATCTGCAACCGCAGCCAAACAGATCAAACCCTGCCGTAATTCAAAAAAACACTGTATCTAAGGTACCTGAAAATAACAGATTTGAAGTTGGGTTTTATTGTCCCTTGATTATAGAAAGTATCTGGTTCTCTCAATTCCCCGAAGACAGTGCTTATTAAAATTTAAGCTTTTCAGGCTTAAGCAAACGACAAGGAATTAGGATTAATGGTTATCTTTAACGCGGAAAACACGAAACGAATTGCAAACAACTTTAGAAATAGCAAAAACCCCATGCTTACAGGCTGAAATATCTCGACGGCTGGCACACGCCTTTGCATTCCCGGTTTTTCTTCTATTGCGAGGTACTTCAAAAATTTGCCTGGTTACTGCTCTTTTGTTTCTTATCTTTTTCGGCAGCCCTCTTTTTGGACAATACATCCCCATCCACCCCCAATCCCAAGGTATCTATAACTTCCTCTCGGAGTTCCCTCTCGATTACAGCCCATCCATCAAACCTCTGGGACGGCTGAAGATCTCAGAGCTGCTAAACGGAATCGACAAAACCACTCTGAACAGCCGCCAGCAAAAAGAACTGGCGTTCTACCTCAAAGACTTTAACAAGGAACTCTATCCGCATAAAAACTTCACCCGCCGCCTCGATCTGCTCTACTACCGCGATTCGTCTTTCTCGCTTACCATCAACCCAATCGGCGGGGGAAACGCATGGATAAACAAAAACGCTTATGAATATCACTGGTGGAACGGTGCCGAGGCCACCGCTACCTTTGGAAACTGGGGATTCTACGCCAGCCTTCGCGATAACCACCTGAGCTCACAGATTTTCTCGCCCACTTTCCTCGACCAACAACCGGCAGGTTCCAACTTCAAAGTACTGGCAGAGGGGAAAACCGATTTCGAAGAAATTCGAGGCGGGGTCACTTACGCATGGAAAACCGGACACGTTGGGCTTGTGAAGGATAATTTCGAGTGGGGCACAAATTACCATGGCGCAAACATCTTTTCCGGCCATAACCCGGCTTTTGTATACCTCGATTTGCAAATGAAGCCGACAAAGTGGTTCGAATTCAACTACATCCACGGATGGCTCAACTCGGAACTTGTAGACAGCAGCCGCAGCTTCAACACCTTCAACGGCTACGGAGCCTCAACACGCCTGGTTTACCACAGCCGGTATATTGCTGCCAATATGTTCAGCTTTTATCCCGTTAAAAAACTCAGCCTCTCCCTCGGGAACAGCATCATTTACGACAACGACCAGGTGCACCCCGCATACCTTATACCGGTTATGTTCTTCAAAGCTGTCGACCACAGCCTAAACTCCAACATCGACAACATGAATTCCCAGATGTTCATCGACGTATCTTCAAAAAACATCAAGTATCTCCACTTGTACGCTACTCTTTTTATCGACGAGCTGGCCATCGACCGGATAAAGATCAAGGACGAGCATAACTTTGCCAGCCTGAAAGCCGGTTTCAGAGTCTCAAATCTTGTCCCCAATGTTTTCGGGGGATTGGAATATACCACCACAAACGTTCTGACCTACAAACATTTCGTTCCCACAACGACCTTCGAATCCAACCGCTATAACCTGGGCCACTATCTTACCGATAATGCCATTGAACTTTGTCTTAACCTCGGCTGGAAACCACTCCGGACCTTATTGCTGGAGCTGAGTTATACCGACATTCAAAAAGGTCCCGACCATACTGCTCTTGGCACCATGACCCGCGAAAAAATCGCCCCCTTTGTGCCAATCGTTTATGAAAGCAGGAGCCTTGAACTCACTGCTTCATGGCAAATCATAAACGATCTGGGCATGAAACTCGGATTCATTCACAGAAATGTTTCGGGCGAACCGACATACATGACTGAGTATAGTCCGGAATTTTGGTGGGGAAAAACCAATTCTTTAAACATTTCCATTAACTTTGGGTTTTAACTCTGAAATAATAAAACATCTATAATTCACATTATGACAAAAATAGCTTTAATCACCGGCATCACCGGACAAGATGGTGCATACCTCGCTGAGCTTCTGTTAAAAAAGGGATACATTGTGCATGGCATCAAACGCCGCAGTTCCTTGTTCAATACCGACCGTATCGACCATCTTTACCAGGATCCGCATGTGGAGAATAAAAACTTTATGCTTCATTACGGCGACCTCACCGACTCTACCAACCTGATCCGTATTATACAGGAAGTGCAGCCCGATGAGATATATAACCTGGGTGCACAGAGCCACGTGCAGGTATCGTTTGAAACTCCTGAATACACAGCCAATTCGGATGCAATAGGCACCCTCCGGATTCTTGAAGCCATTCGCCTTTTGGGCCTTACCAAAAAAACCAGATTCTATCAGGCCTCCACTTCCGAGTTGTACGGACTGGTTCAGGAAGTTCCACAAACCGAGAAAACACCTTTCTATCCCCGCAGTCCATATGCAGCTGCCAAGCTCTATGGCTACTGGATCACGATAAACTACCGTGAGGCTTATGGAATGTATGCCTGCAACGGAATTCTTTTTAACCACGAATCACCAATCCGCGGGGAAACCTTTGTTACCCGCAAAATTACCCGTGGTGTGGCGCAGATTCTTTACGGACTTCGTGACAAACTTTTTGTTGGAAACATGAATGCCCGCAGGGATTGGGGTCATGCTAAAGATTATGTTGAAGCCATGTACCTGATGCTTCAGCAGGAAACCCCTCAGGATTTTGTCATCTCAACCGGGATTACCACCTCTGTAAGGGACTTTATAACCATGGCTTTTGCAAAAGCAGGCATTGATGTTGCATTCAAAGGCAGCGGAGAAGAGGAAAAAGGTTATATTACTGCTATTCACGATATCCCCGGAAATTCAGTTCTTTCGAAAAACTCAGTAGGAAAATGTGTTGTGGAGATTGATCCGCGTTATTTCAGACCTACCGAGGTGGAGCTGCTTATCGGCGACTCTACCAAAGCCCGCCAGGCAATGGGCTGGAAACCCAAATACAACCTGGAAATGCTTGTTGAGGAAATGATCGCAAGCGACCTGAAGCACATGGAGCGGGAGAAGGCCCTTCGCGACATGGGGCATGAGTCGAAGAGATATTATGAATAAAAGCGCTAAAAGACAAATGATGAACAAGTCGTCCAAAATCTATCTTGCCGGGCACCTCGGTCTCGTCGGATCTGCCATACATCGTAAACTCGTTGCCAGCGGGTATTCGAACATCGTCTTCCGAAGCTTTGCCGAACTCGATCTGAGCGATTCTCTTGCCACTGAAAAATTCTTTGAACAGGAAAAACCCGATTATGTGATCCTCGCGGCTGCCAAAGTTGGCGGCATCATGGCCAACAACGATTACCGTGCCGATTTTCTTTACGAGAACCTGCTTATCCAGAACAATATCATTTTTCAGTCTTACAAACACAAGGTTAAAAAGCTTATTTTCCTGGGGAGTTCATGCATCTACCCAAAAAATGCGCCTCAACCCCTGAAAGAGGATTCGCTCTTGACCTCCGAGCTTGAATATACCAACGAGCCCTATGCAATTGCAAAAATCACAGGGATAAAACTCTGCGAGGCCTTCAACCTACAGTACGGAACGAATTTCATCTCCCTCATGCCCACGAATCTTTATGGGCCCGGCGACAATTTCGATCTCGAGAAATCCCATGTTCTGCCTGCCATCATCCGCAAGCTGCACTTGGGCAAATCCCTTATGAACAACGATATGGGAGCCATACGGAAAGATCTCGATAAATACCCGGTTTTGGGGAACACGGGGAAATCCCCCGAGAAAGAAATCCTCGCTGTGCTTGAAAAGTTTGGGGTCAATCGCAAAGGTCAGGAGGTAAGCGTGGGCTTTTGGGGAACAGGCTCGCCACGGCGCGAATTCCTTCATTCCGACGATCTGGCAGGGGCTTGCGTTTTTGTTTTTGAAAATCTCGATTTTAGGGATCTTGTGGACGATAAGACCAAATTTGACCGGGTAGTGAAAGACATCCGAAACACTCATATAAACATTGGTTCCGGAACGGATATAACCATTCGCGAGCTTGTTGAGATGGCGAAAAAAATCATAGGGTACCAGGGTGCTATTGAATGGGACACCAGTCTGCCAGATGGGACAGGGCAAAAACTAATGGATGTGTCGAAAATCCGCGCTCTGGGGTGGAGAGATACCATAAGCCTTGAAAGCGGCATTACCGCTGTTTATCAAAACTATTGCAACTAGAATTTTTGACCCCGGGACAACGATCGTTTACCGGGGTCTTTTTTATTTCAGTTCTTTTCCCAAACCAGCTTCTTTCCAAATCCAAGCCGGTTATCCGTCATTTTGATATATTCAGGCTCAAGCACCCAAAGAGTGGTTTCCATAAGCGCTGCAAAAGGAAACCGTTTCAGGTAAGCCAACCTGGCCGACTTTAGCCTCTCATCGGAGGGCTCGCTGAGCTTTCCACGAAGCTGAATCCCCTGAATTTTCCCCACCACACTCGTCTCCAGCACTATGGAAGCCGCAACCGTATTTCCCTCTTCAAGATCCTTGATATGCTTTGTTTTTCGGTCGGAGGTAAATACAAAGCTGTTTGACTCCTCCATATAGGCATAAAAACAATTCGCAACCCAGGGCAACCCCTCATAGGTGGTAGCCAGAGTGAGGACGTGGTGTTTCTTTATAAAATCTGCAATGCTTTTTTCCATCTATAAATATTAAAACTATTTATCATAAATCAAAACTAATCTTTTATCTTTAGGTATAAACCTGTATGTTTATAGCTGACTAACTTCTAATACTAAACTAGATGATCCTTGTAACCGGTGGAACGGGACTTGTGGGCTCCCGCTTGTTGTTCGATCTCACTTCCCGCGGGGAAAAAGTAAGGGCGTTAAAAAGAAAAACCAGCGATCTGGATGCGGTTCGCAGGGTTTTCTCGTACTACTCGGAGAACCCCTCCAGCCTTCTTAACAACATCGAATGGGTTGATGCCGATATCCAGAATATCGACTCCCTGCTTGAGGCCATGCATAACATAAGCCATGTTTACCACGCGGCCGCCACGGTTTCGTTCAACCCTGCAGACCGCCAGGCTCTTATCCAAAACAACGTCAACGGCACCCGAAATATAGTGAACGCATGCCTTGCCCGATCGGTAAAAAAGCTCTGTTTCGTAAGTTCCACCTCGGCACTTGGCCCTGCCGCCTCAAACGGCATTGTTGACGAGAACTGCATGTGGGTCGACAACCCCCTTAATTCAGGCTACTCCCAATCAAAATTTTACTCCGAGATGGAGGTGTGGAAAGGCATAGACGAAGGTCTTAACTCTGTGATTGTTAATCCCTCCATAATATTCGGCCCCGG
>JAIFNN010000101.1 GCA_020047715.1 Bacteroidota bacterium | reverse complement strand
GATTGAGCCGATTCCTGCATTATATCAGAGGTTACCGTCTTGATTATGTTGGCTTCGAGGCCAAGGGAGGTAAGATTGTTTTCAGTGCTGGCGACTTCACCCGATTTGAGGCAAAAAGCGGAGCAGACAGTGAAATTTGCCTGTAAACGCGACAAACGCTGTTGAACCTGGTCATAGTCAAAAAGATTCCTGTTGCCCACCAGACGGGATTTTGCATGAGCAATAGCCTCATCCAGGTTTCTCTTTATGAACCCAAGTCCCATTGCCGGAAACTGGAACCTGCTCCGGTGAAGCATATCCAACAGCATCTGTATCCCAGTTGTTTGGGGAATGAGTTTTTGCTCCTCCGGAACAAAAACATCGATACGATTTCGGCCATAGGGAATCTGGTAAAGGCCGAGATTTTCGAAATACTCCTCAACCACAATTTTTTGATGCGGGGCATTCACATCACAGATAAACATATCGATATCGCGCATCAGACTGTCGTTTTCAGTTCTTTTGCGAGCGGTAAGAATCCAGAAGTCTGCCATCCCTGTAAGACCAGCCCAGTGTTTTTTACCCCGAATATGATATAAACCATCCTTTTCGGTGAAGGAAGTGTGCATGCTTAGGGCATCGCTACCGAAATTTGGCTCGGTAATCATGAGCCCACCCATTGCACTGTTATTCAAAAATCGATCAAATACTTTTGCCTTGGCGGATTCCTGTCCGTACTTTGCAAGAGGTTGTATAAACAGGGCATTGTTAATGCCCAAAGTAAGTGAAAGGGCAAGCGACTCGTAAGAAGCCGCAGAAATAAAGGCAATGTTTTCCTTAACGCTACCCCCAAACCCACCATATTCTTTAGGAATGCATAAAGCAAGCGGATTCCCCGACATCAGTTCTTTTAAGACGGCGGGAGGCATTCCCCGAGTGCTGCAAAACTGATCGATCTTGTCGTCCTGGTGAAATGCCCGTTTCATGCTGGCCTGAAACTCCTCAAGCAAATGACGAAACGAGATATCTTGCTTATGAGGATCAGGATACTGATCTGAAATTATATGTTGAACTTTTGACATTTCGGAGAAATTGTTTTACAAAGGTTTGAGCCATTCCAATCAACTATAACAATCGAGTCCCCAGAATGTTTAAGAATATTTCAGTTCAGTCAGCATATTAGTTGCATCTATTTCTTCAATCCCTGATTGTTCAGTTTGCTATTGTGTATCCCGTAAAAGAAATAGATGAAAAGGCCCAGAACAAACCAGACAATAAGGCGCAACCATGTATCCAATGGCAATGAGAACATCTGCAAAAGGCAAATCCCGGCCCCCAGCAGCGGAACCAGTGGAACCCATGGGGTCATAAAGGGACGTTCCAGGTCGGGCCGCTTTTTGCGTAACACAATAATGCTGATGCAAACAATCGTAAAAGCGAGTAAAGTGCCAATTGAAACCAACTCGCCCAAAATATTGATGGGTAAAATCCCCGCTAAAACAATGGCAGCAATCCCTGTTAAAACCGTACTGAAATATGGGGTTTTAAACTCTGGATGAACTTTCGAGAAAATGGGAGGCAATAACCCGTCTTTTGACATTGCATAAAAAATCCTCGGCTGTCCCATGAGCATTACAAGAATAACCGAGCTAATCCCTGCAATTGCTGCGATTTTTATGATGGGTCGCAACCAGAACATACTATCGCCCATGGCGTTTACCCCAACGGCAATAGGATCGGCAACATTTAGCTGAGTGTAACTTACAATGCCTGTTAAAACAATAGCCATCAAAATATACAATACGGTTGAAATCCCAAGGGAACCTAAAATCCCAATCGGCATATCGCGCTGAGGCTTTTTGGCTTCCTGGGCTGCGGTCGAAACCGCATCAAAACCAATGTAAGCAAAGAAGATCACCCCTGCGGCCCTGAAGATCCCGCTCCATCCGAAATGTCCCCATTCCCCGGTATTTTCGGGTATAAAGGGCTTCCAGTTTCCAACTTTCACGAACATAAAGCCCAGACCGATAAACATTACAATCACAGAGACCTTAATTATCACCATGATATTGTTGAAGTTCGCGGTTTCCTTAATCCCCCTAACCAATAACAAGGTAAGGAATGCTATTATAAACATGGCAGGAAGATTGAGAATTGCAGTTACATGGGGTAATGACTCCACCGAAATTCCACTGGCTGACAGTCCGGTTGAAAGACTGTCGGTTAAGGGTTTCCAACCCATTTCCGGAACGTTGACCAAAACCGTATTCCATGCAGCTGTAAATTGGGGAGGTATGGTTAAGCCAAAATCGTAAAGAAAACTAACCACATAGCCCGACCATCCAACAGCCACGGTGGAGGCGGCGAAAAGATATTCGAGTATCAGGTCCCAACCAATAATCCAGGCCAGAAATTCACCCAAAGTAGCGTATGCATAAGTGTAAGCACTACCCGAGATAGGAATCATTGCTGCAAATTCGGCATAGCATAAGCCGGCAAAAGCACAGGCAAGACCCGAAATTATAAATGATATAACAATTGCAGGACCCGCATATTGAGCAGCAGCCTGCCCTGTCAGCACAAATATCCCTGCCCCAACAATTGCACCAATACCCAGGGTGGTTAAATTAGTCGCCGTTAGCGTTCTTTTAAACCCATGCTGTTTGTCCGATGACTCGGATAGGATTTGCTGAACCGGCTTTACTTTAAAAAGGCGTGAATTCATTTGAAATGGCTTATCAAGATTAACATACAGGCATGATATTTGAAATGATTTCTAAAGATGTAAATTAGTTTTTTGACAGACAAAAGAAATCTTTTAATTCTGCTTTGGCAAATTAGTTTGGATTTATGTTTTAGCCTGAAACCCTAATAATTCAGATGTCAATGAAATATTTGTTTTTCCGCTCCATTTTTTAACCACAAGAACAAACTGGTCAATTTTATTTCCGAAGACAGATATGCCGTTTCCAACGACAACAGCATGAAACAAATTCCATGGTCCACACCCTTAAAAGATTACAAGGAGATTGGCAGGTACATGATCCCCGGGTATGCCGAGGCCATATACTCCTATCCCGAAGGTGATTTCTGTTACGGGAGTTTTAATCTCAACAATGTGGAATACAACTGCAAAAGCACTGATAAATAATCTTAAATCCTTCTTCTTCCTAAAGATGAGTAGGACTGCCTAATGGATTAATTTTTGATACCTTTGAGAAGTTATAAATCCTCCCTTCATGAACTTTTCTCTCAAAGGCTTTTTTTATCAGGTTCTTATTGATCCGATACTGTCAAAACTTCACGAAAGCATAATTAGCAACATCGATAAGTCGCAACGGGTAATTGATATTGCCTGTGGAACCGGATCCCTTTCGCTGGCAGTTGCGGAAAAAGCCCTGCACGTAACCGGCATCGACCTTTCCAAGGAAATTATCGGAACCGCTAACAGGTCGGCGGCTAAAAGGGATGCAGAAAATGTGAAGTTTGAATACCAGGATGCATCTGACCTTTCCTGCTTCAAAAACAATGAGTTCGACATTGCAATGACTTCAATGGCCATTCATCAGTTCGATGCTGATCTGGCAATCAGAATCATGTTGGAAATGAAAAGGATCTCCTCCACTATAATTATTGTCGATTACAACTACCCTATGCCAAAAGGATATTCAAGATCAATTGCCTATGGAATTGAATGGCTTGCCGGGGGAGACCACTACCGCAACTTCAGGAAGTACATGAAGAAAGGAGGCCTCCATACCTTTCTTAACGAGTCCGGACTGACAATTAAGTCGGAAATCATACGAGGAAATGGAGTATTCGTAATTGTTGTTTGCGGCTAATCGTTTACCCTTATCACCCCATGATGCCCGGTAAGAATATACTTAAAGACATCAGGATCAGGTAATACTTTAATCGATTCCATTTGACGGGGAGTGTCCATATTAAACATCTCAACGAACTTTTCATATTCATTGTTATTAACAATCAGATTATCACCGGTAAGAAGGTAATCACTTCCAATGATATAACAGGATGAGCCGGGAGTGTGTCCCGGAGTATGGATAATTTTGATTTTAATTCCGTCAATTGTAAGAGTATCATTATTTTCGAGAAGGGTATATGGCCCATATTTCCATTTTGTTTTGATATACTTCATTTTACCCGTTGTTCCGTTTACCATCTGCTCCTCGTCTTTATGCATATAAACGACAATATTCTCAAACAGACTCATACCCCCAATGTGATCAGCATCAGTGTGGGTGAGCAGTATGGTATGAACCTGATCAGGAGAAATACCAAGTGTTTCCAATCCCCTTCTAAAACCCTTCTTTGTGAAACCCGCATCAACCATAAGGTATCCACTATCGCCCTTAAACAGGAAAGCATTCACATATTTATCTTTGATACAAAAAACAGAATCGTTGACAAGACCGGTTTCAGATGGCAGCATCTCCTTGGTTGCCTTCTGAAACCTGATATAAAATATCGCAGAAGATATAATTAATAACCCAAAAAATAATAATGCCCCAAAAAGCAAACTCCTCTTAAATCTTTTCATACTGTTTTTTTTCGAAAAATAATGATTATTCCATTATGAGAATCATCTACACGAATTTTTTACACTGATTTTCAAGGTTTTGAGCTATTTTTAGAAAAGATTAAAGAATTTTTAAAATAAAATTAAGCCTTGATCGTCTAAAGAATTATAAAATCCGATTAATGAGTCCTCAGGAGTACGAGAAAATAGGTACAGTTTATAAAGACGAGCGGAAACGACTGCTTGGCTATATAAAAAGAAGAATACCAGAAAACATTGAGGCTGAAGATATTCTGCAGGATGTCTTTTACCAGCTTACTTTGGGCTTCAGAGATTTAAAAAGGATTGAGAACCTGACGGCATGGATCTACAAAATTACCGATAACCGCATTATTGACAATTTCAGGAAAAAACGTCCTCTCAGGATAAGCTACAAGGCGACTATAAAAGCTGAAGACGAGGAACCTTTGTCGCTTGAAGAAATTCTTCCCTTTTTAGGTTCAACCCCTGAAGACGAAGAGTTAAAAGAAATGGTGTGGGAAATCATTGAAGAAACACTGTCAGAACTTCCTGAAGAACAAAGTAGTGTTTTCATCGAAAATGAATTTGAGGAAAGAAGCTTCAAAGAGATTTCCGAAAAAACAGGGGTTGCTGTGAATACACTTATTTCAAGAAAAAGGTACGCAGTTCTCGCTCTCAGGGAAAGATTAAATGAAATTTATAAACTATTTAAAAACAATTAAAATGAACGCATTAAAAATTTTAAAATTTGTGGGTTTTGGTATCCTTGGAATAGGATTTGTAATACTGGCAATTTATGTAACGATGAGCCTTTGGAACTGGCTGATTCCATCGCTGTTTAACGGACCAGTACTTGGATTCTGGCAGACAGCCGGCTTATTTATTCTCTCAAAAATTCTTCTTACTGGTGTTTCTCCCGGATCGCATAGCAATCACAACAGAGACTGGAGAAAAAAATATCACAGCAAGTATAAAAATCATTGCATGGAAGAGGGAAAAGAGGTAAATTCTGAACAAGCCTGATTATTGGAACACAAGTGCTTTATTGATTCTGAAAATGATGCGGTATAAGGTAAAGATCCTTTCACACAACTGCAGCAATGATAAGAATTCGCTTATAACATTCTGAAAAAAAGCATCTCTGAAGTTTCGTAACAAACTTCATGAGATGCTTATATGTTTAACAGAAAGTCTAGTCTCCTGAAATTGTAAAAACCATCGGATTTAATTTCCTTTTAACACCATCCGGACCAATTGCAATAACTTCCTCAAACATCAGTTTCTGATACTTCACAAGGGAATTTATCAGATTAAGCTGAGCTTCAGAATACTTGCCGGAGTATGATATTTCTTCAACCACAATATTTGAGTTTGGAAGAGTAGCACTCATAACAAAGGAGGCGATACTGAAACTTAAATCAAAGTCAAAGTTGAACAGTACAGCTTCAATTCCTCCAGCTGACAATAAATCCTTTTTTGAAATGGTTCCCCCGGTAAAATGATTAACTGTATTTCCCTGAACAGTTTTTAATGCAGCAACCGGATCCGGAACACTTTTTACCCTGAATTGAGTCTTATGGATTTCCTTACCATCACTGCTTATTGTAACTACTGCTGAACCAATCTCTTTTGGTTTAATAGTGTATTCACCATTACTACCTGAAATAGTCCCATTGTCGATTGAAACTGTCAGCTCAGAAGATTCATAACCTGATGCGGCAATTTTAACAGGATTTTCAATTCCAATGTAAAGTACATTCATGCGCACCAGTTCCACAGCATTAACGGGATTGGCATTATCCTTCCCTTTAATACAGGCAACCCCTAAAAAAAGAACCGCCGCCAGAGGTATAATAGCTAAAATTTTAAACCTGGTTCTTTTTGCAAGTTTTAGTGAATTCATCATAATCATGCGTTTTTTAATTAGTGAATAGTTAAAATTTGAAGAGAGGCAGATGAGTCTTTCTTCTGCTACCTGGTTAATAAGGAGCGCCTGGTAATTGATCTTATCAATCCCGGCATTTAGCACGCCTTCATCTGCAAGGTATTCATGCACCAGCTGAATCGATTTTCT
>JAIFNN010000086.1 GCA_020047715.1 Bacteroidota bacterium | reverse complement strand
CTTTCCCATCGGCATCAATTTCATAAAACTTCCTTGGGAAAAGCAACACACGGTACAAAGCGGAATAAAACGTCTTTATCTGATCGTCGCTGCCTCCATCCACAGCAATTCGCGACAATTCTTTGTTCCAAATAGCTTCGCCTTTGGCTTTCACCTCATTAAAAGAATCCATCCCCAACTCGTGTAAATTGACTTCGGCCTGCTCGAAACTAATAAACGATGAAGCCACACTGGCATGGATTTTTTCCCCTTTGAGGGTTTTAAACCGAAGTGCAGCTCCAACATGGTCGGCCTTCAGTTCGCTTATGTTTTCAAGCAACTGGTCGTTACTCCAAACAGAGCCTTCAACAAATGGTTTGTCGAATACCACCACGAAATAATTCCTGAAATTTTCGGGTGCACCTCCACTGTTGCGGGTTGTGAAGCCAATTACTTTGTTTTCGGCAGGAAGAAGTTTGATGTAAGAACCACGGTCGAAAGCGTCAATTAGTACCCATGATTCCTCGTTTTCGGGAAAAGTAAAGCGGAATATGGCGGCACGTTCGGTAGGGGTAATTTCGGTTACTACATCGTAATCGGCCAAATAAACGCTGTAATAATGCGGCTTTGCGATTTCGGCCTTGTGCGAAAACCAGCTGGCACGTTTGTCTCCTTCGATTTTAAGCTCTCCCGTGAGCGGGAAAAGTGAAAACTGTCCGTAATCGTTGATCCATGGACTTGGCTGATGGGTTTGCTTAAATCCCTGGATCTTATTGGCATCGTAGCTATACACCCAGCCATCTCCCATTTCGCTGGTTTGCGGGGTCCAGAAATTCATTCCCCACGGTAAAGCAATTGCCGGATACGTGTTTCCGTTCGACAGCATCTTTTCCGAATCGCTGCCCATCAGGGTATTCACATAATTTAAGGGTTGTGGCGTTTGTGCGACTGCCTGATTGGCAACAAAACAAACAAGAAAAGTGGCCCAAAAAGTGATTTTTAAACTCATATTACAATTCTTTTGCATCAATTCAGGTTCCAATTTAGCAATACTATGTAAGGCAGACAAAGTAATTTGGATATTCTCCTGAAAAATAGTTCAATTCCTCAATTTGTTTTTTGAAACACTCAATAATCAAGGATTTAGAATACCAGTTTCAAATATTGACGTTTACAATAGCTTGAAAAGCTAAGTGGTTTAAAGATAGGGCTTAAGCTTAAATTTTGGATAAATTATTGTATAACTCGTACTTTAGGTAATTCATTTGGTGTATGTGTAGTTTGCCATTTAGAATTCGCCTTCAGTGTTGGCAACATTAGCGAAAAAATATTCTGGGAATATCGAATGCTTAAAAAATAGTGTAAATTTGATTAACTAATGTAAGCATCAAAACAATAAATCAGTACCAATGTTAAAGCCAGGATGTATTTTTTATACATTAATCCTTTTGATTTTACCAGGATTTCTTACTGCCCAAAATTACCAAACCGTGAATTCAGGCAGAATAGCTTATTTTGAAAGATATTCTAGTGATTTCGGTTGTGTGAGAATTGATTCAGTAAAATCCGAAACCGATTCAATTCTCTTCCCTTCAATTAATTTTCAATCGTTTGATGGCTATTGCTTTACACCAGGTCACTGGCTAAGTAGAAGGATTATTCTGCAGCAAAGCGGAGATAATTTATTTTTTAACAGGAAGAACGATACTATTAGAATTAAAACCAAAGCAGCCTTAAATGACAGTTGGATTTGCTATGAACTTCCTGACTCAGTATCTATTATTTCTACACTTGTAAGCAATGAAATAGCTTCTTTCCTTGGATTACAGGATTCTGTTAAAGTAATAAGTTTTAAATATTTCGATAAAAACATGAATCCGGTAGATCATGAAATTAATGAATTGACAATTGCCATCAGCAAATCCTATGGTTTAGTAAAAACCTTGGATTTTAATAACTTCCCTGAATATGTTCATTCTGATAATCAGGAATATTCTTTAGAATGCAATCTGTGTGGATTATCGGATCCGAAAACCGGCTTTCAGGACTTCAGCTGGTTTGAAGCCCACGACTTCCATACAGGAGATGAAATTCATGTATTAACTGAGGAGGTTGCTATTATACCAGGAGCTACGGGCTACTATACCATTAGCTCAAACAAAAAAACAATAGATAAATACATCAACAGAACAGATTACCCCGACTCGATTATTTACAAGATTGACAGGATAGAACGGATGTTTGATTCAGCGAAAGGCATAAGTTACTCCCACGATACTATTATTAAAAAAATAGTTGCTTATCCCGATTTTGACCATCTGCCCGGAGAACCTGTAATTCATGAGAATTCAGCTTTTGTTAATGCGCTAATGTCTTTTTCTGATCTCCCAATAAAAACAGTTTATGACAAAACATTTTATCTTTTTGAAAACTGCTGGACCACCCCAATTGAAGACGGTTGCTTAACTAAACAAAGTTATATTAAAGGTTTGGGAGGCCCTTATTCTTATTGTTCCGGGGGAATTGAGGGTTATAGCGAGTATAGCTGCTTCCCTGTGTATTATAAAAAGGCGGATTCAAGCTGGGGAACTCCTTTGATTATTGATGCAATTCCACAAACTACTATTGAAAAGAAAATTGATGTTTACCCAAATCCCGCTAAGGATGAGATCCGCATAAATTCATCCTTACCATCCGGACCTTTTACTTTTGAACTCATTGATCAGACAGGCAGGTTGATTTTTAAAACTGTTCATCCGGATACGCATTCCGCAATTAAGCTTACTAGTTGTTATAGGGGAATTTATTTCTACAGGATTTTGCTCGATGGGAAGGTTTATGTGGGAAAAGTCGTACTAAGTGATTAGGCTTTTTTCATAATTCTGTAATGGTCGATTTTGTTTCATTGCTTTCTTTCTTTATAGTATCTTCACCCCAAGAAAATACTATTTGATGGCATTGGAGTTTTGCAGTCTTAGCAGCGGAAGCAGCGGAAATTGTTATTACCTTGGAAATGGCTTTCATGGGATACTCATCGATGCCGGGATTTCAGGCGCCGCCATTCGCAAGGCACTTAAAAACCTGGGTGTATCCATGCAGACCATAATGGGAGTATTGATAACCCACAATCATTCCGATCATGTCAGGGGATTGTACCCGCTTACCGTAAAAAACCATCTTCCGGCATTCACAAGCCATAAAGTTTGGGAAAGTCTAGGATATGTAAAAGACAAAATATCGAGCGATTGCATCCGCGAAATCGGACTGCAACAGAAATTTCATCTGGCAGGCTTTACTATAGAGGCTTTTCCGGTCTCCCATGATGCTCCGGAAACCATCGGGTTCCATATTTGCTCGGGGGATAAAAAAATTACAATTGCCACCGACCTTGGCCACATATGCCAAACCGCTGCTCCCTATATCAAAGCAGCCAACCTGCTGGTTATCGAGTCGAACTACGATGAGGAAATGCTGGTGAACGGGAAGTATCCATATTTTTTAAAAGAACGGGTCAGGTCAGACCATGGACATTTGGGAAATCACCAGACTTCGGCCTTCCTTGCCGAAAACATGAGTGAACATCTGAGCCACATTTGTCTGGCTCATCTGAGTCAAAACAACAACTCCCCCGAAAAAGCAATGGATACTCTGAGAAAGTCATTCCTTGAAAAGGGTATCGCTCTCAATGGAAAACCTCAGATAATGGTTCTGAACCGCAATATGCCCTCAGAGATGATCAAAGTGAACCTTTAAAATAAAGGACATTTAACTTGCGAAAGGTAATAAATTAAGCTGAAAGGCATTTCATTCTCCGCATAACTCAATTAGTCTGGAGGTATAATCTACCATAAAAAGCGGAATATTGATCAATCCTTCATCCTGCCTGAGGTTCCGCAATGAGTATCTGATACTCAGGGGTGGATGATATTCTTTGCGATAGAACGCCAAACTTTTACTTCTTATGTTTTCTTCCGACTTAACTTCGATGGGAATGATGTTATTTTTATACTGTACCAGGAAATCCACTTCGGCTGTATTTCCCGACTTCCAGTACCTCGGCATTCCTTCAAATTGCTGAATCAGGCTTGTTAGAACATAGTTTTCAGTTAACGCACCCTTGAACTCTGTGAAAAGCCGGTTTCTTTCTTTTATTGCAGAAGGATCAAGCAGGGAAAGACGACGTAATAGACCGACATCCGGCATATAAATTTTAAATGCGGAGAGATCATCATAGGCTGTTAATGGGAGTGAAGGTTTAATGGAACAGTAAATTCTGTATGCAAGCCCAGCGTTAACGAGCCATGAAAGTGCATCCTCATAATCTCTTGCTCTGGCACCCGGCCTGACTGTCTGATACAAAAATTTTCTGTTCTCTCTGGCTAGTTGCGAGGGCAGGGAATTCCATATATAGGATATTTTTGGAATATCTCTGTTTTCAGCATGTTTGGAAAAATCCAGTGTGTAAGCATTGAGAATATTCTGCAAAACTTCCTGGGTACCTGACAGATCAAGTTTTTCAATTAATGTTACTGCTGCTTCGGGCATGCCGCCTGATAAAAAATACATCTTTAGCTTTTCTATGAGGGGATTGAAAAAAATATCAGGAATCGTTTCAATTTTATTTAGCTGTTCCAGATAAGCTGATAATTCTGAGGAAGAAGCTTCCAGGAACTCTGAAAAAGTGATCGGATATACTTGTAAAAAATCAACGTTTCCTACCGGGAAGGAAGATCCTCTGCTCATTGCCACGCCAAGTAGTGAACCTGCGCAAGCTATATGATATTCAGGAGCTTCTTCGTTGAAATATTTCAGGGAATTAAGTGCGTTTTTTGATTCCTGGATTTCATCGAAAATGATGAGGGTTTTTCCTGGTATTATCGGTTTACCATCTGCAAGGGAAAGATTCTCTATGATTCTTTCAGGATCTTTGCTTGTTTCAAAAAACTGACCTAACTCAGCCTGTTTTTCAAAATTGAAGTAAGAAACTCTTTCATAAAAATTGCTCCCAAAATATTTTAGAAGCCATGTTTTGCCCGTTTGCCTCGCCCCTTGCAATACCAATGGCTTTCTGGTCTCTTTTTTTTTCCAGGCAATTAACTGATTAAGAATATTTCTTTTAATGATCATTTATCACGGAATAAGTGCTGATTATGTGAAATATTTCACATTTACCACATTAATTATTGGCAAAAGTATAGTTTATTTTTAATAATTCCCACTTTTTTCTTTCTTATAGTGCCTTAAACCCCAACCAATTATTACCTGATATCACTCGAATTTTGCAGCCTTAGCAGCGGAAATTGTTAATGCCAGGAGACTGGGTTTATTTACCACCCCATAAATCAGGGAAAGCATACAATTTCTTAAGAACAAAATTCCCGGCGACTGTATCCGCGAAATTGATTTACAGCAAAAATCCCATTTTTCCCGACAACAAACTTCACCCTTCCTTCCACAAGTTGAAGATAGCCCTCCGCAAGTTGAACATGAGCTTCCACAAGTTTAAAATAGCCTTTGACAAGTTTGATATGAGCTCTGACAAGTTTAAAATGGCCTTTGGTAAGTTTAAGATTGCCTTTGACAAGTTTGAGATGGGCCTTGTCAAGTTTAATATTGCCTTTGGAAAGTTTGAGATGGGCCTTGACAAGTTTAATATTGCCTTTGGAAAGTTTGAGATAGCCTTTTACAAGTTTAATATTGTCTTTGGAAAGTATTAGATAGCCCTCAACAGATTCAATAATGCCTTCGGTAAGTTCGAAATAGCCCATGGCAAGTAATAAATTGCCTTTCGTAAACCTGTATTTTCAGAAAACCATTTGCGAATCTGTGATAACAATTTTGGTTCTTGCCCCGATTGTTTGCAGATTTAAAAGAATAGTATTCGTTTAAGCTTAAAAACTATATTTGAGTCTGAGAAACGTCAGATTGATTCTTGTCTTTGTGCCCCCCATGATGCTGTTGAAATGCTGCCAGATAAGCGAGAAGTCAAGATTTTCAGCGAGGGAGTAGTCCATCATTGGTCCGGCGAAGTATCCCATCCCCAGTCTTCAATCATGTTGGCCAGATCCCACTTACTTACTATCGGATACATCTGTAATTACATTTCTTAAGAATGTGAATATTACAATGGGAACTGTTTTTAGGAATCCTGTGTATGAGTGAATTAATACAAAGGAAAATATTTAAGGTGTATCGTAGACAAATTAATTATTGACCATTTATATATGGTATAGCATATGTAGGTAAGATTGATCAGAAAGAGATTGATTTTGTTGCTGACAGCAGCGGATTGAAGGTTTACGTGCAGATATGTATGCAAATTAGTGGGGAGGCCGCTTCAAGCCGTGAATTCGGGAATTTACTTTTAATCAAAGACAACTATCCTAAATACGTTATTACCTTTAGCGATATAATCATAGGGAATGATTATGAAGGAATCAAGCAACTCAACCTTTTTGATTTTCTATTGCTTGAATTTTAGATATGGCAATACTCCATAAATGAAAAAACAAATAATACAGTTTCGTTCAATGGATTAATTAAACTAATAATACCTCATAACAAATTCGTAACTTTCGCTCTGAATTTTGATACGCTTAAATTGGAAAAAGAAGTATATCTCGAACTGGAAAATGTCTCCAAAAAATACGGCACAATAAACGCTGTTAATAGTCTTTCGCTTAAGGTCTTTAAAAACGATATTTACGGTTTTCTCGGACCCAATGGCGCAGGGAAAAGTACGTCGATACGTATGATACTCTCATTGATTACGCCCGACTCGGGGAAAATCAAACTCTTTGGGAAAGATCTTTCCGTCGACCGATACACTACTCTTAGTCGTGTCGGCGCCCTGGTTGAAAAGCCTGATTTCTACCCTTATCTCACCGCCCGCAAAAATCTTGAGATACTCGGGAGACTATCCAACGTTAAAAACCTTGACGCAAAAATTGACGAAGTTCTTGACCTGGTAAAGCTCAGTAGCCGGCAGCACAGCAAGGTCAAAACCTTCTCGCAGGGAATGCGACAGAGGTTGGGGATTGCACAAAGCGTGCTGCACGACCCGGATCTGATCATACTGGATGAACCGGGAAACGGCCTGGATCCACAGGGTCAGAAGGAAATGCGCGTACTGATTCAAAAACTGAACGTCGAAAGGGGTATCACTTTTGTGATTTCAAGTCATATACTGGCCGAGGTGGAGCAACTTGCAAACAGGATGATTATCATCAACAAAGGTAAAAGTCTGGTGGAAGGCGAAGTCTCCGAACTTCTTGAGGGCGGTGGAATATTGGTAACGATTGAGATTTCCAACCCGGAAAAGGCCCTGCTTGTTGCAAGCAAGTTTGAATCTGCTCAGGATGCGGAATTATCCGAAAACAACAGTCTCCGGCTCAGAATCCCCAGAGAACGGATTCCTGAACTGCTGGCTGAATTTGAAAAAGATGCGGTTAAAGTTTATAGTGTAATCCCGGCCCGATCGCTCGAGGATTACTTCATCAGCAAAATCGGAAATGAATAAACTCGTAAGAATAGAACTTTATAAAATTTTCACCAAACCACGAACTTATATTGGCTTTGGTGCGGTTTTCCTCATTGTTGTGGCTATACAGCTGGGCTTTTATTTTGAGGGAGAAGAAATCCTCGATTTTGTAATTCAGAACTTAAAAGACAGTTTTCTGTTTGAAGGCAAACTTATTAATGTCTACACGGTTTCATACATCGTTTTAACAAGCCTTTGGATACATGTTCCCATACTTATTGCTCTTGTAACAGGCGATCTGATTGCGGGCGAGGCAAACAGTGGCACTTTCAGGCTGATCTTGACCCGGCCTGTAAGCCGAACAAAACTCCTTTTCGCCAAGTTTTTTGCCGGATGGACCTATACCTATCTGGTAATTATCCTGATGATTGTCCTGAGTGTTGGCCTGGGTTCCATCCTCTTTGGTTCAGGGGATCTCCTGATCCTCAAAGGAACATTGAATATTTTCAAGGCTGAAGATGCTTTGTGGCGCTTTGCATTGGCTTATTCTTATGGGATTTTGAGCATGACGGTAGTGGCCTCTCTGGCATTTATGTTGTCTGCCTTTGCCGAGAATTCGATTGGCCCTATTATTGGCACTTTTGCAATTATCATTGGCATTACGGTTATCTCAACGCTGGGCTTCAGCATGCTCAGACCCATCATCCCTTTTCTGTTTACAACCTACCTGCCAGCCTGGCAGTTATTTTTCGATTACGAACTTGATTATGGTAAGATTAGCCGTGCTGTTTTTACCGACCTCGCTTACATTATCCTGTTCCTTTCAGTTGCGTTTTACCATTTTAGAAAAAAAGATATCTTAAGCTGATGATGAGATCTATTATTGTGTTATTTGGGATTGTAACATTTTTTACTACAGTTCTCAATGCCCAGCGGGATGCCGAGGGCCTGGTGAAGGAATTGTCGCTCAAAATGCAATTGGTTGACAAATATTCGGCCGATATCCTTGTGAAAATCGATGTAGAGTTTGTTAACATTGAAGAGCGCAAAGCAAAAGTCTTTTTCGAGAAGCCCGATAAATTCGAGATCAAATCGACTGGCATTCTTCTGCTCCCGAAAAAGGGTGTGGAGATGGATTACCTCCAGTTGTTCAATGCCGAATTTACAGCCATTGATGAGAAGACGGAGATTGTAAGCGGTAAACAAACCCGACTGATCAAGATTATCCCTATGGGTTCTGAACTCGACATTGTGCTGGCTCAGGTTTGGATCGATGAGTTGAATCTTCGCATCGTAAGGATGAAAACTTATACCAAGTCATCAGGTTCCTACCGAATCGATTTTTCCTATAAAAATAACCCCTTCGATCTGCCAGCCGCTATCCGTGTGGAGTTTGACGTGAAGAATATGTCTCTTCCTTCAACCCTAACTGGCGACCTTGAAAGCCTTTCGAAGAAGCTTGATAGTAAAGGGGTTACCAAGGGGGTTGTGAGTATAGAGTATTCAAACTACGTTGTAAATTAGCCGTGCTGCCTGGCTGCAAAGATTCCCATTGCTTTGTTTCTTTTGATAATGTACTGTTACATTTCATGGCTCGGCCCTGGTTTATGCAGTTTTTCTTACTCAAATAGAATTAATTTTCGCAGGTGAATTGTCCTAACAATTCGTATTTTTGCAAATTAACCTTTCGATATAAAATTAACCTGGCGATTCGTTCCACTTAATTTTATAACCCTTGGTTCCAACATAAATTCATTCGATGGCGTTGATAACTAAAAAGGTAATCAAGACCTCCATAACTGCGGTCCTGATCATTGTAATTCTCGGGTTCATTTTTTATCCCAAGGTAAAACCCATGTTAAGTACCAATTCGGGTGCGAAGGCAGGCACTGCTGCTGGCCCGCAGGGTATGCGTGGGGGCTCGCAGCCCTTGTTCGCCAGTGGTTTTCTTATTGCTCCCACCAGCATGAACGAACTGATATACAGCACGGGTTCACTGATCCCCGATGAAGAGGTTGAACTTTCATTCGAGGCATCGGGAAAAGTTGTGGGAATTTATTTCGAGGAAGGGACCCGCGTTAAAAAAGGCGAACTCTTAGCCAAGATAAACGACCTGCCCTTGCAGGCACAGTTGTTAAAACTCAAGGCCCAGCATAAACTTGCCGAGGAGAGGGAGTTTCGCCAAAGGCAGCTTCTCGACCGCGATGCCATAAGCCGTGAGAGTTACGATCAGGTATCCACAGAGCTTCAGTCTCTGGGGGCTGACATAAAGCTGGTTGAGGCGCGCATTTCGGAAACGGAGTTGAGGGCCCCTTTCGACGGAGTTGTTGGTTTGCGCATGATCAGCGAAGGAGCGTTTGCCACCACTCAGACCAAAATTGTTCAACTCGTGAAGATCAGTCCCCTGAAAGTTGAATTCTCCATTCCCGAGCGATACGCCGGTGAAGTCACTCCGGGATTTGCAATCTCTTTTGTTGTGGATGGTATTTCCAAAACTTTTACCGCCAATGTTTACGCCGTTGCCCCCAAAGTTGATGTTGATACCCGAACCATTGTTGTGCGGGCAATTTATCCCAATAAGGACGAAGAGCTGAAACCCGGGCGTTTTGCCAGTGTCAGGGCCCTCTTATCAGAGATCGACAACACCATTGCAATCCCTTCACAGGCGGTTATTCCGGAAATGGAAGGGGAGAAGGTTTTTATTTATAAAAATGGAAAGGCAGAAGAAGTCAAGGTTACAATAGGGCTTCGTACAGAATCGCTGATACAGATACGAAGCGGACTCAGTTTCGGCGATACCTTGCTCACTACGGCAATTTTGCAGTTGAGACATAATATCCCCGTTAAGCTTGATACCCTGGTTTCCAACGAACCCACTGTTAATCCCTTACCATGAGCCTTTCCTCAACTAGCATAGAGCGCCCGGTATTAGCCACCGTATTCTCACTGGTGATTCTTTTATTTGGAATCATCGGCATGACCTATCTGGGGATAAGGGAATTCCCCAGTGTCGACCCGCCCATAATATCGGTAAACACTTCCTATCCCGGCGCAAACTCCGATGTTATTGAAACGCAGATCACCGAGCCCCTGGAGCAGTCGATAAACGGCATTCCCGGAATCCGCACATTGACAAGTCGCAGCAGTCAGGGAAACAGCAGCATAACCGTAGAGTTTGAACTGACAGTTGATATGGAAGCTGCCGCCAACGATGTTCGCGACAAGGTGTCGCAGGCGCAGCGAATGCTTCCACGAGACTGCGATCCCCCGATAGTTGCAAAAGCCGATGCGGATGCAAATCCCATTATGATGATCGCAGTAAAGAGCTCCCAGAGATCCCTCCTTGAACTTTCCGAAATAGCCGACCTCACTTTTAAAGAGCAACTTCAAACCATCTCTGGTGTTAGTGCTGTTTTTATCTGGGGAGAGAAACGTTATGCCATGCGAATATGGCTCGACCCGGCAAAACTGGCAGGTTACCAGATGACCCCGCTTGATGTCCGGAATGCGATCCTCCGCGAAAACGTTGAGCTCCCGGCAGGAAGTATTGAGGGAACAAATACGGAGCTCACCATTCGTGCCCTGGGACTGATGACCACCCCACAGGAGTTCAACAGCCTCATCCTGCGGCAAACCGGAGACCAGATTGTGAGGGTTAGCGATATCGGTCGTGCTGAGCTGGGACCCGAAGATCTGCGCGGGATTATGAAGGTGAATGGAATTCCCATGGTTGCCACAGCCATTGTGCCCCAACCCGGCGCCAATCATATTGAGATTGTCGATGAAATCTATGAGAGGCTCAAGTATCTCAAGAAAGACCTCCCCGATGATGTTGAATATGATGTTGGTTTCGACAATACAGAATACATACGCTCTTCCATTAAGGAGGTGCAAACAACAATATACCTGGCATTTTTTCTCGTTGTTATTATAATCTTCTTCTTTCTGCGCGACTGGCGTACCACCATTATACCGATACTTGTAATTCCTGTATCTCTGATCGGTTCGTTTTTCATCATGTACATCGCCGGGTTTACCATCAACGTGCTCACCTTGCTGGCCATTGTTCTCTCTATTGGTTTGGTGGTTGACGACGCAATTGTAATGATGGAAAACATCTATGTGAAAATTGAGCAGGGTATGACTCCTCTTGAGGCAGGGATAAAGGGCTCCAACGAAATATTCTTTGCCATCATTTCAACCACAATAACTCTGGTTGCAGTGTTTATTCCTGTTGTTTTTCTGGAGGGGATGACGGGCAGATTGTTCCGGGAATTCAGCATCGTTATTGCCGGTGCAGTGACCATTTCCTCTTTTGTAGCCCTTACCCTCACTCCAATGCTTTCGACCAAATTGCTGAAAACAAGGCAAGAGCGGAGCAAAGCCTATTATTTTACTGAAAAATTCTTCATTGCTCTCAATAAAGCCTATCAGGACTCGCTCGACACCTTCCTTCGCAAAAAGTATATTTCGATTCTTATTCTTGCCTTGTCGTTTATTCTGATTTTTGTGTTGTGGAAAGTTATTCCTGCTGAGATGGCTCCTCTTGAAGACAGATCGCAGCTTAACGTTAGCGTTACATCTCAGGAAGGTTCCACCTATGAGTTTAATCTGAGCTATGTTGAAGAACTGGCCACAATGGTTGACAGCGTAATTCCTGAATATGACAAAGTAACGGCCATGATCAGGGGTGGCGGGGGGTTTGTACGCATTTTGCTCGTCTCACCCTCTGAAAGGGAAAGGTCACAGCAGGAAATTGCCAATCAGCTATCGGCAGAACTCCGCAAGAAGACCAAGGCCCGGGCCAGCGTAATACAGCAATCAACTTTTGGTGGACGAAGGGGTGGTCTGCCTGTGCAGTATGTACTTCAGGCACCCAATATTGATAAACTCAGGGAAATACTGCCTGCATTCATGGAGGAGGTTCAAAACAATCCCACCTTCGTAATGGCCGATGTGAACCTGAAATTCACCAAACCCGAACTACAGATCGTTATTAACCGCGACAAAGCCAACCTCCTTGGGGTTTCTACTCAGAATATCGGTCAGACATTGCAATTAGCCCTCAGCGGACAAAGGTTCGGTTATTTCATCATGAACGGCAAGCAATATCAGATATTGGGCGAGTTGGCGCGAGGTGACAGGAATAAGCCCCTTGACCTTAAATCTCTCTATGTAAGGAATATCGGAGGTCAAATGGTGCAGCTTGATAATTTCGTTACCCTGCAGGAGTCAACAGCTCCCCCTCAACTATACCGATATAACCGGTTTGTGGCGGCTACTGTCACAGCAGGGCTTGCCGAAGGAAAAACAATCAGTCAGGGCATTGAGGAGATGGATAAAATTGCAGCAAAAGTACTTGATGACTCGTTCAGGACTGCCCTTGCCGGTGACTCCAAGGACTTTATGGAAAGCTCTTCCAGCCTTATGTTCGCTTTCCTTTTAGCCATTTTGCTGATTTTCCTTGTTCTTTCAGCACAATTCGAGAGCTTTAAGGATCCTGTGATCGTAATGATGTCCGTCCCCCTGGCCCTTACCGGTGCCTTGTTCTTTATGTGGTATTTCAACATAACCATGAATATTTTCAGCCAGATCGGCATTATTATGTTGGTTGGAATGGTTACGAAAAACGGTATTCTTATTGTTGAATTTGCCAATCAGCGCAAATTGGCCGGCATGAACAAACTTGAGGCAATCCGGTACGCCTCTGCTGCCAGGTTCAGACCCATATTAATGACCAGTCTTTCGACCATTCTCGGAGTGCTGCCTCTTGCCCTGGGTTGGGGCGAAGGTGCTCAGAGCCGGGTAGCAATGGGTGTGGCTGTTGTTGGCGGGTTAACCATAAGCACATTCCTTACATTATATGTTGTTCCGGCAGTATACATTTTTATTTCAAGCGAATCAAAAAGCATTAACAATGAACCAAGTTATCCTGACAAAGTTGAAATCGACAACAGGCACTAGTCCTTACGTTTTGCTGGTTCTCTTCTTTTTTGTCCTGAACAACGCAGCAGCTCAAGAGGAATACGATTTGAGCCGTTGCATACAAACCGGATTGGACAGGAATTTCGCCTTGCAGGCCGTTCGAAACAACGAAAAGACAAGCCAAAATAACTACACACAGGGGAATGCGGGTATGTTGCCAACTGTTACCGCGAGTAATCGCCTGGGAGGTAGTTTGAACACAACCAACCGAAATTTGCGGGATGGCAGCGAGAGTACCTCTTCGGGCATTCACAATACCTACGGTTCGGCAGGAGTTGACCTGGGGATGACCATTTTCAGGGGATTCCAGGTGCAGAGAACCTACCAGAAACTTGGCGTCTTGTCTGAAATGGGAGGACTCAATACACAAATGTCGGTCGAGAACCTGTTGTCACAAATTGTTTCGGAGTACAATTACTACATCCAGCAACTCACCCTATATCATAACCTGGCTTACGCCGTTTCACTTTCCAGAGAACGGGTTCGTATCGACGAGCAGCGATACATACTTGGCGGGGCATCAAAACTGGAATTGCTTCAATCGCTCGTGTATCTCAATGCCGACAGTTCAAGGTATGCAAGGCAGAACGAAGTGCTCCGGTCTTCCCAGATCAGATTGAATAAACTGATGGTGGCCGAGGACCTGGGGGAAAATATTGTCCTGAAGGACTCACTTATACAAATTAACGAAGGGCTCAATTATGATGAGCTTTTGGCACAAACCCTGGCCGAAAACACAAGCTTGCAGATTGCCTCAAAGAACCAGGTGGTTTCGGAGCTTGATTACAAAATCATTCAATCCCGGGCGTATCCCTATCTCACCATGTCGTCGGGGTATGCTTATTCCTACAACGCTTACCAAACAGGAGAATTGTACAATCAGCACGTTCGGGGAATGAATTACGGGCTTACCCTGGGCATGAATCTGTTTGACGGATTTAACCAGCGACGCGAAAAGAGCAATGCCCGCATCGAAATCGAGAACCGCACCATTCAGTACAAGGAGGTGGAGCAGGAAGTCAAGGCCGACCTACTTAACATCTATTACGCGTATGAGAATAACCTTCGCCTGCTTAGACTCGAAGAAAAAAACCTCGAAGTGGCAAGGGAAAATCTGGAGATAGCTCTCGAACGCTATAAGCTTGGAAATTTATCCGGGCTTGAACTGCGTGAAGTTCAAAAGAGTTTGCTCGATGCCGAGGAACGGCTTATCTCGGTGCAGTATCAGGCAAAACTTGCTGAGATCTCACTGCTTCAGATTTCGGGCAGAATAATGGATTATATGTAATAAGTAAAGCTAAATAACTCACATTTATGAAGAATCTCCCAAAATTAAAGCTAGCCATCCTGACAATGGTTTGCATTGTGTTTACAACTGCAGGTCTATTGGCTCAGGACCGTTATTATTACCAGTTGAAGATTTACAGTATTGAAAACGAATCCCAGGAGCAGCAAATGGATACCTACCTTAAAACGGCTTATCTCCCGGCTATGCATAGGGCAGGGATTCCCGCGGTCGGGGTTTTTAAGCCAAAAGCTGAAGAATCTGCTGCCGGAGTTATAATCTATGTGCTCGTGCCCTTTAAATCATTGGCGCAATTCGAGAGCCTGCCGGAAATTCTGTCTGCCGACAATATCTATCAGACCGATGGCAGCAAATACATTGATGCACCCTATAATAATCCACCCTATATTCGGATTGAAAGCATCCTGCTTCGAGCTTTTAAAAGCATGCCGGTTCCGGAAAAGCCGCAGCACACGACCTTTCCCGCGGAGAGAGTGTATGAGCTCAGAAGTTATCATGGGGCAACAGAAAAGATTTTCCAGAATAAAGTCGAAATGTTTAACGATGCCGGAGAGGTTGCGCTTTTTAAGAAGCTCGGCTTTAATGCGGTTTTTTACGGGGAGGTAATCTCTGGGGGATCTATGCCAAACCTGATGTATATGACCACATTCGCCAATGAGGCTTCACAAAAGGAACATTGGGCTGCATTTGGGTCCCATCCGGATTGGAATTCCATGAAGAACAATCCGAATTACCAGAACAATGTCTCAAGCATCGATAAAATATTGCTTCAACCTACTGATTACTCTGATTTTTGATTTGCTAAACATCGCAAATCTCAACACTGGCTCTCAGGGCTTTGAGCTTGTCGTCCCAGGTCGGAACAAACTCCTGTCCCACAAATCCCTTGTAACCCGTTGCCAAAATAGCTTTCATAATGGCAGGGTAATATAATTCCTGTGTTTCGTCGAGTTCATTGCGTCCCGGAACGCCGCCGGTATGGTAATGGCCAATATAGGGATGATATTTTCTGATGTTTTCGATGATATTTCCTTCCATAATCTGCATGTGGTAAATATCAAAGAGAAGCTTAAACCTCTCGGAGCCCACCATTTCGCATAAGGCCGCTCCCCAGGGCGATTTGTCGCACTGATAGTCGGCATGTCCATAACTGTTAAGCAGTTCCATAACAATGGTTACGCCATGTTTTTCGGCAAGGGGCATGAGTCTGCGAAGACCTTTGGCGCAATTGATCAAACCGTCGCTATCGGTCATTCCCTCGCGGTTACCCGAAAAGCAGATCAGGTTTGGAACCCCGGCAGCGGCTGCCTTTGGTATCATAGCCTCGAAATCGGACAAAAGCTTGTCGTGGTTTTCAAGACGGTTGAATCCTTTTGGGATACCAAGGTCAGTAGCATAGCCCACTGCACATTTAAGCCCGTGTTTCTGAACCACGGCCCAATCTTTTTCACCGAGCAATTCGATCGATTCCAAGCCCATTGCTTTACAGGCTAAAGCAAATTCATCCAAAGGGATGCTGCCGTAGCACCATTGACTAACGGAATGCCGAATGTTTCCCTTGAGCTTCCCATTCTTGTTTTCCTCACCGGCGAATGCTGCGGTAAAGGGTGCACCAACTGCAGTAACTGCTGCGGCCCCGGCTAAACTTGATATCATTTGTCTGCGGTTCATTAGTGATGGTTCGGTTTTATTATTGCTGCAATTTAATAATTTCTATCATAATATTTTATAACCAGATGTTATAATCATCCTTCTACCTGTCAATGATACTTTCATTGTTGTTTTCCTAAATGCATCTCTCCTGAGTTGGATTTTCTCCTTCCCCATATTAAAAGCTATGTTCGTCTATCAAATTGTCCACTTATCAAAATAAAACGGCGAAAAAACTTTGTCTGCGTATATTTACCGAATCAAAAAATTAAACGATTTATGAAAAAGATTTTTGCCCCCGCACTCATTCTGTTTGCCCTTTCTTTTACAGGCTGTGACCTTATCAGCGAACTTGTTCCGGATGTGGATACTGATTTTACAAAAACTTTTCAGATACAGGTCCTCTCCAACAATGGTTTTTCAGACGTTAAATCCATTGATGCAACCGAATCGGATGAATACAATGATTTTAAAGATAATATCGAAGGATTTGAACTCCGGAAAATCACATACCTGATAAAGAATCTGAATGCTCCGGAGGATATGTATTTCAGCGGTGACATTAATTGTTCCAACGAAGAGGAAACAGAATCCTATACTATTGGCACTATGTCGCGGGCAAAACTCTCAGAGCTCGAAGAAGCCGGACTTGAAAATGAAGCCACACCGCAGTCCGAACATTTGGATAAGGTTCTATCCTGGTTGGATTCACCCGGAAGGTTTAATGTAAAAGCAGGCTACACACTCACAGGACCTGACGGCACGCCCTATTTAATTGATGGCACAAACAGAGGAGCCAACTTTGAGGTTGTAGTGAAATTTTACCTTACGGTAAAAACCAAAGTATAAAGCCTAAAAATCTGTCTGGCGAAACTTATTTGAAGTAGAAACCGAAAAAGCAATTTCACTTTTTTCTATCCTACCTTGATAAGGTGAAAAGGTATCTGCAGCATTGTTCTCAAATCATTTCCGAGTTCCTCAATCGCTTCATCATCCGCATCATAATGCCATTGAACACTTATATTGTTGCCGCTTTGATATAAGTCGTTACAATCTATAAGAATAGTGGTAATGAATTTTTTGGAACCTGAATTAATATATTCAAGGTGGAAATGCATTTCGGTTTTATCATGGTTCTTCTTGAAATAATCCTGAATAGCATGAGTTATCGGATTGTAAAACTCAAATGAGTCTTCCGGAATCGACCGGCCTCGTATTTCAATTCTGCCCGGTTTTATCTGAATTGAGGGTGTAGTGCGGGTACCTTCAATATTCATGACTCTTGGTTTTTTTAGAATGATAAAAGTAGTATTTAAATCTTAAAATACTACTTTTAAGATTCATTAATTGAATTTCAACGGGAGAACAGATTTGGCTTTTCAAACTCGAAAAGAGTCGGATAATCGCTGTCGAAACGTTTGAGTACTTCGGTGAGAATTGTTTCCCTCATGAATTTCGATTTGTTGTCAACTTTATACTTTTTACAGTATGCTTCAATAGCCTGAAGTTCCCGGTTATTTAGAAGAAGAGTCCGGGCATTTCTTCTCAGTAAATTGTGATCTTTCGATTTGCGGGGTTTCAAGGCAGTATAAAATTGGTTGCCTCAAAAATAGAGAATTTAAATTTTCGGAACGGCTTAATCAGCATGGAAAGTATTAACAAGATTCTAACATTTCCGCAAAGGGGATTGGCAGAACTGAATACCATCTGTTGCTTAAATTCAGCCCGCTCTCAAAATCTCAATCACTTCTTTCGGGGTAAGAATTCTGAGCACCCACGAAAAGGCTAGTCCCAGCAACGATAATCCCAGGAAGCCGATAATCCAGGATATGTTTGCCGATTCAAGAATTATCCCGCTTAAGATAAGGCACACAGAAAACACAAACAACCTGACAATAACGGAGTAATCACTTCGCAGGTTGAAAATCCTGCGGGCAAGAAACACCTGGCTGACAGCAAAAAATCCCTGGGAGGCAACACTTGCATATGCGGCACCTTCGGCTTTGAAACGGGGAATCAAAAGCAAGTTTAGCCCTATGTTCATGAAAACGGTTATCGCCGCCAGTATATTCAACTGTTTTAAGCTTCCGTTTGCCGTTAGCAGGGTGCCAAAAATATAGGTCGTGGAAATAAACAAAAAAGCAAAAATCAGGCGGATAAAAATTCTCGACGACACATCCACATGCTCGTGGTACAGCATTGTCATAATTTCTTCCCCATAAAAAGCCGACGCGACAACAAGGCTTATGGCAGGGACAATGAGCAGCGAAAACGACAACTTCAGCAAGGATCCGATGGCTTCATTGTTCTTGAGCATATTTGAGAACATGGGAAGCAATAATCCCGCGAAAAGAAATGCAAACATCACAACTGCATCAAGCAGCCGGAAAGCCTGAGCATATATGCCGGCCTGTTCCTTGCCATCACTCAGCATCCTTTCCATCATCACCGAATCAATCCGGTTGAAGAACGACATGAGCAGTATGAGCAGCGCATAGGGATAGCTTTGCTTCAGTATGTTCCATCCGTATCGCAGGTTAAAATTAAGTCTGATTCTGCCGCATTTGGAAAGCACCACTCCCAAGGCCACTCCCATGGTAAGCAGATAGGAAAAGGTTTGGGCATAAACAAACCAGCTGATTCTGAAGGGCTCATCGCTAATGTGCCCCCACAAAAGCAAACTGCAGATCAGAATCATGATAAGCCTGTCGAGCACCGACAGCAGTGAATCGGTTTTGTAAAACTGCAAGCCGCTGATATTGGAACGCAGGTATAAAATAAATGACAAAAGGAAATTATTGAAAATCAGCAGGTACAACAGCTGAAACTGCTCTGCGGAATACCCGACCATTAGGCCGGCAAGGATAACAATAACTGCGTAAATAAGAGAAAGAGCAAATTTTAGAGGGATAATTTTCGAGAAATATTCGGAAACAATCTTTGGGTTTTGAGCCACGCTCCGGTTGTTGAAATTGGTAATCCCCAGATCGAGAATGATGTTGATGAGGACAGAGAAACTAAACAAGGAAAAATACAAGCCGTATTCTTCGGCTCCCACGAGGTTCTGCACGCTGCGGTCGATTCCGAATATCCAGAAGGGTTTGACCAGCAGGTTTAAAACAAGCAACAAGGCCAGATTGGTTAGGAATTTTCTCTTCAAGTCTAGTTTTTTCAGAAAATCTTCACAAATGTAATATTCTTTCCTACTTATTCCTTTAACTTTACTGTTCGCAAGAAGCAATTTATTACAAGGGATGAGAATAGCGGTAAACACAAGGCTTTTATTAAAAGACAAATTGGACGGCATAGGCTGGTTCACTTATGAAACCCTTCGAAGGATTTGCAAACAGCACCCTGAGCATGAGTTTATTTTTATCTTTGACAGGCCCTGGCATCCCGATTTCATTTTTGCGGAAAATATTACCCCGGTCGTTATTGGTCCTCCCTCACGGCATCCTTTCCTATGGTTTATCTGGTTCGAATACTCGATTCCCCGAATCCTTAAAAAGTACAGGGCGGATCTTTTCCTTTCGCCCGACGGTTACTTATCGCTCCGAAGTCGTTGCCCCTCAATTCCGGTAATTCACGACATTAATTTTTTTCACCGGCCTAAAGACCTGCCCCTGTTGTCGAGGTGGTATTATAATTTCTTCTTCCCCCGCTACGCAAAAAAAGCAACAAGGATAGGTACCGTTTCCGGGTTTTCCAAAAACGACATTGCCGCGTCGTACCATATCTCCCCCGAGAAAATTGATGTGATGCATAACGGGGCAAACGAACTCTACAAACCGATTGACACGGTAAGTCAGAAACGTTGTCGCGATTTGATTTCAGGGGGAAAGCCGTACTTCATATTTATCGGGACGCTTCATCCCCGGAAAAACCTTGCAAACCTGCTCCGGGCATTCGAGTTGTTCAGCAATGCTTCGGCAAAGGATTACAAACTGGTAATTGTTGGGGCCAGGTTTTTTCTGACGGAAGAGCTCGACAGGGTTTACCAAGCTATGAAGTATAAGAGCGATGTGATCTTCAGCGGCAGGCTTGGTCCCGAAGAGCTTGTTGATGCCCTTGCAGCTGCTGAAGCCCTCACCTTTGTACCCTATTTTGAAGGTTTTGGCATCCCAATAATCGAAGCGATGAATTGCGATGTTCCGGTAATTGCCTCCAATGTAACCTCCCTGCCTGAGGTTGCAGGCGACGCTGCTATTTATGTGAATCCGGCTGATGTTGAGGATATTGCTGCGGCGATGAAAAGAGTTGTTTTCGAACCGGGTCTGCGTGACGAACTGATTACCCGGGGCAGGCTGAGACGAGACCTGTTTAGCTGGGATAAAACGGCTGGGGAGTTATGGAAAATGATAGAAAAGGTACTTCAGATCGGGGAGTAGTAAATTGTTTTCGTTTGGCATATACAAGGACGTATTCTTCAACTAAACTTGCAGAAGCTTTTTTCCCATGGGTAACATTAAAGAATAATAGCCAATTTGTGTTAAAATCAAGTTTAAATATAAATACTGTCGAGGCTGGCTGTGATGAGGCAGGCAGAGGCTGCCTTGCGGGTCCTGTTTTTGCTGCGGCTGTGATACTTCCGTTTGATTATAAGCATCCCGTGCTGAACGATTCAAAACTTCTCAGCCACACGCAAAGGGAAAAGCTGCGGATTGAGATAGAAAAAGATGCTATTGCATGGGCAGTCGGA